>NZ_SJYZ01000014.1:0-111704 GCF_004337555.1 Microbacterium sp. PI-1 | reverse complement strand
GCCGGTCGCTGCTCCGCCGGTCGCTGCTCCGCCGGTCCCGCCGCTCCCGGTGGCACCCGCGCCGGCAGCGCCGGAGGTCGTCGAACAGGACGACGATCTCGAAGAGACCCGGATCAGCGTCCCCGGCCATCGTCTGGTCTTCACGTGGGATGACGGCACACGGGTCTCCGTCTCGCGGCGCACCATCTTCGGCCGCAACCCCGCCCCGGAGGAGGGCGCGACGCTCGTACCCGTGCGCGACGAGACGCTGTCGCTCTCCAAGACGCATTTCGAGGCCGCCGCCGAGACCTCCGGCGGATGGGTGCGGGATCGCCACTCGACCAACGGGATGACCATCGTCCGCGACGGCCAGCGCATCGCGTGCCCGGCCGGGCAGCGGGTGCCGGTGCGTCTGGGCGACGCGATCGAGATCGGCGACCGCATCGTGACGATCGGCGGATACGCATGAGGCCGGGACTCATCGTCTCCACCGGGTCGGCGACGCATCCGGGGCTCCGGCGCGCGCTGAACGAAGACGCGCATCTGGCTTCGGCCCCGGTGTTCCTGGTCGCCGACGGGATGGGCGGGCACGAGGCCGGTGAGCGCGCGAGTGCCGCCGTCATCGCCGAGTTCGCCCGGTACATCGGTCGACCGGCGCTCGAGCTCGACGACGTCCGGCACGCCCTCTCCGTCTCGCGGACGAGCGTCGAGGATCTGTCGACCTCGGGCAACGGACGCGCCGGGACGACCCTCAGCGGTGTCGTCATCGCCTCGGTCGACGGCATGGGGTACTGGCTCGCGGTCAACATCGGAGACTCCCGGACCTATCGTCTCGCCGACGGCGAGCTGGAGCAGATCAGTGTCGATCACTCCGTGGTGCAGGAGCTGATCGAGTCCGGTGAGCTCTCCGTCGAAGACGCCGTCTCGGATCGCCGCCGGAACATCATCACCCGCGCCATCGGTGCGAGCAGCACGGGCGACGCCGACTACTGGATGTTCCCCGCCGAACTCGGCGATCGCATCCTCGTCTGCTCGGACGGTCTCACCTCCGAAGTGCCGGACACGCGTATCCGCGAGGTGCTGGCCTCGGAATCCGATCCGCAGAAGGCCGCCGACGCCTTGACGGCCGATGCGGTGAGCGCCGGGGGTCGAGACAACATCACCGTGATCGTCGTGGACGCGGTCTCGGTCGCGTCGCGGCCGGGAACGCTGACGGCCACCGACGACGACGACATCGACGCCGACACGCGTCCACGAGAAGCCACAGCAGGAGGGGTTCGCTGATGCAGACCATCTACCGACCGGGACAGTGGTACCTGATCGTCATCCCCGGCGCGCTCGTCGCGCTCCCGCCCGATGTCCCCGGCGATGTCGTCGCCCGGCTGTGGGAACGCCTGCCGGAGGCGAAGACGCTCGCAACGGTCGTCGATCTCCTGACGACGCAGGCGGGCCGGTCCTTCACATCGTTGCCGTCGTTCGTCGCCGCCGTCGCCGAGGGAGGAGACGTGCGCATCGCCCTCCGTGGTGACGTCTCGGCACACGTGACGACCGCAACGGAATCCCTCGAGCTCTCCGGGGCGGACGTCACCACCTGGAACGAGCGGTTCCTCGGTGGCGCGACGACGATCGACATCACGGTCGAGACGACGACCGAGGCTGACGGCCTCCCCGTGCAGAGCGGGATCGTGCGGGCTGCCGCGGTGAGCGCCGAGCTCGAGCCGAGCGACGCCGATCCGCTGACCAGTGCGCTCGGCCCGGCCCCCGTGCTCGCCGAACCCGCTGCCGCCGTGCAGGCCCCGGAGCTGGTGGCCGTGGAGCCCGAGCCGGCGCCGGAGCCCGAGCCGACTCCTGCGCCCGAACCCGAGCCGACTCCCGCGCCGGAACCCGAGCCGACTCCTGCCCCGGTCATCGAGGATGCGTTCCTTCCACCGACCGAGGTGACGCTCGCACCGCCCGTCGACGACGACTTCGATCAGCTCTGGGGTGCGACCGTGCACTCGGTCGGTGCCGCAGCCGCGGCGCCGACCCCCGTCCCGGTCGAAGGCGATCATGACGGGGCGACCGTCTCTGCGGCCGACCTGCGTGCGCTCCGCCAGCAGCCTCCCGTCGCCGATGATGTCGCGACGGACGTGCTCGACGTGACCCCGGTGCCGTCCATCGCTTCGACGGGCCGCGTGCGTCTCTCCACCGGTCAGGTGGCGGCGCTCGATCGCACGGTCATCATCGGCCGACGCCCGCGATCGACCCGTGCGAGCGGTGCGAACCTCCCGCACCTGATCGCCGTCGAGAGCCCGCAGCAGGACATCTCGCGCAGCCACCTCGAAGTGCGGCCGGAAGGCGACACCGTCGTGGTCATCGACCTGCACACCACGAACGGCTCCACTCTGCTTCGTCCCGGTGCCGAGCCGGTGCGGCTGCATCCCGGGGAGCA
The DNA here is from genome assembly GCF_004337555.1 of Microbacterium sp. PI-1. Classification (NCBI taxonomy): domain Bacteria; kingdom Bacillati; phylum Actinomycetota; class Actinomycetes; order Micrococcales; family Microbacteriaceae; genus Microbacterium; species Microbacterium sp. PI-1. The sequence goes on along the minus strand of NZ_SJYZ01000014.1, from coordinate 109,294 downwards.
GACGCTCGTGCTGTCCGGTGATGTCGTGGATCTCGGTGACGGAGTGACCGTCGCGTTCGAGGAGCTGCCGTGACGCGTCGCCCCTCGCCGCCGCCGGATCTGCCGGGCTTCACCTATGTGGAGCCGCTGGGCACCGGCGGTTTCGCCGATGTCTTCCTGTACGAGCAGGAGATGCCGCGTCGCCGTGTCGCGGTGAAGGTGCTGGTCGCCGACCGCATCTCGAGTGGCGCGGCGCAGGAGTTCGCCGACGAGGCCAACGTGATGGCGATGCTCTCGACGCATCCGGCCATCGTCACGATCTACCAGGCGGGTGTCGCCGGCGACGGTCGCCCCTACCTGGTGATGGAGTACTGCCCGCGGCCGAACCTCCAGATCCGCTCCCGCAAGGAGCCGTTCTCGGTCGCCGAGGCTCTGCGCGTCGGGATCCAGGTCGCCGGAGCCGTCGAGACCGCGCACCGGGCGGGCGTGCTGCATCGCGACATCAAGCCGGCCAACATCCTCGTCACGGAGTACAACCGGCCCGCCCTCACCGACTTCGGCATCGCATCGACGACCGGAGCGACGGGTGAGGCCTCCGGCATGTCCATACCCTGGTCTCCGCCGGAGTCGTTCGCGGAGCCTCCACAGAGTGGTCCGCGCACCGACGTCTGGGCGCTCGGCGCCACGCTATACACGCTGCTGGCGGGTCGTTCGCCCTTCGAGCGGACCGGCGAACGCAACTCGAGCGCCGATCTGATCGAGCGCATCGAGCGCGCCGCTCTCCCCTCACTGAAGAGGCCGGATTCGCCGGAGAGTCTGCAGAGGCTCCTCGAACGGTCGATGGCGAAGAACCCCGCCGATCGCTTCCCGAGCGCGGTGGCATTCGCGCGGGCACTGCAGAAGGTGCAGATCGAGCTCTCCCACTCGGTGACCCCGATCGACATCGTCGATGACCATCCGCCGGCGGAAGACCTGGAGGACGACGGCGACGGTCTGACCCGGGTGCGGGAGATCGTCAGCATCGACCCCGAACTGGCATCGTTCACCCGCCCCTCGGCCCAGACGCAGCGGAAGGAACCGCCGGTTCCGCTGTCGGGCATTCCGCGATTCGACGCCCCGACGCCCGAGGAACCGCTCGTCGAGCAGACCCAGTTGCGCCCGCCGACTCCGACGGCCGCGGCTCCACTCGCCCCCTCCGCCGACGACCGCACCATCGCGCGAGCGCCGATGGTGGTCGCCCCGGAAGAGGCGACGCCGCCTCCGGCCGTGTCGGCTGCTCCTGTCGCGGGTCCGGGAGAGCCGCCGGCGCCGCGCAGTCGCAAGGGCCTGTGGATCGTGCTCGCTGCCGCCGCGGTCGTACTCGTGGTCGGCGGGATCGTCGGGATGAACCTCCTGGTGGCGGGTGTCACCCCCGAAGCGCAGGAGACCGAGCAGGCCGTGGAGCCGAAGGACGTCGGTACGGACGTCGTGCCGAAGGTCACCGAGATCTCCGGGACGCGCGAGGGCGATCGGATCGTGTTCACCTGGACCAATCCGAGTCCGCTCGAGGGCGACTCGTTCATCTGGACACCGGTCGCGGTGTCGGGAGAGGTCGATCCGCACCAGACGCCGGATGCGACCGCGACGGTCCCCGCAGCGGCGGGCACCGTCTGCATCGACGTGATGTTGCGGCGCGACGACGGTCGTGCCTCGGAAACCGTGCGGGGGTGTGTGGAGTGACGAGTGCAGGAGGGGTGACCGTCGAGTTCGCGGGGGAGTACTTCCGCGTGAGCCGTGGTGATCGATTCATCGTGGGACGCGAGGGCGACCTCGAGCTCGACGACAATCTGTTCCTGCATCGGCACTTCCTGGAGATCACCGACTCCGACGGGCTGTGGTGGCTGTCGAACGTCGGTACCCGGCTCACCGCGACGGTGACCGACTCGGCGGGTGGCGTGCAGGCGTGGCTGGCGCCGGGTGCTCGGCTCCCACTCGTCTTCGAGAAGACGACGATCGTCTTCAGCGCGGGGCCGACCACCTACGAGCTCACCTTGCATGCAGCGGAGCCGACGTTTCGCGCGACCAGGCGCGAGCACGACGACGACGGGGCGTCCACGATCGGCGACGTTCCGCTGACCCTCAGCCAGAAGCTGCTCATCCTGGCGCTCGCCGAACCCCAGTTGCGCAGGGACGGCACCGGGATGAGTGAGATCCCGACCTCGGCGAAGGCGGCGGAGCGGCTGGGCTGGACGGTCACCCGGTTCAACCGCAAGCTCGACAACGTCTGCGACAAGTTCGACCGGATCGGTGTGCCCGGCATGCGCGGCGGGCAACGCAGCTTCGCGACCAACAGGCGCGCACGCCTGGTCGAGCATGTGATCGCCTCGCGCCTGGTCGGCAAGAGCGACCTGCCGCTGCTCGACACCGAGCATTCCATCGACGACGTCGAGGGAGAGCAGGAGTGATCTGGGAGATCGACGACCGCGCGCCCGAGGTCGAAGGACTCGACGCGCACGGACGCCCGGACCCCGCGTACGCGGAGGCTCTCGGCCTGCGCCCCGCCGGACGGGGTGCGCGTGTGCTCGCTGCCCTGATCGAGTGGACGGTGGCGGTCGTCATCGCCCTCCCGGCCCTCATCGCTCTGACCCCGGTGCTCGCGCAGGCGGCGTCAGGACGGTTCGACGCGGAGGATTTCTTCGCGCGGGAGGATCTGGTGTGGCTCATCGTGGCCGCTGCGGTGTCCCAAGGGCTCATGATCGCCTACCTCGTCGTCCAGCTCGTCCTGCATGGCCGCAAGGGGGTGACGCTCGGCAAGGCGATCTGCGGTATCCGTTCCGTGAACGTCCGGACTCTCGAGCGTCCCGGCTTCTGGCGGGGCGCGGTCGTGCGCTACCTCGTCGCGTACGCCTCGCTCCTCGTTCCGCTCATCGGGCCGGTGCTGGTGATCATGCTCTCCCCGCTCTTCGACATCGAGCGGCGAGGACGCGGATGGCTCGACCTCGCCGCCGCGACCTGGTTCGTGGACGTGCGCGGCGGCCTGAACCCCTATGACCAGAAGCGGATGCGTATCGCGCGCAAGCGCGTGAAGACGCCCGAGCACGAGGAGAAGGCACCCCTCCCGTCGCTCGCCACCCCGGTGCACCGGGATGCTCCGGCCGAGTACGTCCCGAGCGCGCGCCTCTCCGGCGGCGTCATCGGTGCGCACCGGTCCGCCGCGGGCCCTGCCCCTGAGCGGCCGGAGGCCTCGGCCCCGGGCTCCCTCGTGTCGTCGACACCGCCCTCCCTGGCCACCGGCACCCCGCCCCCGGCTTCGTTCGCGCCGCCGGCTCCGGCGCCGGCTCCCGCGTCGGCTCCCGTCATGCCACCCGCGCCCGTGATGCCACCCGCGCCCGCACCCGCAGCACAGCCGGTTCCTGCCCCCGAGCCGCCGGTCCCCGCTCCCGCCGCCGTTCCCGCCGTTCCCGCCGATGTGCCGGCGGTTCCCGCCGATGCTCCGAACGTTCCCGTCGGAGTGCGGGCGATTCTTGTACTCGACACCGGTGAGCGCGTCGAAGTGCGCGGCACCACGCTGTTCGGGAGGTCGCCGAGCGCGGCAGCCGGCGAGGGCGAAGCGCTCCTGGTCCCGGTCGTCGACGACACGCGTTCGGTGTCCAAGACGCACATCGCGGTGATGCCGGCTCGACGGGGCGTGTTCATCGTCGATCGCGCGTCGACCAACGGCAGCGCGATCGTCCGAGACGGTGTCGAGACCGCGCTGGCCGCCGGACACCCGGCCGAGCTGCGGACTGGGGACACGGTGCGCTTCGGCGATCGGTTCCTGCAGGTGGAGTGGGTATGACCCGGAGAAGTGAGATGCGCCCCCGGCGCGGTGAGGACGAGCGATGAGAGTCAAGCTGACCCTGCGTCGACCCGCAGCACCCCTGACCGACGTCGTCGTGATGGCGGACTCGACGGCGACCATCGCCGATGTCGCGCGCCAGATCGCCACCACCGACCCGGCACGCAGCATCGTCGCGACGCCGACCGACGTGCTCACGCTCTCCGTCGCCCCTCCGACGAGCGAGCAGCTCACGATGCTCAATCCCGACCTGCTCGTCGGCGACGCCCCGCTCGGCTCCGGCTTCCTCGCCGAGGTGGTCAACGTCGGCCCGAACCGTGCCGCCGCAGGCACCGTGGGTGCGCGCCCCGCCGCCGTCCTCCGGGTGGTCTCCGGCCCTGCGGTCGGGCAGGAGTTCCCGCTGCCGATCGGTCACTTCCTGATCGGACGCGACGCCGCGAACGACGTCACTATCGCTGATCCGCTCGTCTCGAAGCGGCACGCCAGGATCGAGGTCGCCGCGACGTTCGTCGAGCTGGTCGACCTCAACTCGGCGAACGGAATCCTCGTCGACGGCGGGCTCGTGCAGCGTCTCCGTGTGATCCCCGGGCAGAGCTTCGTGCTCGGGGACTGCGAGTTCGTCGTGCACATGGTGAGCGACTTCGACGGCTCAGCCACGGGTGACCCGGTGCTCGAGCGCGGGGGAGCGCTCATGTTCAACCGCAGCCCCCGTGTCGAGGAGCGGTACACCGGGGAGGATCTCGATGAGCCGCGCTATCCCCGCGACCAGCCGTCGCGGCTGTTCCCCTGGCCCATGCTCGTCGCGCCGATCCTCCTGGCCGTGACGATGTTCAGCATCACGCAGCGTCCGGCGTCGCTGCTCATCGCGGCTGCGTCGCCGATGATGATGTTCGGCAACTTCATCTCGCAGAAGACCAACATCGGTCAGCGGCTGCGCAAGGAGGCCGAGTCGTTCGAGGAGCAGTTCGAGCGGCTGGAGGAGACGCTGTACCACTCGCGTCCGAAGGAGCGCGAGGTACGGCAGAACGAGGTCCCCGCCGTCGCCGTGGTGTTCGATGAGGCCATGCGTCTCGGTCCCCTGCTGTGGACGCGGCGACCGGAGCACTGGAACTTCCTCGCGATGCGTCTCGGGGTCTGCGAGACCGAAGCACGCACGCGCATCAAGCGCACCGAGACCCCGGAGGCGCTCGTCGAATACGTCGAACGCGTCGATCGCCTGGAGGAGCGGTACCGGATGATCGACGACGTCCCCATCCTGGAATCTCTCCAGAGCGTGGGCTCGGTCGGTGTCGCCGGTCCCACGTCGCTGGCCAGCGATGCGCTGCGGGGGATCGCCGTCCAACTGTTCGGCACGCATTCCCCGAACGAGCTCGTCACCGTGGCGCTGACCGAACCGGGGTGGGCGAACGAGCTCGACTGGCTCAAGTGGCTCCCCCACACCTCCAGCGAGCGGAACCCGTTCAAGGAGATGCCACTAGCGGATTCCGCCTCGACCGGGACGGCCCTGCTCAGCGGTCTCGAGGAGATCGTCCTGCGCCGCTCGCGGGAGTCGAAGTCTGCGCGGCCCCCGTACGGAGCCGACTGGGATCCGATGCGGTACGGCACCGACGTCAAGCGCGCGGCCGAGGAGGCGACGTTCCCCGGCCAGACGGCCATCCTGGTGATCATCACGAACGACGCCCCCGTCGATCGGGCCAGACTGACCCAGATCCTGGAGCGCGGCGCCGACGTCGGCGTCTACGCCTTGTTCGTCGCTCCGGTCGTCGAGGCACTGCCCGCGGCGTGCCGCACGTTCGTCGACGTCAGCGCCGGGCTCTCCGATGCCGTGGTCGGCACCGTCCGCAGCGGCGTGGACTACCGCGGGGTGCAGGTCGAGGGTGTCTCGCACGCCTACATGACGATGTTCGCCAAGCGCCTGGCGCCGGTCGTCGATTCCAGCACGGTGATCGAGGACTCCTCCGACATCCCGAACTCGGTCAGCTTCCTTTCGCTCGTGGGCACCGAGGTCGCCGAGGATGCCAGCGCGGTGATCGATCGCTGGCGGCAGAACAACACCATCATCGACCGTTCCGGCGCTCCGCAGGCCCGGCTCAAGAAGGCCGGCAACCTGCGCGCCATCATCGGACAGTCGCAGACGGACGCGATGACCCTCGACCTGCGCACCCAGGGGCCGCACGCCCTCGTCGGCGGGACGACCGGTGCCGGCAAGAGCGAGTTCCTGCAGGCATGGGTGCTCGGCATGGCGGCCGCCCACAGCCCGGATCGCGTCACGTTCCTGTTCGTCGACTACAAGGGCGGCTCGGCTTTCGCCGACTGCGTCGACCTGCCACACACCGTCGGCCTCGTCACCGACCTGAGCCCGCACCTGGTGCGTCGCGCCCTCACGAGCCTGCGCGCCGAGCTGCACCACCGCGAGCACCTCTTCAACCGCAAGAAGGCCAAGGACCTGCTAGAACTCGAGAAGCGGCGGGACCCGGAGACTCCGCCAGCGCTCGTGCTCGTGATCGATGAGTTCGCGGCGCTCGCCGGAGAGGTGCCGGAGTTCGTCGACGGGGTGGTCGACATCGCCCAGCGCGGACGCTCCCTCGGCATCCACCTGATCATGGCGACGCAGCGGCCCGCCGGTGTCATCAAGGACAACCTCCGCGCGAACACGAACCTGCGCGTCGCGTTGCGGATGGCCGACGAGTCCGACTCGAAGGACGTCGTCGACGACCCGGTGGCGGCGACCTTCCCGCCCTCGCTGCCGGGACGCGGTATCGCGAAGACCGGTCCGGGGCGACTCGTGCCGTTCCAGTCCGCGTACGCCGGCGGATGGACCACGGACGAGGCTCAGGTCGCCGAGGTCAAGGTCGCCGAACTCCGCTTCGGCTCGATCCAGACCTGGGAGGCCGAGCAGGCGCCGGAGTCCGATTCGCACGACGAGGATCTTGGACCCAACGACCAGAAGCGCATCGTGGCGACGCTCGTGAATGCGGCGCGCGAGGCCCGCATCCCCGCCCCCCGACGGCCGTGGCTCGACGACCTCGAGGGCGCGGTCGACCTGCGCGACCTCCCGGTGCTCGGCGACGGGCAGGTGCTGCTCGGCAAGATGGACGTCCCGGAACGGCAGCTCCAGGAGCCGGCCTACTTCCACCCCGACAAGGACGGCTCGCTGCTCGTCTACGGGACGAGCGGTTCGGGGAAGTCGACGGTACTGCGCACGATCGCGATCGCCGCGGGTTTCGATCCCGCTCGTTCGAACGTCGAGGTGTACGGGCTCGACTTCGGGTCCGGTTCGCTCAAGAGCCTGGAGATGCTGCCGCACGTCGGCTCGATCATCTCGGGCGACGACTCCGAACGCGTGCAGCGGGTGCTGCGTTCGCTGGCCGCGGTGCTCGACGACCGTGGCAAGCGTTTCAGTGCCGCCAACGCTTCCAGCCTCACGGAGTACCGGGAGCTCACCGGGCAGGACGAGGCACGCATCGTCCTGCTCATCGACGGCTTCCCGCAGTTCCGTGGAGAGTGGGAGTCGACGACGGCGCGGATGCCCTTCTATCAGATCTTCATGCGCATCCTCGGCGAGGGCCGCCCGCTCGGCGTGCACGTCGTCGCGAGCGCCGACCGCTCGGGCTCTGTCCCCACGGCGGTGAGCGCGAACGTCTCGCGGCGCGTGGTCCTGCGTCTCTCGGATGAGTCCGGATACGCGATGCTGAACGCGCCGAAAGACGTGCTGGACGAGCGGTCAGCCCCGGGACGCGCCATCATCGACGGCCGCGAGACGCAGATCGCGACGCTGGGCGGGACTCCGAATGTGGCCGAGCAGACCAAGCTGCTCGAGGGTCTCGCCGAGAGGCTCCGTGCGGCCGGAGCGAGGGAGGTGCCGGAGATCGGCGCGCTGCCCACCCGTCTGTCTGTGCGCGATCTGCCCGATCGCCTCGGCGAGTTCCCGGCACTCGGGGTCGCGGAGGACACCCTGGCGGCGCGCGACTTCGACCCGGTGGGCACGTTCGTCGTGGCCGGCCCGCCGTCGTCGGGCAAGACCAACGCCCTCAAGTCGATCATCACCTCGATGCGGCGACTCGACCCGGCGACCGTGCTGTTCCACTTCGGAGGCCGACGTGCCCAGCTCAAGGACTACGCGAGCTGGACACGCAGCGCCGTGACGCCGGACGATGCGAAGGAGCTCGCCAAGGAGATCACCGAGCTGATCGCCGACGACTCCCTCCCGACGAGGGTGCTGATCGTGGTCGAGGACGTGCCGCAGTTCGCCGACAGCCCGGCCGAGCGCGAGATGAAGGCCCTCTTCCAGGCGATCAACCGCAGCGACCATCTGCTCATCGGCGACGCCGACGTCACGCAGGTCACGAGCGGCTTCGGGTTCATCGGAGACTTCAAAGCCGGGCGTAAGGGCATCATCCTCAAGCCCGACTCCTTCGACGGCGATGCGGTGTTCAAGGTGCCGTTCCCGAAGGTGAAGCGCACCGACTTCCCCGAAGGACGAGGCATCTTCGTGCAGGCCGGACGCCAGGTCACGGTGCAGCTGCCGCTGGTCGAGGAGTAGGCGGTCGATGGGGAGTTGTCCCCATCGACCGAACGCACGAGGCCTTGTTAGGGTTTCGGAGCCGGGACGGCCGCCGTCGCCGTGCAGGAAAGACCGGAGGGGGGACGCCAGATGGACATCATGCTCGACCTCGCCCAGCTGAAGGATGCGAAGCTGGGGCTGGAAGCAGCGATCGGGGAGTTCGATCAGGCAGCGAACACCAACGACGACCTCGAGGACGCGATCAAGCGCCCGGTCGGCCGGGGGGAGCTTTTGAACCAGGTCGTCGACTTCGAGGTGGCGTGGCGCGACAAGCGCGGCAAGCTGCAGGAGAACCTCACGAACATCAAAGATCAGCTCACGTCGATCATCGACGGTTGGTCTGAGTGGGACATGTCGACCGCGAGCGAGCTCGAAGGGTCGACGAGCACGCAGCAGGTCAGCGCGAGCAGGGCGGTCTGATGCGGTCCCCGAACACCGGCAACGAACTTCAGATCCTCGAAGGCAATGCGGCGGACATCGTCGCCCGCGGCAATCAGCTGACGGTGCTCGCCACGACGATGGACGAGACCGCGACCCAGCTGAAGAGCATCGGCGACTCGACGGTGCACAAGAGCAAGGGCACCGACAAGCTCGCCGAGATGGCGAGCGAGACCGCGACCGATCTGTCGGCAGCGGCCATCCGCTACTCGGGCACAGGCAAGACGCTGACGACGTACGGTGAGGCCCTGGGCGTCGCCAACGGCTGGCTCGCGAGCAACATCGACGAGGTCGAGGCGGCGGAGCGGGCGTACCAGGCTGCGCTCGACGAGAAGGAGGACGCAGATCTCGCCGCGAGCCTGGCGACATCGCGCGCCGCGGAAGCCGAACCCGACTCGGCGGCAACGGATGTGCTGGACGACGCCGAATCCGCGGCGTCGTCGGCACGGGCGACCCTGACGAACGCCACGACGGCGCGCAACGAGATGTGGTCGGCGTTCGACAGCGTCTTCGACGAGTGGTCCGACGCCTACGACGCCGCGGTGGACGGTATCGAGAAAGCCATCGAGACGGCCGGCAACAACGACGGCTTCTGGGAGTTCATCGACCAGGTGCTCGGTGTCATCGCGATCGTCCTCGTGGTGCTCAGCATCATCGCTTTGGTCATCGGCGCCCCGCTGACCGGGCTGCTCGGGGTGATCATCTTCACCCTGGCAGCAGCGTCCTTCCTGCTGACCACGTTGAAGTTCGCGTTCGGTAGAGCGACGTTGAGCGATGTCGCCTGGAGCGCGGTCGGGCTGCTGCCGTTCGGCCTCGGCAAGGTGCTCTCCCGGGGAGTGCCCACTCTGGCGAGCGTCATTCAGGGCGGACGCGGTGTCGTCACGGCGGCGATCCGAGATGCCCTCCCGCGTTTCTCCTTCCTGAGGCCGACGACGTGGGGGACGCCCTTCCGATCGCTGTTCGCGCCGCTGCAGTCGGCGCGAGCGCTGCCGAAACCGGGGATGCTCACCAACCCGTTCGATGCGATCAGGTTCGGGGGATCGCAGACGGCCCAGGTCTCGACCTTCGTGAACACCATGCGCAGCTCGCCGTACGCCACCAGCCCGGGCGTCCAGCAGTTCATCTCGTCCACGGCGGCCAGTCTTCCCGGCGGGATCCGGCAGAGCCTCAATGTGGTGGCGTGGGGTGGCGTCTCTCTCTCGGATGGTTTGGGCCTGTTCGATGCGCAGCCAGAGATCCCGGGTCTTCGGGACGTCAGGATAGGCTGAGCTACGTGGCAAGAAGAGATGCGCTACGATCAGCGGTCGCGAAGTTTTTCCGCGTGTCGATGGGCGTGGTTGTGCTAGTGGCTCCCGCGCTACTGGTCGCTTTTCTCGTCGGCTCGCTGATCTTCTCCGGGGGTAAGGCCAGCGAGACCATGGACACGAAGTGGGGCGTCGTCTTTGCGTATCCTCTCTTCGAGGTACCTAAGCCGCTTCTCGTGATCCTCGGCGCAATGTCGATTCTCCTGGCGGTGGGCGTAGCCGCGACCAACGGCCGCTCGAACGAGGAGGGCGTACGGCGACTGATCGGCCCGATCGCGGCGTCCGCGGTCTCGTCCGTGATTTTGGCGGGCGTCGTGCCGGAGAACCCCACGCGCTGGGGCGACGCGTTCATCGGAACTCAATGGGTCGCAGCGATCTTCTTCGTCGTGGCACTCGCAGTTCTGTTGCTCGGTATCCTGGCGGCCCGCTCCAGGGAACGCGCTCGCGCATGACCGCCCTCAGCGGTTTCCGCATCATGATGCCCCCCGGCTGGTCGCAGTATCGCGTCGATGAAGACGGGCGCAAGCGCTACATCGCCAAGGTGTCCTCGCGGATGAAGCAGCTGGGCCAACCGGAGCTCGACGTGCGGCTGCGGATGCTGGCCACCTCGCAGTGGCGTCGGCTGGAACAGACGCGGACACACAGCATCTATCTCGCCGATCGGGAGGTCGAAGGGCTGACCCATCTCCCGTTGTCGATCGCCGTCCGCCAGCAGATCGGTCCCGCAGGTTCCACCTTCGCGGCCGGCCTCCACACGCTCACGACCGCCGAGATCGTGACCTTCGACACGGCGATCGGGCCAGTTCTCCGCTGGGAGTGGACGAAGCCCGGTGAGGGTGAGCTCGAGGGGATCACCGTTCGCTCCGTCGGGTACGGGTTCGCGCTGCCGGAGGAGAACTCCCGTCGTGGGTTGGTCTTCACCGCCTCGTTGCCCTATCCGGACGATGCGGATACCCTTCTCGTGGATGCCGCTATCGAACTCGCCGATTCGATCCTGGAGACCTTCCGGTGGCAGTAGAACTGCAGTACCAGATGACCCTCGATGGGCGCCGCTGGATCCCGATCCCGTTCACCTTCCCCTGGAGCGAGTTCGCCACCGCCGAGGAGTGGGCGTCCACGCTCGCCTCCGACCTGCTCGCGGGGACCGGTGCGGAGTCCACCGCCGACGCGCTGACGCAGGAGGCGCTGACGCTGCAGGCTGCGCCGCCGCCGATTCCCGGAGCGCAGGAGCGCTTCTGGCGTACGGAGTACGTCGGCGGCTATCCGATCATCATCCACCTGTACATCGACGAGACGTGGGCGACCACGGCGGAAGACCTGCTGCAGTACGCGCGGCTCGGCATCGGCGGGTTCGTGCAGACCTGGAGCATCGTCGAAGGAACCGCCTTCGACGCCGCGGTGAACGTCGCCGTGAGCGCGGAGATCGAGGACGTGACGAGGGAAGGGTCGCCGGTCATGACGATCGGAGCGGTCCGCTCGATCGGTGTGCGCGACGGCCTCCTCTTCTTGATCGACTATCTCGACGAGGATCCGGTGCGTCTGGAGGCCGTCCAGCCGGAGCTGGAGGAGATCTTCCGTTCGTTCCGGTTCCGTGCGGCACCGCCCTCAGCGGCAGACGCGTGACCCCATGACCTCCCCTCGGGCCTCCGTGCACAAGCGGATCACGACGATGTATCTCCTGCTGCGGATGATGCAGGCGGCGGCGCTGATCGTCTATCTGGTTGGGTCTTTGCTTCTCACCGGAGGACAGATCGCCGTCGGTCGTGCGCCGATGTGGGGCGTTGCCATCGACTACCCCCTGTTCTCTTTTCCAGGGCTGCTATCTCTCGTCGTGTCCGTCATCGGTCTCATCCTGGCCGCCGCTGTTCTCGCTACGGCGCGTGTGAACGATTCCGGTCGAGTGGGCGGAGCGTTCGCGGCGACGGGTGCGGCCACCGCATCCTCGGCGATGTTCGCGTGGATGCTCCCTTCGGAAGGGGCGACCGAGGCTACGCTGCGGTGGGTAGCGGCCGGTCTCGACGGGACCGCCACTGTGGTTCTGATGGTCGCAGCGCTGATCCTCGCCGTCCGAGATGACCGTGCTCGTCAGCGTGAAGGACGCCCGATATGGACCCCGGGTCAGGAAAGTTGATGGCCGAAGACGAGCCCGGCGGATTCAGCATCCTGTTCCCGCCGGGATGGACACGGTACTTCATCGATGATGAGGGGCGAAAAGCCCTGATCATGCGGATGTCGTCGCAGATTCGAGCGCTCGGTCGCCCCGATCTCGATGTCGAGGCGCGGATGCTGATCAGCCAGCAATGGAAGCAGATGCAGGCGCGGAGTGTCGGTGCGGTCTACCTTCCGGACGCGATGGGGGACGACTCGACACCTCTGCCGATGTCGTTCGCGCTGATCCAATACGTCGCTCGTCCCGGAGCCGATTTCGAGTCGGCGTTCCGCGACATGGCGAAGGGGGCCGTCGAAGCTTTCGACACGTCGATCGGTCGGATTCTGCGGACCGAGAGCGAGCGCCGCGGCACAGACGAGCTCGCGGAGGTGATCGGGCGGCAGATCGACTACGGCATCGCGCTTCCGAACCCGCGTGACCGTCGCGGCATGATCGTCTCGACCTCCATCACCACGCTCGACGACACGGCACCTGATCTGGTGCAGGGTCTGATCGAGCTCAGCGACACGGTCGTCGAGACGTTCCGGTGGCGTGCGTGACCGGCTACCGGGTGCTGCCAGACCAAGCCGCCTGGCTGACACTTCCGCTCGAGTTCCCGTGGGAAGACTTCGTCGATGACGTCTCCTGGGCCGCCGAGGTCGCAGATGACAGAGCAGTTGCCGACGCGCCTGCGGCCGTCCGCACGGCGATCGCCGAGAGCGCGCTCACTCTCGTGCGCGCCGAGCCGCCGCTTCCCGGCGTGCGGGAGCGTTTCTGGTGGCTCCCCTCGATCGGCGGATCGGTCGTGGTCGCGCATCTGACGGCCGTCGAACTCGACGAGTCGCTCCACGAGCAGCCCCTCGATTCCTTCGTCTTCCTCGGCGCGGGAGGAATGGTCCAGAACATCACCGAGGTCGAGGGAACCGCGTTCGACACGGCCCTGGACTGTGTGCTGCTCGTCCCGGTCGACGACACGACCATCGCGCTGAGGCGCCTTCTCGGACGGACGGCGCGGATGCTGCTCATGCTCGATGTGTTCGTCGATGACGGCGGTGCGCTCCACGAGGCGCAACACGATATCTCGGCGCTCTTCACCTCGATCGAAGTGGTGCACTGATCGTGCGCCTGGATGGGGAGTTGTCCCCATCGACGGTGTTTGTGGGGGCCGCGTAGGGTGGGGTTATTCGGGCCGGAGGGGTCCGGTTCTTTCGATTTGCGGAGGTGTGGACGATGGCCGATTTCGGTGCGTCTTATGCGGAGATGGAGCAGGTGGCGTCGTCGCTGTCGCAGGCTCGTGATGACATTCAGGGTCAGTTGGACACGTTGAAGGGTCAGGTGGACACTCTTCTGGGTGAGGACTTCAAGACGCAGCATGCGTCGGGGAAGTTCGGTGAGGGGTACACGGAGTTGACGACGGGTCTGAAGACCGCGGTCGACGGTATCAATGACATGTCGGAGTCGCTGCTGGGGATGATGCGCGCGATCCAGGATCTGGATCAGCAGCTCGCCGGCAGCTGACGAACGGCACGGTTTCACGGAGAGGGTCGACCAGGTGGTCGGCCCTCTTCGTCGTCACCCGCCCGACGGCGGCCCGTGTGAGATGTCGGCCCGCCAAGTGGCAGTGAGCCCCTCCGATCCCATAAGGTGGCCGAGTGAATCAGACGGACAGGTCCCGCATCTCGGGCCGCCGTTGCGACTGCGGCTACCTCGCCACCGGCACGCCGCCTGCGAGGCTCTGCTTCGACTGTGGAGATCGCGCGCTGGCCGATTGGGTCGCTGAGGAGAAGAGCGTGCTCGGGCCCCTGCCGGGCTACGCGGTCGAGGTGGCGGAGATCATCCGCGACGCGGCGAAGAACCAGGCGGCGGCGATCAAGAAGCGCTCGAATGAACCCTTTGCCGAAGCCGCACGCGAGCGGAGCCAGGCGGCCCGGCGTCTTTCGCGGGTCCGCCGTGCCCACCGCCGCGAGCTGGACGGGGTCTCTCTGGACCGCTGGCAGGCGGCTGCCGCCCTGCTCGGCAGTGACCCCCGGGAGTTGTTCCGCAAGGAGTCCAAGCGCTTCGTGAAGCGTGGTCTCGGAGCGGCGCAGCTGACGGCCTTGGGCGCCGATGCGATGCAGATCGTCGTCAAGACCGCACAGGAGAAAAGACGCTGATCGAGTGTGGGGACTTCTCCCCATCGCCTGAGCGGCCGGGTGACCGCTATCGTCGAATCCGGCGAGGGAGGACCACTGATGGCGGGCAATGACGGGATGCTGCTTCCGATGAGCGAGCTGCAGGAGATGTCACAGCAGATCACTTCGATCATCACCGAGTTCGAGTCGGCCAGCGCGCGACAGGGAGATGTCCAAGAAGCGGTCGGTCGGCCGGCCGGCGATGGGCGACTGCGCGACCGCTGCCACTCCTTCGAGGGCAGCTGGAACGACAGCCGGGACAAACTCCTCAGCAAGCTCCGCACGGTGAGCGAGCGCGTGCAGGGAACGATCGACGAGACGCAGCAGGCCGACGTCGACCTCGCGAGCCAGATGGAGCCGTCTTCCCCGTCGAGCCAGCCGGCGGGGCGGGGCCCCGGCGCTGCCCAGGCAGTCTAGGAGAACAACATGCAGACGACCAGAGGGCGCACGGTCGAGGTCATCGCCGGGAACCCCGGCGACATCGACGCCAGAGCCACGCAGATCTCCGATCTCGCTGACGACATGTTGTCCGCTGCGGCGACACTGCGCGGCATCGGCGATGGCAGCATCCGCGGCAAGGGCTATGCCATGGACAAGATCCGCGAGGTCGTGGACGACTCGCACAAGGACCTCAAGGAGGCGGGCGAGCGCTATCGCCCGGCGGGGACCGTTCTCAGTCGCTACGCGACCGCGCTGTCGACGGCGCAGCAGCAGATGGCCACGATCGTCTCGGACTGCGAGACCTCCTTGAGTGCGGTTCAGTCGGCCCAAGGTGATGCTTCGGATGCACAGGGTGCGTTCAGCAGCTTCCGCACCGAGGTCGCCGCTGCCCCTCCCGCTCCCGAGGAGCAGGATGCGAGCGCGCAGCAGAGCGACCGACTCGAGCAGGCGGCTGCGAGTGCGGCGCTCGCGCTCTCGCAGGCGAGGGAGACGCACGCCGAGAACCTCCGCGCCTACGACGGCGTCTTCGAGACGTGGGAGGGCGCCTACGAGACGGCCGTGAGCGACCTCGAGGATGCCAACAAGATCGGCGAGGACTCCACCTGGGAGAACATCGCCGGCGTCCTCGCCGTCGTCGCTGAAGTGCTCAGCTGGGTCGGACTCGGTCTCGCTGTCCTCGGCCTGATCATCGGCGGCCCTTTCATCGCCGCGCTTGCCGTGATCGTCGCCGTCGCGTCGCTGCTCGTCACGGTCGCTCTCATGTTCGACGGGCGCAAAGGCATCGGCGACCTGTTGTGGTCGGTGGTGGGTATCCTCCCCATCGGCAAGCTCGGCCTGCTGTTCAAGAAGGGCGGACAGCTGAAGTTCCTCGGGGAGATCGGCAAAGGCATCGCGAAGCCGTTCCAACAGGTCAAGGGCCTCCGGGGGCTCCAGTTCGCCCCGCGCAGCGGATGGCGCGCCGACTGGCTGCCGAAGTTCGATGCTTTCGCCGGTCGGGTGTCCGGCGTCAAGATGACCGGCCCTTTCTCGTTGAAGGGGATGCTCGACCGATTCGTCGGCGGTACCGGGCGCTCCTTCACGATCGCGTTCACGGACGCTGTCGGGTCGGCGCCGAAGCAGGCCATGGGAACCCAGCTGTTCAGCCAGTTGCCGACGGCGCTGCAGAATGTCGTCGGCGGAGCACCGACGACGTTCGAGCAGGTCTTCAACGTCTACAAGTGGATCGACCGCGGTGTGTCGGCGACGGGAGGACGCCCTTCCGGCGCCCTCTCGCCCGCGGGTGCCATCAATGGGCTGTTCTGAGATGGGCACGTCACTGTCGGAATCCGGGTGGGATCTGAACTACGACGCCGCGTTGTTCATCCCCCTTCCCTCGGCGGAGGAGCTCGCCGCCGATCCGGAGCGCGGGCCGATGTGGGTCGGGGAGGTTCTCGAGCACTACGCGGCGTCGGCACCGCTGACCGAAGGTGACCGCCAGGGTCTGACGGTGACCGCCGAGGCACTCCTGAGCATGGCCGAGCCGTTCGTGATGCGCCTGTGGTTCGCTCCGCCCGGGTTCTACAGCGATGTGCTGGTGAGCCTTGTGGTGACCGACGCCGAAGGGGACTCGGCGAGGGAGATCGTCCAGCGTGTGACCGAGAATCCGGGAGCGACCGCGCCCGACGGGATCGCCATCGAGTCGGATACGCATGGCTCAGGAGTTCTGATCCGCCGCACCGCCGGAGTGCAGGCTCAAGACTCGAGTGCACTGCTGGTCGCCCAGTGGGATCTGCTGCTCCACGTGCACGGTGTGCTCATCGCCGCCAACGTCATGGCCACCACGCTTCCGGTGCTCGCCCAGCTCGAGGGTGAGCTGCTGGCCCTCGTCGAAGGCATCGTGCTCCCCGACGCCGCCATCGCATGATGCCGTCTCGGGGGCTTTTCCTGTGAGGATGGGGAGATGAACGATCTTCGTGTGGAGCTGCGGTACGGCATCCCTCCGTTCCGAATCGCGCTGCCGCCGGGGTGGCATCGAAGGGCTGCGTCGACGGCGACCGAGAAGGCTGACCTCGCACGTGCATCGGAGCTGTTCCGCCAAGCCGGACGCCCCGATCTCGAGGCACAGTATCGGGCGATGATGGCCCGTGTGCGTCAGGGCATGACGCGGGCGAAGGTGTTCGCGATCTACCGGCAGGAGGATGTCGAAGCCGACGAACTCCTGCCGATGTCGATCACGGCGTCGGCGGTCGATGGCGAGGGTGGCCGCAATCTCGACGCCTGGATCACGGATGCGTTCCGGCTGCGTGGAGCGAGCTTCCTCGAGGATGCCAAGCATGTCGTGCGGTGGGAGGGCCCGGCGGCCCAGGCGCCCCGTGGCGCGGAGCTCGAACAGGTGACCGGACGAACGATCACGTATGCTCTGCCGGTGCCGGAGACCGACCGCACGCGCGCGCTGGTGTTCACGACGACCATCCTCACGCCAGACGGTGGCGGGATCTCCGACGAAGCGATTCAGGGCATGACACTGCTCAGCGATCTGATGATCTCCACCGTTGCGTGGGAGAAGGCGATGCCGGAGACGGTCCCGGGCTCGATGTGAGCGAGTGCGGCTTTGTTCCGCCATCCGGTGGTGTGCGCCGTGCTCGGTGATGGGGAGTTGTCCCCATCGACGGTGTTTGTGGGGGCCGCGTAGGGTGGTGGTATTCGGGCCGGAGGGGTCCGGTTCTTTCGATTTGCGGAGGTGTGGACGATGGCCGATTTCGGTGCGTCTTATGCGGAGATGGAGCAGGTGGCGTCGTCGCTGTCGCAGGCTCGTGATGACATTCAGGGTCAGTTGGACACGCTGAAGGGTCAGGTGGACACTCTTTTGGGTGAGGACTTCAAGACGCAGCATGCGTCGGGGAAGTTCGGTGAGGGGTACACGGAGTTGACGACGGGTCTGAAGACCGCGGTCGATGGCATCAATGACATGTCGGAGTCGTTGCTGGGGATGATGCGGGCGATCCAGGATCTGGATCAGCAGCTCGCCGGCAGCTGACGAACGGCGCGGTTTCACGGAGAGGGTCGACCAGGTGGTCGGCCCTCTTCGTCGTCAGCGTGCGGCGTCGGCGAGGTGCCGAGCGTCGTGGCCCAGGACCTTCACGATGATCCCGTGGCGGCGCAGTTCGGCGACGGTGCGGGCGCCCTCTTCGGCGTCGCGGCCGAGAGCCTTGATGTTCACGACGACCAACACATCGCCGTGTGTCAGAGTCGCGATCAGACGCGCGAGACGGTCGTTCCAGCTCTCCAGGATGTCGGGTGCCGGGTGACGGAACCCCTCGATCGGCACGCCGAAGCGGGTGAGGTCTTCGCGCTGCTTGACGACCGACGGCATGCCCTCCCGAGCGACGACGAGACCGACCAGGCGCGAGCCGTCAGGGCGTGCGGTCCAGAAGTTGCGGTTCTGCTGCAACTCGGTGAAGCACTTCGGGCAGGCCGCGGCATCATGAGGCAGGTGCAACGGGCTCGTCAGCGCCTCATCGACGGCAGTCGGCTTCATGGGATCGATCGTCTCGCTCATCGCGCACCTCCGGCATCCATTCTGCCCTGTCGGACGGCGCCGCGGCGACCGGATTCACAACAGACCGAGGGCTTGCACCGTCTCTCGCTCCTGGAGCAGTTCCGCGACGGACGCGTCGATCCGCGCGCGTGCCCACTCGCTCAGCTCCAGCCCTTCGACGATCTGCCACGCACCGTCGACGGAGCGCACGGGGAAGGACGAGACGAGACCCTCCGGGACGCCGTATTCGCCGTGCGAGACGACGCCGGCCGAGGTCCAGTCGTCGGTGCCCCGGACCCAGTCGCGCACGTGCTCGATGGTCGCGTTCGCGGCCGACGCCACCGACGACGAACCGCGCACCGCGATGATCTCCGCTCCGCGCTTCGCCACCCGCGGGATGAACGTTTCGTCGAGCCACGCCGGCACGTCACCGACGATCTGTTCCAGAGCCGGCGCCACCGGACGGCCGGCGACTGTGGCGTGCGAGATGTCGGGGAACTGCGTCGCCGAGTGATTGCCCCAGATCGGCACGCGGCGCACGGTGTGTACCGGGGTGCCGAGGGTCTGCGCGAGCTGGGCCCGCGCGCGGTTCTCGTCGAGTCGCGTCAGGGCGGTGAAGCGCTCGGCGGGTACGCCGTTCGCCGACGCGGCCGCGATCAGGGCGTTGGTGTTGGCGGGGTTCCCGACCACCGTGACGCGCACTCCCGCCGCCGCGTTCGCCGCGATGGCCGCGCCCTGCGGGCCGAAGATGCCGGCATTGGCGGCGAGCAGGTCGGCGCGCTCCATCCCGGGCCCGCGGGGGCGGGCCCCCACGAGCAGGGCGAGGTCGCACCCGTCGAAGCCCACCGCGGCGTCATCCGTCACCTCGACGTGTTCGAGCAAGCCGAACGCGCCGTCCTGCAGCTCCAATGCGGCGCCCTCCGCGGCACCGAGTCCCTGCGGGATCTCCAACAGGCGGAGCCGTACCTTCTCGTCCGGTCCGAGCAGGTCGCCCGCCGCGATGCGGAACAGCAGTGCGTAGCCGATCTGGCCGCCGGCGCCGGTGAGGGTGATCGTGGTCGTCATGCCCCGAGCATACGTCCGATCACGCCGGTCGTCCCTCGGAGTACCCTCGTCGCATGACCTTCAATCCCGACGCCGACATCTCGGGCAACACGACCCGTCGACGCGGTCGCACCGCAGCCATCGCCGGGGGTGCGGGAGTGGGCGTGCTCGGCATCATCGCGCTCATCGCGGGCCCCCTCCTCGGCATCGACCTGACCGGGCTGCTCGGGGGTGGTGCGCCGAGCGGGAGCGGCGAGCCCGTCGGGGGATCGGTCATCGAGAACTGCGACACCGGCGCGGATGCGAACGCGGACATCGACTGCCGGATGGCCGGCGCGCAGCTCGCGCTCGATGACTTCTGGGCGGAGAACGTCGACGGGTATCGCGCCCCGCAGATGATCGTGGTCGACGGCTCCACGCCCACGCAGTGCGGTACGGCGTCCAATGCCGTCGGACCGTTCTACTGCCCGCCCGAGGAGGGGGTCTACGTGGACCCCACGTTCTTCCAGCTCATGCAGCAGCAGTTCGGGGCGTCGGCCGGTGACCTTGCGCAGCTCTACATCGTCGGGCACGAGTGGGGCCACCACATCCAGAACATCACGGGCGACATGGACCGCTACCCGAACAACGGGACGGGCCCGGGCAGCAACGGGGTGCGGATGGAACTGCAGGCGGATTGCTACGCCGGGGCCTGGATCGGTCGGATCTCGGAGGAGACCGACAGCAAGGGTGTCCCGTACCTGAAGCCGACCACCGAGGCGCAACGGGTCGACGCCCTGAACGCGGCGGCAGCGGTCGGTGACGACAACATCCAGGCGCAGTCCGGTTTCGTGAACCCGGAGAGTTGGACGCACGGCTCCAGTGATCAGCGTCAGCGCTGGTTCGCCGAGGGGTACCAGAACGGGCTGGGCGCCTGCGGCCAGGTGTTCACCCTCGCCGAAGGTGACCTCTAGCAAAGGGGCACCCGCGAGGCAGGTCCGTTACGGTGGAAGAGGCAGTACTGCACGACCGGCTGGGGGGCCGATGATGACGAAGACAGACGCACTGTATCCACCGATCGAACCGTACGGCACGGGGGAGATGCTCGTCGGAGACGGTCACCGCGTGTACTGGGAGGTCAGCGGCAACCCCGACGGCAAACCGGTGGTCTTCCTGCACGGCGGCCCCGGCAGCGGAACCTCGCCCTGGCAGCGGCGGTTCTTCGACCCGGAGGCCTATCGCATCGTGCTGTTCGATCAGCGGGGGTGCGGGCGCAGCACACCGCACGCGAGTGCTCCCGATGCGGACTTCCGTCACATCACCACCGCCCACCTGATCGCCGACATCGAGCTGCTGCGCAAGAACCTCGGCATCGACAAGTGGCAGGTGTTCGGCGGGTCGTGGGGGAGCGCGCTCGCACTCGCCTATGCGCAGGCACATCCGTCTGCGGTGACCGAACTCGTGCTCCGCGGGATCTTCACGCTGCGTCGCGAGGAGCTCGAGTGGTTCTACGAGGGCGGGGCAGCGGCCCTCTTCCCGGACCTCTGGGAGAGCTTCCTCGCGCAGATCCCGATCCTGGAGCGCTCGCACCTGATCGAGGCATACCACCGCCGACTCTTCGACCCCGACCCGGCGGTGCACGTGCCCGCCGCGATCGCCTGGTCGACCTGGGAGGCGGCGACCGTGACGCTCACACCGGATCCCGCGCAGATCGCCGCCCTGTCCGATCCGCAGAAGGCCACCGCGTTCGCCCGCATCGAGAACCACTTCTTCGTCCATCGCGGGTGGTGGGACGAGGGGCAGCTGATCTCCGGCGTCGACGCCATCCGCCACATCCCCGCGGTCATCGTGCAGGGTCGACACGACGTCGCGACCCCGATGATGACCGCGTGGGATCTGCACCGGGCGTGGCCCGAGGCGGAGTTCATCGTGGTCGACGATGCCGGTCATGCGGCGACCGAGCCCGGCACGCAGAAGGCGCTACGCGCGGCGACCGACCGATTCGCTCGTGCGAGCCGCACGACGTGAAGGAGATCTCATGGAACGAAGGAGTGGATGCGCGACCGGCTCCTTCATTCCATGATTTCTCCTTCGCTTCGCGCTGACCGTCAGGCTCGGAGAGCCTTCGTCAAGGTCTTCACGAGCCCCACGAGACTGCCGTCGACCCGGTAGCGGGTCAGTCCTTCGCTGACGGCCGCACCGGTGCGCGCGGAGACGAACCACGGTGGCTTCGGCAGGATCGTGAACCGTCCACCGCCGTTCGCGATCGGTAGTGAGCGCGGGAGGGGGCGGAACGGTCCGCGGAGCACGGAGCGCTCGACCCCGTCGAGCAGGAGCGCGTTGTGCACGACCCCCAGGCCGCTGCCGACGTCGTCGATCGTGCCACCCGGGAACGCGCCCCAGGTGAGTGTCGGGGTGATGAATGCGAAGGCCGTCCAGCTGTTGATGGCGATGGAGCCGTAGTGGAGCGCGGCGATGGCCCGTTCGAATCCGGCACCGAGCGACTTCTCCGTGGCAGGGTCGATCAGCAGGTTCGCGCCGAGGGTGCCCTCCAGCCTGTCGTTCGCATGGGCGACAGCGGCATCCAGGAAGTCCTGGCCGGTTCCCGGCACGGTCACGACTCCCAGCACCGGGGCGAAGTACTCGGTGGTCTCCAGCGCGGTCGCGTCGTCGTCGGCGTCGATCTCGACGAGCAGCCGGTCGCCCAGCACGAGGGCGTCGGGGTAGGCGTCGGATGCGAGCTCCATCCGCGAGGCGGAGCCCGGGTACCAGGTCGGACGTTCGGGGGCGTTGGCGTATGCACGGCGCAGCGCGGCTCGGAACGCATCGGCTTGATCCCACTCCGACGACATGATCACCACTTGGCCCGCGATGCAGTTGTGTCCGCAGTTCTGCAGGCGCATGGTCGCGATGTGCTCGGCGTGGTAGGTGAGGTCGGACTCCGTCCACTCGCCGGGCACCACGATGATCGGTGAGACGCCGCCGAGCTCGGCCGTGATCGGCTTCTTCAAGCGCGGGCGGTTCTCGCGGCGACGGCGCTTCGTGGCCGCGGCCCCCTCGCCCTTCGACGGCCCCCACACGATGGTGTCGAACGTCGCGGCGGACCCGGTGATGTGCACATGCGCGAGTCCGGGGTGGTCGGTGAGGAATGCGCCGACCGCCGGGCCGCCTCGCACGATGCGCAGGAACCCCGGCTCGATGAGGGGCGCGAGCGCACGCTTGTACACCGGCACGAGGGCGTCCTGAGTGGGGTTCACCTTCAGCAGCGCCGTGCGGTTGTGGGCGAGCAGTTCGTAGAACACGTCGAGGACGGGGATCGAGGTGATGTTGCCGGCACCGAGCACGAGTCCGACGCCGCCCGACGCGGTCGGAGTGCGCTGCGCGAGACCGGCGGATGCGCGCGCGGCGTTCGGGGTGATCCCGGGCTCGAGCCAGACCTCGCCCGTGAAGCCGGACAGCAGGAACCTGTCGATCCCGGTCAGGGGGAAGGCGTGCACCCGGGTACGCCCACCCGGGGCGCGGTCGATCGTGATGCCGTCGAGCGGGTTGGTGCCTTCCGCCAGGCGGGAGAGGGTCGCGATGTAGGCGTCGAGCGCGCCGATCACGCTGTAGGGGCCGCTGAGCCACTCTTCGCCCCGCAGTGGATGCGCCCCGTCGAGGCCCTTGGAGGCGGAGGCCGTGTTCGCCCAGTCCTCGGCGGTGGCGGCGACGCTCGTGCGCACCGCGCGCAGCAGGGTCACGCGTTGAGCGATCGTGAGCGCCGACCACGTGCGTGCGCCGGCGTGCAGGTCGTCGACGGCGGTGTCGAGCCGTTCACGCTCGCCCGCGCTCATCCCGGGAGCCTCGGTCTTCGGCGCGCGCTTCGGAGCGGGCGTGGCGGCGGTGGAGGTGCTCGCAGAAGTCATCGATGTCTCCTTCGGACGGGATCCCAGCTTAGGCGTCGAGGCTCGCCACGGCGTCGATGTCTTCCCTGCGCAGGCGATAGCGGCGGAGGGTCAGCAGGCTCGCCGCCATCAGCGCAGCGGGGAGGATGCTGAAGCTCAGGACGATGCCCGTGATCGCGGCCGCCGGTTGCTCGACGGTGGCGCCGGCGACGGTGGAGATGTAGCCGGTGGTGGCGAGGGTCAGTGACACCGCGGTCGCACCGAGGGCGAAGCCCACGGTCTCGCCTGCGGTCCAGATGCCGGTGAACGTGCCCGCCTGTCCCGGCCCGCTGGTGCGCTCGTCGTGCGAGATGACATCGGGCAGCATCGCCATCGGCAGGGACTGGAGCCCCGCGTAGGCGATGCCGGCGACGGCGACGGATGCGTAGATCCACGCGCCGGGCGTCCAGACCGCGATGACGAGGGTTGCCGCTGCGGCGGTGAACAGGCCGCTGGCGATGGCGAATGCGCGTTCCTTCCCGGTGCGCCGGGCGAGCGCGGTCCACGCCGGCGTCGCGAGCAGCGCGGGTCCGACGAGGGCGACGAACACGAGCGTCACCGCGTCTTCGGATCGCAGGACCCAGGTCGCGACGTACTGGGCGCCGGCGAGCATCGTCCCCGTCGCGAGCGCCTGCAGGACGAAGGTCCCCAGCAGGGCGCGGAACGGTTGACTGCGTCCGAGTGCTCGGAAGCCGGACATGTACTGGTCGCGCCACGTCGAGGACACGATCGGTGCGCCGGAGGTGTGCGCGGTGCGCCGCGCCGCGATGTCCGCCGTGCGGGCGGCGATCAGCATGCCGATGCCGATCGCCAGGCCGGAGGCGATCCCCATCAGGAGGTATCCCAGGACGGGATCGGAGCCGGCGTTGCGCAGCGCCGGACCGCCGGCGCCGAAGAGCAGGATCGCCGCGGTGAGCACGACGACGCGCCAACCCAGCAGGCGGGTGCGCTCGTCGTAGCTGCCCGTCAGCTCTGCGGGAAGCGCGACGTAGGGCACCTGGAACAGGCTGAAGGCCGTCGCGGTCGCGAGGAACGCCAGCAGGACGCTGATGGCGCCCGTCACCGGTCCCCAGGAAGGGGGGACGGCGAAGGTGAGTGCGAAGAACAGCGGGAGCGCGAGGGCGCCCGTGACCATGAACCCGCGACGGGACCCCGTGCGTGCGAGCTGTCGATCGGAGGCCGCGCCGATCAGGGGATCGATCAGGACGTCCCAGATCTTCGCCGCGGTGACGATGAGTCCCGCGGCCAGCGCGGCCACGCCGAGGTTGTCGGTCAGGAAGTACGTCAGCACCAGCCCGGGCAGGGTGGCGTAACCGCCGGTCCCCAGCGACCCGATCGCGTACAGCACGATCGTGCGCGGGGAGAGGCGGACGGATGCTCGTTCGGGCCGAGCCTCAGTGCTCATCGCGCCAGTGTAGCGGCGCCACGGCGACCGTTCAGATCAGTGCGAGCTCGCGCAGCTTCGACTCGACATCGGCGTTCGACGGCTCGACGTGGTGCGAGGCGTCGGGGTACACGACGACCGGGATGTTCGTGCGCCCCGAGATGTCCTTCGCGATGTCCGCGGCAGCGGGCTCCGCGACGAGGTCGACATAGGTGTACTCGACGCCGAGCGCATCGAGCTGCTTCTTGGTGCGGATGCAGTCGCGGCACCAGTCGGCGCCGAACATCGTGATGGTGTCGGAGGCAGGAGAAGTCATGCCTCCAGCCTACGGCTGCGTGGATGGGGTGGCGCTGAGAATCCTCTTGATAGGTAAGGCTACCCTTATCTAAGCTGATGGCATGAGCAACGCATGTGAGCACCTGGATGACCCTGACTGGGACAGCATCGAGGGGGCCGTGCTCATCGCCGGCGATGCGGCCGATGCCGGTACCATCGCGGGCATCGCGGCGCGGCTGCCCTGGGACGCCCAGGGGGTCATCCTCCTCGAGGTCGCGGCGCGCATCCAGTTCCGCCACATCGATGTTCCCGACGGCGTCTCGGTGCGGTGGCTCGTGCGTGGCGACGGCATCCGCGCGCACGCTCGCGGTGAGCGACTCGCGAACGCCGTCCACGCCTGGTGTGTGGAGTGGGCATGCGGCGAACCGTGGTCCCCGTGGACCGTCTGGCTGGGCCCGCACACCCCTCCACACGTGGCGCGGATGGCGCGCAGCCTTCTCGGCGTCGCGAACTGAGCGACGCCCGATGGTCAGCGGGTCGCGGCGACGGCCGGGGCGTTCGCGCCAGCCGTGATCGCGTCGAGCGCTCGGCGCAGCGATGAGCTCGAGGTGTGCGCCGTGTAGGGGAAGTACACGACCTCGACGCCGACCTCGGCGAACTCGCGCTCGAGACGCAGGCCCTTATCGGTTCCGCGCCAGTCGTCGCCCTTGAAGAAGTGCGTGAAGTGCACGTCGCGCCAGGAGTCCATCTTCGATGGTGTGGTCTCCACATAGACGTCGTCGACGAAGGAGATGTGCTTCACGATCTCCGCGCGCTCGGACGTCGGGATGACGGGCTCGATGCCCTTCACCTGGCGCAGCATCTCGTCGCTGACGACACCCGCGATCAGGATGTCGCAGTGCTGCTTGGCGTGACGAAGTAGATTCAGATGCCCGACGTGAAAAAGGTCGAAAGCACCAACGGCATAGCCGATACGCGTCCCCATGATCTCCCCAGATCAGTAGTCCCCAGTAAGCGGATCCCCACCCGCTCAGCGACTCCCACAGCCGCAAGTCGAGAGTCTAGCAGGTTCGGGTTTCTTTCCCCACAGGAACACATGGAACGATGGAGGCCGCAGGCATTGCGCGTGCGGAAGAGGGGGCTGACGTGGGGACACCGGTCACGGTCATCGTGCCGACGTTCAACGAACGCGACAACGTCGCGGAACTCGTCGCCCGCATCGCCGCTGCGCTCCCCGAGGGGGATGCCGAGATCCTCTTCGTCGACGACAGCACCGACGACACCGCTGCCGAAGTGGCGCGCGTCGCGGCCGATGCCCCGGTCCCGGTGCGCGTCATCCATCGCGCCGAGAACCACGGCGGTCTGGGCGGGGCCGTGGTCGTCGGGATCGAAGCCGCGTCCTTCGACGTCTGCATCGTCATGGATGGCGATCTCCAGCATCCGCCGGAGCTCCTGCCCGCCCTGCTCGACCGATACGACGCGGGGGATGCCGATCTCGTCGCCGCGTCCCGCTACGTCGGCGGAGGGGACACCCGCGGCCTCGGGACGGCCGTGCGGTTCGGCGTCTCGCGCGCGGCGACCTGGCTGACCCGGGCGATGTTCCCGATCCGGCTCGCTCGCAGCACCGACCCGATGACGGGCTTCTTCCTGGTGGACCGGAAGCGCCTCGACGTCGCGAATCTCCAGCCTCAGGGTTTCAAGATCCTCCTCGAGATCCTGGCCCGCAACGACCTTCGCATCGCCGAGGTGCCGATGGAGTTCGCCGAGCGCCGGCACGGGACGTCGAAGGCGAGTCTGCGCCAGGGAGCGACCTTCATCGCGCACCTCGCACGTCTGCGATTCGGGAAGATGTCCTTGTTCGCACTGATCGGCGCGATCGGCGCTGCCGCGAACCTCGGGATCATGTGGGGGCTGACCGCCGCCGGCGTCCCTTACATCTGGGCGGCCATCATGGGCGCCGAGGTCACGATCATCGGGAACTTCCTGCTACAGGAGCGCTTCGTCTTCGCCGACATGCGCACCGACGCCCGTGGCCTCGGGGTCCGCTTCGCCAGTTCCTTCGCCTTCAACAACGTCGAGGCGGCACTGCGGATCCCCGTGATGGCCTTGATGGTCGAGTCCTGGCACATCTCGAGCGTGCTCGCGACGGCCCTCTCTCTCATCGTGGCCTTCTTCGCACGGTTCCTCTTCCACTCGCTCGTCGTCTACGCCCCGAAGCGGCGCCGGAACGACGAGGCGGCGGCATCCGAGCCGAAGCCGGATACCGCCGCGCTGCGTGTGATTCGGGCGATCGACGCTGAAGCGATGAAGCCCGGCGAGCTCTAGGGCGCGGAGACCCCGAGGTCCGACCTCGGAGCCGTGAGCGCCTCCGGTGCGGTACACGGTCGCGTGTCGTCGTAGCGGGCAACGAGCTGATGGATCCGGTTCAAGCCGCTGCCCTATTCCGCGTATGCCCAGTGCTTCACATAGTCGATGAGGACATCGTTGATGGCGCCCGTGGTGGGGCCGGTGCGGGCGCCCCAGCTCTCTCCGATGAACTGGGAGAAACGGATGTCGAGCTGACCGCTGAATCCGGCGAGGATCTTCGGGTCAGACGTGCGGAACGTTTCGACCCCATCCACGGAAAGTGCGATGAACTGAAGAGTCTGCTCCAGCGTGTAGGTATGCCACTGATCGCTCGGCGTCGTCAGAGTGAAGTTGCGTTGGGTGTATTCCCCCTTTGTCTTCACGCCCGTCTGTTTGTAGATGGTCTGCTGGATACCGGTGCCGTCGTTCGGGTAGTAGCCCGGCTGCAGGTTCGGCGTGCCGATAGCTTCGAAGAGGTCGATTTCACCACCGAGACTCACATCGCGGAACCAGATCGCTGACCAGAGCCCCGTGGATGATCCCGGCGTCAGCATCTTCGCCCGGATCTCGGTCTTGCCGTACCCGATGTGGTGCTTGCCGCGCGACCAGACGTAACCTCCGCTGTAGGTGATGGTCTTGCCGTTGAACTGCTGTGGCGCGGCCAGCTTCTGCATACGCAACCGGAGGTTGCCGTCCACGACGCTCACGTTCTCAGGGAAGTTCGCCCCGTCGAGAGTGTTTGCGTCCATGAATCGGCGGGCCTCCCACGAAGAGGTATCCAGAGCGCCCTCGAAGTCGTCCTCCCAGGTCGGGGCCGCGGGTGCCTCCGCGACGTTCGCGTCGTTCACCTTCACCGTGAGGCCGGGGGACGATCTGGCTCCGAAGAACGCGATGTCCGCGCCGCCGCCGGCAGTCAGTCTGTCATCACCCGTGTCGGCCGCTGTGAAGTCCTGTGTCTTGCCCTCGCCCACGCCGGCCTCGGCGCTCAGGTGGACTTCCGCCCCAGCATCTGCGGTCGTCAATGACAGCTGGATGCTCTCGCCGAGCCCGGCGACGTCTGCGAGCTTGGATTCGGCCAGCACGACTTCGACCGGAGCCAGCACGCCGTACTTGTGCGCGGCGAGACGGTCGATACCGACGAAGACCTCACCGGTGGGCGCCACTCTCGACCACAGCATGTAGCTGCCGGACTGCGTGGCTCGGCTCTGCACCCCGATGATGTGCCCCGGCCCGGCGTCGGGCAGCGTCGAAGGAGTGAAGGTCACGCTGGTGACGGAGTTCTGCGGCGCATCTTCGGTGAGGCTCAGCATGCGCGACTCACCTGAGGCGACGTTCACCTCGACATCACTGATGAGGGTGTCGGTTGCGCTCGCCGCGGGTACGACCAGAGAACCTAGAGCCAGTATCGAAAGAACGCTTCCCGCCATTGCGATTCGCGTGATGCGCTTCATATGTCCGGGCATGCTGGCTGTCTCCTTGGTCGATGGTGGCGCACTCAGTGCCCTGCGACGGTCGCAGATCGGACCTCGCGGCTATTCGCCGAGCGCCCCTGTAGGTCGGTGATCGAGAGACTCTAGCGGTGTTCGCCTGCAGCCCGTCGAAGTTATCCACAATCGAGCCTTCGATGCGAACCTCGAAGCACGGGCGTGCGACAGGGGGAGGCCCGGGGGGAGCCGTCAGCCTGACACGAGCCCGGTGTCGGAGTGACGGTCCTCGCCTCGCTCAGCCGTTCACTACGTGTCGGGGAACAACGCCTAGGGCGCTGACAGATAACTCTCGAGAGCGGTACCCGCTTCTCGTGGTGACCACCCCGTCGACGTGATGCGATGCAGGTCCAAAACACTGTTCAGGGGTCGTGGCGCGATCGGACCCGCCTGGTCGGCGAAATACTCCGCGGTCGACACGTCACGCACGGCGTCCGGGTCATGCCCGGTGAGACGGTAGACCGCGCGGGCGACGTCGGCCCACGACTGCGCCTCTCCGGCACCCGTCACGTTGTAGATGCCGTATGGTGCCTCGCTCGACAACAGGTGGTGGATCGCCGTGGCAAGGTCTTGGGTGAAGGTGAGCCGTCCGATCTGGTCGCTGACGACGCGGGGCGCGACACCCCGTTCGGCGAGCGAAGCCATCGTGCGCACGAAGTTGCGCCCCTCGCCGATAACCCAGGAAGTGCGGATGATGTAGTGGCGGGGAACTGTCGCGACGACCGCATCGCCCGCTGCCTTCGTCTGTCCGTAGACGCCGAGAGGTCGCACCGGATCTGACTCCGCATACGGGGTCGCCTTCGCGCCGTCGAAGACGTAGTCGCTGGAGACGTGGACCAGGGTGATGCCGTTCTCCGTTGCGACGCGGGCCAGCGCCGATACTCCGGAGACGTTCGCGGCCCAGGCCTCCTCGCGCCCTTCCGGGGTCTCGGCGAGATCCACAGCGGTGTACGCGGCGGCGTTGACGATCACCCCGTAGTCGCGCCATCGGCGCGCCGTGGACAGATCATCCGCCCTGAGGTCGAGCATGCCCCGCGTCGTGTACTCCACGTGGCCGGCCTCGCCCCACACATCTCGCAGCGCGAGTCCGAGTTGGCCCGCACCGCCGAGGACCAGGATCTTCCGGGGGCCGATGGGCGTCACCTCGGCGAGGCGGGGATGTGCGAGGTCCTTCGCCGAGACCTCTGCATCGGTGAGCGGGATGGGCCAGGCGATGGCCGCCGTCTCATCGGCGAGGTTCAGGAACGAATACTCAGCGTCGGGAGACCAGTGGTCGTTGACGAGATAGGTGTAGGCCGTGTCTGCTTCGAGCGTCTGGTAGGCATTGCCGACGCCGCGAGGGACGAGGATCGCCGTCGACGGATCGATCTCGGTCGTGAAGACCATGCCGAACGTGTCGCCGGCGCGAAGGTCGACCCAGGCTCCGAAGATCTTCCCCGTGGCGACGGAAACCCACTTGTCCCAGGGCTCGGCATGGATGCCGCGTGTGGTCCCGACCGCATCGTTGAACGAGACGTTGTTCTGGACCGGCCCGAAGTCTGGCAGACCGGCGGCGACCATCTTCTCGCGCTGCCAGTTCTCCTTGAACCATCCTCGTGAATCGCCGTGCACCGGTAGGTCGACCACGAGCAGGCCGGGAATCGAGGTCGTGCTGACCGCCAGAACCTTGCCGAAGTCGGTCATCACTGGCCCTTGGCCGTGTAGAAAGACTCGGTAGCGTCCTTGGTCGGTGCCCACCAGTCCTCGTTGGCGCGATACCAGTCGATGGTGGAGGCGAGGCCCGACTCGAAGTCGGAGAACTGGGGTGCCCAGCCCAGTTCCGTGCGGAGCTTGGTGGAGTCGATCGCGTAGCGCAGGTCGTGGCCCGCGCGGTCTGTCACATGATCGTAGGCGTCCGCTGGCTGCCCCATCTGCGTCAGGATCAGTTCGACGACCGATCTGTTGTCCTTCTCGCCGTCCGCCCCGATCAAATAGGTCTCGCCGATCTCGCCCTTCTCGAGGATGGTGAGCACGGCGGAGGAGTGGTCGTCGGCGTGGATCCAGTCGCGCACGTTCCGGCCCTCCCCGTAGAGCTTCGGTCGTATGCCGCGCAGGACGTTCGTGATCTGACGTGGGATGAACTTCTCCACGTGCTGGTAGGGCCCGTAGTTGTTGGAGCAGTTCGAGATCGTCGCCCGGACTCCGAAAGATCGCACCCAGGCGCGCACGAGCAGGTCACTGCCCGCCTTCGTCGATGAATACGGCGAAGAGGGGTTGTACGGTGTGTGCTCTGTGAAGCGCTCCGGGGCGTCGAGCTCGAGATCTCCGTACACCTCGTCCGTAGAGATGTGATGAAAGCGCCGCTCATGACGTCGAGCGGCCTCGAGCAGCGTGTAGGTCCCGATGATGTTCGTGTCGAGGAACGGCCGGGGGTCGTGCAGCGAATTGTCGTTGTGCGACTCGGCCGCGTAGTGCACGACGGCGTCCGCCTTCGCGAACAGGCTGTCGACGAGGGCGGCGTCAGCGATGTCGCCCGCGACGAACTCGACGCGGTCTTCCGGGAGACCCGCCAGTGAGGCGCGGTTGCCCGCGTAGGTCAGCTTGTCGAGCACGGTCACGAGAGCGTCCGTGTGCGCCACGACGTGGTGCACGAAGTTCGATCCGATGAAGCCGGCACCGCCGGTCACGAGCAGACGGGTCATCGTTTTCCTCGTTCCAGGAGTTCGAGCAGATAGGAGCCGTATCCCGATTTCACGATTGCTTCGGCACGGGCGCGGAGTCCGTCGTCGTCGAGGAAGCCCTGTCGCCAGGCGACCTCCTCCGGCACGCCGATCTTCATGCCGGTGCGGCGTTCCATCGTCCGTACATAGTCGGCGGCATCCGTCATCTGATCGAACGTCCCTGTATCGAGCCAGGCAGTGCCGCGGGGCAGAACCTCGACCTGCAGTTTTCCGCGCTTGAGGTATTCGCGGTTGACGTCGGTGATCTCATATTCACCGCGCGCGCTTGGTGCGAGTCCTCGAGCGATCTCGATCACGTCATTGTCGTAGAAGTACAGCCCCGGCACGGCGTAGTTGCTCTGCGGATTCTTCGGCTTCTCCTCGAGGGAAACAGCGTGTCCGTCGTCGTCGAAAGCGACGACACCGTAGGCCTCAGGCTCCGCAACCCAATACGCGAAGACGGCGCCGCCGTCGATCTCGGAGAAGCGTTTGAGCTGGGTGCCGAGTCCGGGGCCGTAGAGCAGATTGTCGCCGAGCACGAGCGCGACGCTGTCGTCACCGATGAAGCCCGCACCGATCGTGAACGCCTGAGCGAGACCGTCCGGCGACTCCTGCTGGGCGAACGTCAGGGAGACCCCGAACTGCGATCCATCTCCGAGCAGTCGCTCGAAATGCGCGGCGTCATGCGGGGTGGTGATGATGAGGATCTCGCGGATTCCTGCGAGCATCAGCGTCGACAGCGGATAGTAGACCATCGGCTTGTCGTAGACCGGGATCAACTGCTTCGATACGCCCAGAGTGATCGGGTGCAGTCGGGTTCCCGAACCGCCAGCCAGAATGATGCCCTTCATGATCCCCCTCGTAAACATCGGTGTCCGTGGCGGCGTCACAGGAGGGACGGCCATCCCCTGCCGTCCGCGACCCCCACAGTCGTACGCTCGACTTTACCGGTTCGCGGTGTTCGCGCCACCGCCTCGGCGTCGCTTCATTCGTATGGCCAGGAGGAACGCGTCCGCGTGCGCTCGGCCCGCGTCGGTCCAGTCGCGTCGCGAGAGGTCGGGCGAACCGGTCAGCGCCGTCGCCGCTCGCCATGCCTCGACGATGGTCGGTGCGTCGAGGTCACCGTCGTACATGAGAACCCACTCCTGACCGACCTCGCGTCCCAGAGCCTCATTCGCCTCGTTGCGGGGAACGAGCACCGGGCGATCCATGGACAGCGCGGCGAGCACGCTCCCCGAATTGTGCATGAACCGGTACGCCAGCACGATGAGCTCGGATGACGTGGCGAGTTGGACGAGCTCGGCGTCGCTGAGGAAGTCGAGGTGAAGGTCGACGCCGGGGAGATCGGCGGTTCGCGTTCGAAGGTCGTCACCGAGTTCGGGCGTCGAGGGACGTCCACCGATTCGTAGACTCAGCGCCGGCTCGGCGGCGACGGCCTCAGCATAGGCGTCGATGAATCCTTCGAGACCCTTGTACCGGCGGATTCCGCCGAAGGATCCGAGCTGTCCGCGCACGCGCTCGGCGAACGGGAACTCCGCGTACCAGCCGCGATAGTCCCCGTGCAGGATCAGACTGTGCGGGGTGCCGGGGGGGAGTGGGGTCGTCTCGTTGATCACGATCCGGTAGTCGGTGTGGCGGTCGATGAAGCGCAGCAGCCACAATCGCGGTGCGTTGTCGTCGGGCAGTTCGATGTTGTGAACGGTCCGAACCACTGCGATCCTCCGCGAGAGGCGGTGGCGGAGCACGAGCGCCGTCGTGAGGAGGAACTTTCCGGTGGACTTCCACCAGGTGGCGCCGTGCAGCTTCGCCTCCGGCCAGTGCCAGTGGAATGCGTCGTAGCGACCGAACAGCGCTGTCGCCCAAGAGAAGCGCAGATGCGTGAGGCCTTCGGTCGAGCCCAGCGCCTCATCGAGCATCTTGTTGTACGGGTTCGTCGTCGGTCGCGGTGCGCCGAGCGACTGCATCACGCGGATGTCCGATGGGGCTTCGGTCATGGTGGTGTCATCCTTCGATGGGCGACGATACTCGTCGTAGCGACGCCCGAAAACCGCCGCGATCGTGCCGCGGCCTCGATGGACGAGCCGAGTACCTCGGGCGTGGTGGGTGATGTTCGACGTCAGGGTGCCGAAAACGCGTCGCAGACCTCCCACGACGATCCGCGCGACGCCGCCCAGGAACGCCCGAGCACGGAGGACTCCACGGCTGCTTCTCCCCGTCGTCAGCTGCAGCTGGATTCGGGTGCCGGCGTTGGCCGAGCTGAAGGCGCGCTGCGCCGCCCAGGCGCGGCTGAGCCGCGCCGCGACCACGTGGTCCTCTGTCTCGGACTCGTTGCACCACACGATCAGCCCACCGCGCTGTACGAGTTGGCGGGAGAAGAGCGTGTCCTCGCCGCCGCCGAGTCCCAGCGCCGGGTCGAAACGGAGCCCGAGCCGGCGGACGGAGCGCAGGTCGAGCAGCAGGTTCCCCGCCGCAGCGACCGGGAGCACGGTGCCGGTCTGACGGGGCGGGCGACGGAAGGTCCCTGAAGCGAGCAACCACGGGTCGACGGTGTCATCGAACACGGAGATCACGCGCCCCATCACGGCGTCGGCGCCGTACTGCCGCCAGACTGTCAGAAGGGAGGAGAGCCACGATTCCCGAGGGACCTCGTCATCGTCGATGAAGGCGACCATGTCGCGATCGGCGCACTCGTCCAGTATCCGGTTGCGTGCGGCGACGATGCCGGGGGTCGGCTCGATCACATATCGGACCGGTAGACCGGTGTTGGTCGACACCTCCCGCGCCGTGCCTTCCGGGTCGTTGTCCACGATCAGGACGTCGATCGAGACGTCGAGCTCGGAGCACTCGGCGATGCGCGCGTGCAGGGTGCGCAGGAGTGCGCCGAGGAGCTCGAGCCGACGATATGTGGGCACGCCGATCGTCACGGTCGTCGTACCGCTCGGTTGCGATCCCCTGGCCATTCGTCCAATCCCCATGCCGTCGTGCCCCTCGACTCCGGCGCGCGCTCATCGTATCGTGAACCGATGCCGGGTCTCCGAGGGGCGACTCTCGCGTATAGTCGTTCTTCTGGGAGTCGAGGCCGGTCGCGGCTCCGGGGAATCCGACCGGCGACCTGACGCGATCCGTGCCACGGGTCCGAGGGGAGGATCGCGTGTCAATCGCGCACGGACGGCTCGCCGTGGTGGTGGTGAACTACGCCTCGGCCCAGCTGCTGCGAGACAATCTGGTGATCGTCGAGCGAGAAGCGCGTGCGATCGCTGCAGATGCCCGCACGATCGTCGTCGACAACTGGTCGGGTGCCGACGAACGTCGGGCCGCGCGGGCTGTCGCGGATGAGCACGGATGGATGCTGATCGAACCGGATTCGAACTCCGGCTTCGGCGGCGGAGTCAACCTCGGCGTGACCCGGGCGCTTGCCGAGGGGGCAACGGACGTGCTCGTCATCAACCCCGATGCGCACATTGACCGGGAGTCGCTGGGTCTGCTCGCGGCCACCACGGTCGCCTCTCGCACGACTCTCGCGTCGCCGGTGATCGCCGATTCGGATGGGCGTACCTGGTTCGCCGGAATCGATCTGCTCCTCGACGACGGGACGATGCGCGCGCGACGCAAGCGCATCCCCGGAGACTCCCAGCCCTACGAGGCCTGGCTGAGTGGTGCGTGCCTGTGGATCACACGCGAGGTGTGGGAGCTTTCGGGCGGCTTCGATGACGACTACTTCCTCTATTGGGAGGACGTCGACTTCTCGCGTCGGGTGGTGGCAGCTGGCGGTACGCTCGCGCTCGTGGAAGACGCGCGGGCCGTGCACGATGAGGGTGGGACCCAGAGGGCGGCGCGGCAGATGGCCCGGGCGAAATCCGAAGGCTATTACTACTACAACATCCGCAACCGGATGCTCTTCGCCGTGCGGCATCTCGACGACGCGTCGGTGGAACGGTGGCGGCGGTCGATTGGCCGCACTGCGCGCGAAGTCATCCTCCGTGGCGGTCGTCGGCAGCTGCTGCAGTCGGCCGCGCCACTTCGCGCCTACTTCCGAGGCGTGCGTGAGGCACGTCGGATCGCCCGTAGCGGAGGCACGGACCGGAAGGGCAGGTCATGGTCGTAGACGCCTATCACCGCCTGGCGCGCGCGCAGAAGGGACATGCCCGCGGGGCGCCCGCCTACTCGGTGTACGTGAATCGTCGGATCGGAAGGGTCTTGGCTGCGGTCGCGTATCGCATCGGACTCACCCCGAACCAAGTCTCGATCATCAGCGCCGTGCACTCGTTCGTCGCAATCGGGCTCATCGCTTTCGGCCCGGTGAACGTTCCTATGGGGCTTCTGATCGCTCTGCTGCTGGTACTCGGTTACGCCTGGGACTCTGCCGACGGCCAGGTCGCTCGCCTGCGCGGCGGCGGGAGTCCGCAGGGCGAATGGCTCGACCACTTCATCGACACGCTGAAGATCGCCTCCCTGCATCTGGCAGTATTGATCGGTCTCTATCGGGTGGTGCCTGAGCCGCCGATCCTCCTGCTGATCCCGATCGTGTTCAGCATCGTCGCCTCTACGTCATTCTCAGGGATGCTCCTCAACGATCTACTCAAGGGCAAGCACGCCGTCGCGTCGACCCACGAGCGCGGAGGAGGCACGCTCCTGCGTTCCCTCGTGCTGCTGCCGACAGACTTCGGCGTCGTGTGCCTCGTGTTCGCCCTGTGGGGATGGACGTCGGCGTTCCTCGTCGGATACGGCGCGTTGTGCGCCGCGGCCGTGGCGTTCCTGGCGCTTGCCGCTGTGAAGTGGTTCCGTGAAATCGGAAGGCTCGGAGCGACGACATGAGCGGAGAGAACATCCTGGTCGTATGCGCCGCCAACGTCTGTCGCTCCTCACTGGCAGAACTGACGTTGCGACGAGGACTCGGTGAGGAGTCGGCGATCTCGGTCAGCAGCGCAGGGGTACGGGCGAATCCTGGAGATGCGATCTGTGCACTCGTCGCATCTGCCCATGATGATGAGGAGTGGCAGTCGCAGGCACAAGCACATCGCGCGCGGCAGGTGACGCCTGAACTCATAGAGCAGTCCAGCATCATCCTCGCCGCTTCTCGCGACATCCGCGGTGAATTGGTGCGACTCGCTCCGCGATCGCGCGATTGGATGTTCACGATCAAGGAGGCCGCTCATCTCGGTTCGGGGTTCTCGTCCACTGCGCCGGACAGGGTCGCGGAGTACGTCGCGCACCTGGATCGCGCGAGGTCTCGCGTCGTGCCGATGCCGGGTTCCGGTGGGGTGGGGAGTCGGCTCCGGCGCCTGTGGGGGGTGCGAGCATCGGGCGACCCCGCGAGCATCGCGGATCGCCACGGAAGCCGGGGGCACCGCGAGACGAAAAGAGAAGTCGAGGAAGCGGTCGCCTCCGTTCTCGGCCAGCTCGGTGGACATCGTCGACGCGTCTCCTGAGCGGGGTCTTGTGGATTCGCGCTCCGCGATCTATCATTAGCCGATACCGCGCTCAACGCGGTTGAGGGGAAGTGCCGAAGCCGAGGGGGCTTCGGATGGGGAAGCTGGCTTGTGGGGAGCTAACGTGTTCAACGTTTCATCATGCCGCTCTGGGGGTGGCATCTCGCGTACTCGTGCGCCCATATTCATCGCACCGCTGATCGCGTTCGCGTTCCTGGCGGCTGGCTGCACCGCAGCACCCGATGCGGGGGATTCCCCTGCACCGGAAGGCACCAGCACGACCGACTGGACGGCGCCCGCCGACGCGGACGCCGAAGGGCCCACCGAGGCGCCGACGCTCACCGAGCAGAGCGGAGCGATCGAGGAGCCGATCACGCTCTCCACCGAGATGGTCGTCGCGGTCGATGACATCGCCATCACGACTGTCAAGCCCGAAACGCCTGGCGAGTACGCCGGGTCGGCGGTCGTCGTCACCATCTCCGTGACCAACGACTCGAAGCGTGCGCAGAGCATCGACTCGGCCGTGGTCAATCTCGTCACCGATGACGGCGATGTCGGCATCGGCACGACCGCCGGTCCGAACGAGCCTCTGCACGGAGAACTCGCTGCAGGTGCATCAGCCGAGGGCACGTACGTCTTCATGCTCGATCCTGCCAAGGGGCGTTCAGTGAAGATCAGCGTGAACTACGCCGCGGGGGAGCCGCTCGCCGTTTTTGCCGGTCAGATCTCCTGACCGCGCTTCTACAGGTTTCGCCTGTTCACAATCGAAGGACTAACTGGGGCTGGGGAGTCACAATGAAGCACACGAATATCTCGAAGCGGGCGCGTTCTGCGCTCGCGTCCTTCGTGGCGGGCGCGTTGCTCGTCGCGGGGATGACGACACTGGGAGCGCAGGCGGCGACAGCCGCGGACGTGCCGCAGCCGCCTCCACTGCTGCAGCGAGATGACAACGTCGTCACCTCCGATCCGATCCCGACAGTGCAGATCGACAACGGCTACGTGTGGGCGCAGACGACCATCGGCTCGACGGTCTACGCGGTGGGCAAGTTCGACAACGCGCGTGCTCCGCTCGCGACCCCTGGGACGAGCCTGACCGCGCGGTCAAACGTGCTCGCCTACGACATCAACTCCGGTCAGCTGCTGCCGTTCGCCCCCCAGGTCAATGGAGTGATCAAGGCAGTCGCGGCATCCCCCGACGGCAGCCGTATCTACATCGGTGGCTCCTTCAATTCGGTCAATGGACAGGCGCGCTGGAACTTCGCTGCCCTCGACGCCACCACCGGCCAGCTCGTCGGAGGCTTCTCCCCCGCGATCGGAGGGACGGGTGTGTACGCGCTCGCGACTTCGGGCACGAGCGTCTTCGTCGGGGGTCTCTTCACGCAAGGCAATGGGACCGCTCGCAAGAATCTCGCGGCTTTCAGCTCCACCAACGGAGCGCTTCTGGCATGGGCTCCCCAGGCCGACCTCCAGGTCGACGCCATGGTGATGGACCCGGCCGGTCAGAACGTGATCGCTGCTGGACGATTCTCGCAGGTCAACGGCAACCTGGCGATGCGCGGTACCGTCGCGCTCGACAAGGACACCGGTGCGGTCGACGACTCGTGGGCCCTTCCACAGACGGTCAAGAATGGTGCGACCTCCGGCAAGGCCGGGATCTTCGGTCTGGCGGCCGACGCCAACGCCGTGTACGGAACCGGTTGGGTATATGCGAACGCGGCCACGGGCAACCTTGAGGGCACTTTCGCCGCGGAGGCTGGTTCCGGCCAGGTCCGCTGGATCTCGGACTGCCTCGGTGACCACTACGGGGTCTACTCGACCGGCAAGGTCGTCTACACGACAAGCCACACGCACGCTTGCAGCACCCAGGGGTTGCACCCTGAACAGAACCCGCGCACGCACCGCTATTCCGAGGCGTACACGGCGGATGCACGCGGCACGCTCGGCAACCAGCCCGCGGCCGGCAGCACCTACAAGAACTGGGTGGGCACGCCGGCGCCGTCGGCTTACGCCTGGACCCCCGACTGGGCGGTCGGAGTCACTACGGGCCTGGGTCAGGCCGGTCTCTCCATCACTGGAGCCGGCAACATGATCTCGATCGGTGGCGAGTTCCGCTCGGTCAACAACGGACGCTTCGAAGGACTGGTGCGCTTCTCGACGACCCCGCCGGGCGGCGCAAAGGACGGCCCGCGTCTCTCCGGGGAGAACTGGGTCCCGACAGCGCAGTCGTTCATCCCCGGTCGGGTTCGTGTCTCGATCCCGTTGAACTGGGACCGCGACGATCTGGCGTTGACCTACGAGCTTCGCCGCGCAGGCACGAGCACGGCGGTCGCGAGCAAGACGGTGGACAGCACCTGGTGGGACCGCTCGTCGGTGACTCTCGACGACACGTCCACGACACCGGGATCGCAGCAGCAGTACACGGTCGTCGCCAAGGACGGTGACGGGAACACGGCCAGCAGTCAGAGCGTCACCGTGGCCGTCGCCGATGGTGTGGTGTCGCCGTACGTCGATGCCGTCACGGCCGACGAGCCGCAACTGTACTACCCGCTCGGTACCGTCGCCCAGGACTGGGCAGGGTCGAACACTCCCGTCTTCGGGTCCGGAGTGAATTCGGTGTCGTCAGGCGTCCAGAACACCACGACAGGCGCTTCGTCGTTCAGCGGCTCGTCATCCGGTCGTGTCGCGACGAGCGCCCGCGTGGCTGCGCCGAAGTCGTTCTCGACCGAGCTCTGGTTCCGGACGAACACGAACTCCGGGGGGAAGCTCCTGGGCTACGGCTCGGCCGCATCGGGAGACTCGAGCAGCTACGATCGTCATCTCTACATGACGAACAGCGGACGTCTCGTGTTCGGCACCTACAACGGCAGTACGCAGACGGTGCAGAACAACACCGCGCTCAACGACAACACCTGGCACCACGCCGTGGCTACTCAGGACTCGAGCGGGATGAAACTGTATGTCGACGGCGAACTTGTCTCCTCCCTCGCGGGTGCGACAGACGCAGAGAACTACACGGGATACTGGCGAGTCGGTGGGGACAACCTCAACGGCTGGCCCTCAAGCCCGAGTTCGAAGTACTTCTCCGGCTCGCTGGATGAGGTGGCGGTGTATCCATACGCGCTGACCCCCGCGCAGATCCGCACGCACTACGGCGTCGGCAAGGGATTCCAGGCTCCGACGGCTTCGTTCACCGCGTCGGCGACGAACCTCGAAGTCGCGTTCGACGCGAGCGCTTCCGCACCTGCCGGGGTAGCCACGATCACTGGCTACCGCTGGGACTTCGGTGACGATTCGGCCTCAGCCACGGGCAAGACCGTGAACCACACCTACGAGGCGGGCGGAACGTACACGACGCGACTCACGGTCACAGACAGCAACGGGCTCACCTCGACGACCGAGCAGCAGGTCACGGTGCAGGGCGCCAACGTCGCGCCGACGGCCTCGTTCGAGCTCTCGGCCTCCGGCCTGGCAGTCTCGGCGGACGCCTCTGCCTCGACGGATCCGGATGGATCGATCACCTCTTACGCCTGGGACTGGGGCGACGGATCCACTTCCACTGGGCAGGTCGCCAGCCACACCTACGCATCGGCGGGTACTCGGACGGTGACGCTCACCGTCACCGACGACCGCAACGGTACCGGATCGACAACGCGTGAGGCCGTTACCACGCACGCGGACCCCGTGGCGATGTTCACATCGACGGCGTCGGGCCTCAAAGTGGATGTGTCTGCTGCGGGTTCGAGCGCATCCGACGGCGCTACCCTCGCCTACTCCTGGAACTGGGGCGATGGCACCCCCGCCGGTTCCGGCGCGACGGCCACGCACACCTATGCAGAGGCCGGTGCCAAGGACATCACCCTCACGGTGAGTGACAGCCTGGGGTCTTCGGCGAGCACGACCCAGTCGGTCACGGTCCAGTCAGAGGTCTTCGCCGCTGCCGACTCCTTCGGCCGATTGGTCTCGAGCGGTTGGGGCGCGGCGGACATCGGCGGCACTTGGGCTCCGATGGCGGGCTCCGCAGCCGTAACGTCCGTCGCAGACGGCGTGGGCACGGTGAACCTCGGACCGGGCGAGACGCGCGAGATGTTGCTGCAGGGGACCTCTCTGCGAGACACCGAGGCGCGGATCTCCTACACGCTCACCTCCGGACCGTCGACGGGAGTGGCGTATGAGGGCCTGGGTGCGCGTCGCTCCGGTTCCAATGGGTACCGCGCTCTCGTCTGGCACCGCGCGGACGGGTCGACGTGGCTCGTGATCCACCGCAACGGAACGGCGATCGCGAGTACCGCAGTCCCCGGTACCACCTGGGCAGCCGGCAGCACCTTCCACCTCGCGATGGAGACAGCAGGCTCTTCTCCGACGACAATCCGCGCCAAGATCTGGGCGGCCGGATCAACCGAGCCGGAGGACTGGCAGCTCACCACGACGGATGCAACACCCGCCCTGCAGGTCGCGGGCGCGACCACGGTGTTCTCTTATCGCGCCGGTTCCGCATCGGGAACGAATCCGATCAACTTCGACGACTTCGCGGTGAAGGACCTCGCAGCTCCGGCACCTGAGCCGGATCCGGAGCCCGACCCTGAGCCCGAGAACGCTGCTCCGACGGCGGCGTTCACGGCGGCGGTCTCCGACCTCACGGCCGACGTCAACGGTGGCGCGTCTGCGGACAGCGACGGCACTATCGCGTCGTACGCCTGGGAATTCGGTGATGGCTCCTCGGGAACCGGCGCGACCGCGTCGCACACGTACACAGCGGCCGGAACCTACACGGTTTCGCTCACGGTGACGGATGACAAGGGTGCGACGAACACCGCGACGCAGCAGGTGACGGTCACTGCGGCGCCGACGGATCCGGATCCGGACCCCGAACCGGAGCAGCCCGGAGCGC
The DNA here is from genome assembly GCF_004337555.1 of Microbacterium sp. PI-1. Taxonomy (NCBI): domain Bacteria; kingdom Bacillati; phylum Actinomycetota; class Actinomycetes; order Micrococcales; family Microbacteriaceae; genus Microbacterium; species Microbacterium sp. PI-1. The sequence continues at coordinate 67,462 of NZ_SJYZ01000014.1, read as the reverse complement.
TCGCGAGCGACGAGTTCGACCGCACGGCGACTTCCGGATGGGGCACCGCCCCGACCGGCGGGGCGTGGACCATCGCCGGCGGCTCGGCGGCGGCTGCGACGGTCTCCGACGGCAACGGCCGGATGGCATTGGCGGCCGGAGGAACTCGGTATGCGACGCTCGATGGCACACCCCTTGGTGACGTCGTTATCGAGACAGCGTTCACTGTTGATCAGACGCCGACGACGGGCGGCTCCTACATCGGAGTGGTGGCTCGAGGGACGGCGGCAGGCAAGTACCTGGTCCGTGCCTGGTTGCGTCCGGACGGATCGCTGTGGCTTGTCGCCCATCGAGAGGGCACGGTACTTGCCACGCAGGCGGTCGCCGGGTTCACCTGGGCAGCGGACACCTCGTATACCCTCAAGGTGTCGGTGACCGGGTCGTCGACCACTGCGCTCGCGGCAAAGATCTGGGCCACCGGATCCAGCGAGCCGGCGAACTGGCAGCTTAACGCGACCGACGCGACCCCGCTCGCGGCGACGGGCTCCGTGGGGCTGGCCGGGAACCGTTCTGGCTCCTCGACAGCCACGCTCGGACTGGCGTTCGACACATTCCGGGTCACCGCCCCATAGTCACACCCGAGAAGGCCGCTGCCGCGCTCCGCAAGCGCGGCAGCGGCCTTCGGCGCGGTGCATGAGAAAAAGGGCGCCGAGAAACGAGAAGAGCAGTGCCGGAAGTGTGCAGAACGATGGGAGCGGTCGGGTTCGCCCACGGCTCCGATTCTGGCCCGCGTCAGCGCGCCAGAGTAAGATTCTGACGCATGGCCACTGCTGTTCCGATTGTGCTCCTCGCCTTCGGAGGGATCGCCGCACTGGTCCTCTTCATCCTCGGGCTCCGGATGCTCCCCCGCGCCGCCTTCGTGGTGTGGGCGGGAGTGCTCTTCTTCGTCCCGCTCTGGGTCGGCGTGAACCTCGGTTTCTACTGGGCCGCGATCAGCCTGCTCACGGCATTGCTGATCGTCGTGAATTGGTCGGTGGTCCCACTGCGAGCAGCAGATGCTTGGGTGGCTGTATTCGTCCTGCTGATCGTCGGTCTCTTCGGAGTCGGAGCCGTCGACCTTCCTTCGCTCGTCGCTGCCGTACTCGAGTGGTTGATCCCTTACATCTGGGGACGAGTGGTTCTCGCCCGCGTGCGAACCGATTGGGTGACGAACGTGATCGCGGCGGTTGCCGTGATCGCGGCGGCGTTGGCGATCCTCGAGTTCCTCACCGGAGTCAATCCATTCGTCTTGATCCCCGGCTCGGGGGTCGTGTACGACACGTGGAGCCCACTGCAGGAGCGAGCCGGGGTCTTCCGCGCCGAAGGAGCCTTCGGGCATTCGATCGCTCTCGGGGCCGCGCTGGCGATGTCTTCCGCCTTCGTGGTCGCCGTGCGGTGGGTGCTGGTCGCCAAGATCGCAGGCGTCGTGCTCATCGCCGTCGCCACGGTGCTGACGTTCAGCCGCACGGGCCTCATCACCTTGGTGATCACCCTCGCCCTCTCGACATTCCTCGTCCCGGGCGTCTCCAAGCGGTTCCGAGCGGCCGTCGCCGTGGCGGGAGTCGCTGGCGCCCTGATCGTGATCCCGATCATGGACACTGTCTTCGGTGCGGCGGGGGACGAGGCGGGGGGCAGCGCCGACTACCGCACGGATCTGCTCGTGCTGCTCTCTCAGGTGCGGCTGTTCGGCAACCCGGGCGAGTGGCAGACGCTGGTCGCGGGCGACTACTACCTGGGGTACTTCGCTCGTTCGATCGACAACGCTCTCGTACTGACTCTTCTTCGATACGGCTACGTACCCACCTTCGTGATCATGGCCGCTGTCGTGTGCGCTTCGATCATGGTTGCGCGGCCCTCGACACGCAGCCCCGCAGCGCTCGCCGTGGCGGGGCAACTGCCCAGCCTGGTGGTGGTCGCGCTGATCACGCAGTACAGCATGTTCTTCTGGTTCTGCGTGGGGCTCGCAATTACCTGGGCGCGGGATGCGGCCGGTGGTCCAACCCACGTCGACGATGCGGACAGGCGAGATGCCCTCACCGATCGTGTTCCTGGGCCATCGGTGATCGTGCCGCCGTAGCCGCGACAAGGCACCGGCGAGGGGACACTCTAGAATCGAAATCCGAGGGGGAATGGGGAATCATGGGCGAGAGCCGGATCAGTCTGCGTGTCATCCTGGGATCTGTACGCAAGTTCTGGTGGGTCATCATCGCCGCGGCGGTCCTCGGAGCGGTGGGATCATTCGGTTTCGCGTCGCTGCAGACGCCGCTATACCAGGCCACGACCTCGCTCTATTTCGCCCTCAACCAGGGGACGAGCGCGTCGGACCTCAACCAGGGTTCGGCATACACCCAGAGCCAGATGCTGTCATTCGCGCAGCTCGCCACCAGCTCGCGCGTGCTGGAGCCGGTCATCGACGAACTCGATCTCGACACGACCTCCCGAGAGCTCGCCCGATCGATCGAGGTCTCCATCCCGCAAAGCACCGTCATGCTCCGAGTCACCGGAATATCCGAGGACAGCGAGGGCGCCGCTGAACTTGCCAACGCAGTAGCGGCGCAACTCATCATCGCGGTGAAGGACGTTGCACCGAAGGATCCGGCAGGCGACTCGACCATCACCGCCGAGATCATCGACGACGCGGTGGCCCCCGAGTTCCAGTTCACCCCCAGCAAGATGCGCGATGCAGTACTCGGAGGGTTCCTCGGCGGCGTGTTGGGGTTGGCCGTCGCAGTGCTCATCGGGGTGCTCGACACCCGCGTCCGTAACGAAGAGACGCTGGCGCAGTCGGGGGGAGACCCCGTGCTCGGCGTCGTCTCGAAGGCACCGTTGCTGGCCGATCGTGGAATCGCCGTGGTGCAGGAGCCACTCGGTCACACCGCGGAGGAGTTCCGTCGTCTCCGGTCGGCACTTGCATACGCCAATGTGTCGTCGCGTGTGAAGGTTCTGCTGGTCACGTCGGGGATGCCCGCGGAGGGAAAGTCCACGATCTCCGTGAACCTGGCGATGACTCTCGCCGGACTGCGCAACTCTGTTCTGTTGATCGACGCCGATATGAGGCGCCCTCGCGCGCATGAGCACGCCGGCATTGATGGGTCGATCGGACTCACGAGTGTGCTGCTCGACGAGGTGGACTTCGAGGTTGCCAAGCACAGCGTGGCAGACAGCACCTTGGATATCCTTCCCGCCGGAACGGTGCCGCCGAACCCGGCAGAACTGCTCACCTCCGCGAGAATGGCGCAGCTTCTCGACTTCGCTGCCGCAGAGTACGACTACGTGGTGATCGACTCCCCACCGACGCTGAGTGTCGCGGACGCGAATCTCTTCGCGACGCAGACGGACGGAGTGATCCTCGTGGTCGACGCTACCAAGACGCGGCGTGCAGCGCTGGCGAAGAGCATCAAGTCTCTCGAGTCCGGCGGCGCGCGCATTCTCGGCACGGTCCTCAACAGGGCGCGTCCCGATCGACACCGCAGCGAATACTACAGCGACTGACGCGATGGCCTCGCGTCAGCTGAGGATCGGCCCGGCGTGGGTCTTCACTGAGGCTGCCGCTTCACCATGAGCCGGACGAAGGCGAGCAGGCTGGATGCATCGCGACGATAGACCGGAAGTACCAGGAAGGCCGCGGCGATGACGACGCCGCCGCCCAGACCGAGCAGGAGCTGCACCCCATCAGGGGCGGAGGCGGTCAGGTGGGCGATGCCCAGACTCGCCAGGCCCGACGCGAGCGTGGTCGCGATGATGCGACCTGCGCCCTGGTAGAGCTTGCGGTGGGGAATCGGAGTGACGCGGGACAACCACGCGAGCGAGATCGGCCAAGCGATCGCCGGATGGACGGCGAAGGCGACGGCGACCCCGAAGAGTCCGAAGAACGAGCCCACCACGATGCAGACGATCTTGATCACCGTGGTGACGATCGTATAGCGCAGAAGCTCGGCACCGAGGCCTCGCGCGAGGTAGATCCAGTAGCCGACGAAGGACACCGTCGTCAGGAGACCTGCGATCGCGAACATGCTGATCAGCGGTGCCGTCTCGGCCCACCTCGCACCTAGCATGATGCCGACGATGGGATCGGCAAGTCCCGCGACGATCGCCAACGGAATCCCTATCGTGTACCCCAGTGCCAGCTGAGCCGCGATGACGTAGGTGTCGAAGCGCCGCTGGTCCGCCTGCACTCGGGAGAGAACAGGCAGGGCGACGGACTGGAGGGGGGAGCGTACCTGTCCCAACGGCGTCATGATCAGTTGGAAGCCGCGGTTGTAGAGACCGAGTGGTTGCGTTCCGAAGCGGATGGCGATCGTGACCGTGTCGATCTGCCGCCCCACGTACGCCAGCAGGTTCGCCCCGACCAGATGGCTGCCGAAGGTGAGGAACGCGCGGATGGGGACGGCGCGCGAGTACCAACGCGGGAACCACCGGCCGGCGATGAGAACGCCGACGAGGATGGCCGTCCCTGTCGTCAGCTGCTGGACGACAAGGGCCCAGAATCCGGCCCCGAGAAGCGCAGCGGCGACGGCCGCCGCGAGGGCGATGGCGGATGATGTGACATCGACGATTGCAAGCGCTCGCAGCTTGAGGTCGCGCATGAGATTAGCGCGGTGTTGCGTCGCTACTCCATTGAGGAGAAAGATCAGGGACAGCCACTGGACGATGCCCTGGAGGTCACCCAGTTGGGAGATCGCCGCGACCGGCCAGGCGAGGACGAAGGTGATGGCCGTGAGAACGACGCCGATCGCCGCATTGACCCAGAACAGGTTGTCGCGCTCGCCGGTCGAGAGTTCCGGGGCTTGGATCGACGCAGAGGTGAGACCGAAGTCACGGAAGATCTCGCCCAGGCCGACGACCACGAGCGCGATCGCGAGAAGGCCGTAATCGTGCGGCGAGAGCAGTCGCGACAGTATCACGACGGAGAGCAGCTGTAGCACGATCCGCGCTGCCTGCGCACTCAGGGTGAAGAAGGCGCCTCGAGCCGCCGAATGCGCGAGTGCCGAGGCCATCATCGCCTCCGCTGTGCGCGGACTCGACGATACGTGCCGCGGAATGTGCGGATCGCCTCGCGCGGGTACGCGAGCGAGAGGCGCGCGAGACCGAACCCTCGGTAGCGAGGCGGACGGCGTCCGGCGAAGCGGGAACCGAGCAGGCGCGCGAACAGGAAGCGCTTGCGCGTGACCTGTAGCGGTTGGGCGGCGGCGAGTTGCGACATCGGCAGCTCGCCGAGGACGATCACCCCCGCCTCGGCGGCGGCACGGATGGTCTCCAGGCCACGCGGTGTCCGGGCGATGAGCGCGCTCACACCGTCTCCCTCAACGAAGACGGGGTACCCACGCTCGTCGGTCGCCCACGAGTCGGCGCACACGATGTCGGCGGATTCGCCGACGCCGTCGACGCACACCTTGCACCGCCACTGCGTCGTCGGTCCGAGCACACGGCCCCAGGAGTCGTCGTAGTCCGCGCTCACTTCGCGGTCGGGGGTGCGGGCGATGAACCGGCCGGGCCAGCCGTCGCCGCGGTAGCGGAGCGCGGTGACCGGCTCCGCGGGGGTCACGCCGAGGTCCTGCAGCAGGTCGTCAGTCGCGTGCTGGCTGGGCGTGCCCGCGCAGAAGAAGGAGAGCATCAGCGGCGCCTCCCCGTCCACGAGGTCCGGGGCGGCGCGGCGCAGGGCGGCGATCTCGCACGGCTTTCCGGTCACGGCTGCCCCCCGAGCCAAGACGTCCGGGTTCGCCAGCGTCGATATCGGTGCGTATCTGGATCCTGCCGCACCCAGGGCCTGTTCCCTCGTCATGATGGTGACGGGGACAGTCCGTCGGACATCCTCAGCGGATCCGGCGGCGCCGGTGATACGTGTGGCGCGGCCCGTGGACACAAGCCAGGTGTGCAGCGCCGTGAGCGCCCCGCCGCTGCTGCCTGCGCGACGCACCTCAGGGTCGGCGGCCCATGCCTGCCACGCTTCCAGATACGTGCCCAGTTCGGGATGGCGCTTCGCGCCGGGCGGAAGTGCCGGCGCGGCCACGACGACGCCGGGACAGCTGCGGGCGAAGATCTGCTCCGCGCGCGCGATGGGCCGCGATTCGCCAACAAGGCAGGGACGGCTGTACCCATGCTCATCCACGTGCATCTCGAGCCCGGGGTCCAGTCGCACGCACAGTCCGCACCCACTACAGGCGTCGCGTTGCAGGACGCCCTCGACGGCGGCGAGGAGCGTCATGCGAGCTCGGCCAGCCGGATCGTGGCCGGAGCGAGAAGCTCGGTGCCGCGCTGCTTCGCCTTCGCCGCCTCATCCCTGAGGCTCTCTGAGGATGCGTCTTCCAGAACGGCCTGCGCGATCTCCGCGGCGGTTCCGGCCGCGGGCGCGGTGAGGGGGACGATGTGCTCCCAGCCAACCGAATTGAGCAGAGGGGCGAACTTGCGCGAGTAGGACATCGCGACGGCAGGTGTGCCTACCGACAGTGCGTTGAGGCACGCATGCATTCGCGCGCCGATGACCAGCTGTGCGCCGGCGATCGCCGAGCGTGCATCGTGCAGATCGGACGGCGTGAAGACGTCGATCTCACGGTGGAACGTCTCCGCGAGTTCGGCGCATGCCGGAGCATCATTGTCGGCGTTCGGAGACGCCAGGACATGAGGCATGAGAGTGACCTCGCGCCCCTCGGCTCTGAGGCCCGTGATCAGACGGACGATGGCTTCCCGGTAAGTCGACGCATCCACGTGCGGATTCTCCCGCCACAGCAGGCCGGAGACATTGAGGAGGACGTCGCGACTTCGTCCGATGGAGGGCTGATTGATGCCGAACACGAGATCGCTGGTGACGGCGTCGACGGGACGACCGAGCTGAGCCGCTGCTGCGGCGCTGATCGGGTCGCGCGCGAAGGCGAGTGCACTACGTCTCAGCGAGCGGCGCGCCAGCGCCCGTCCGCGTCGCGTCTGGAAGGGGCCGATCGTCTGCGGCGCGAGGACGACGGGGACTCCCGCCTGTGCGGCGAACTCGTGCACCAGGGACATGGTCGTGTGCCGGTGAAGCCCGTAGATGTCGGCGAAGCTGTCTCCCGAACGGGTGTCCCACACGAGGTCGAACTGTCGGAACCAGTCCATCATCCCCAGGCGGCCGGTCGCGCGCTCGCGCAGAAGGGAGCGCGGCTGACCCCACGGTAGTTCTTTAGGTCGCTGCCCGTAGTTGGCGAAGACGACCTCCGCATCGGGCCACACGCGATGGAGAAGGTCGGCAGAGCCCTGCGCGAGTGCGCGGACGCCGAGATTCGAAGTCGTGTCGTTGGCCCACATCACAAGAATGCGCATGCTACCCCTCCCGATCGTCGGACTCCCCAGTGCCGAATACCGATCGCCGTCGACCACCGCAGCACGAGGCGGCGGCGGACAGATGTTCCCCAATCTCCGTGTCGCCGATCAAGAGGATCGCGCGGACACCCTCAGAACATTATCAGTACAACCCTTGCCGCGCAGCGGCCGCGTTGGTGCAGGCTGGATTTCTCAGGCCTCCCTGCTATCATCGCGGGTGGCAGGGGGCCTCGCTGATCGTCGCGCCTCCGGAGCTGCGTCGAAGGGCGAGGAAGAAGCCCGACGATAGACAGAATCGACGTGAACTCCGTGCCCCTCTCGAATCGCCCCGCATCGACCTCCCATCCGGCACTACGTCGGCTCACCCGCGTGACCATCGCCGTCGCGGTGGTGTTCGGGACGACGCTGACTGCGCTCACCCCCGCCTTCGCGGATGCACCCGCTCTGTCCACGGAGCAGGTGACGTCGGTGCTGCTGCACGATTCCATGGAGAGGACGACGAGCGCCGGATGGGGCGCAGATCCGTCCGGCACGCCATACGAGGTAACACCTTCCGCGCAAGCCGCGGTCAACGACGGGGAGGGCTCCCTGGTGCCGCCCGCACCGGGTCGCACTGCCGCCGTCAATTGGAAGAGCGAGGTGCCGGCGGATGTCGATGTGACGACGGCGCTGAAGATCGCTCGGAACGAGTCGGAACGTGGAGGCGCGTACGTCGGAGCCCATGTGCGTCAACAGGGCGACCGATCCTACGCGGTGCGCATCCGTGCGACGGAGACGGGAGCGACGGAGCTGAGCCTCGCCTCTTTCGTGGGGTACGTCGCGACGCCCTTCGCCCAGCGGACGGTGGATGTCGACGGTGCTCTCGCCACCGGCATCAACCTCGAGATCCAGGCGGTCGGAACCGACCCTGTTGTGCTGCGCGCCCGCGTGTGGGCGCAGAACGAGGAGAAGCCGGACTGGCAGCTCGAGTATCGCGATGCCGAGGCGGGTCGACTGACGCAGGGCGGAGGACTGGGGTGGAGCCACTACGCGTCTTCCGGCGGCGTCGTTCTCCCGGTCCAGGTCGGGGAGATCACCGCAACCACGGTCGCGCGGAGCGACGAGGAGCCTGGGACCGATCAGGGCACGCAGCCCGGTGCGGATCCGGAGGATCAGCCGGGAACGGATCCGGAGGATCAGCCGGGAACGGATCCGGGCGCGCAGCCCGGTACGGATCCCGAAACCGAACCGGGAACGGATCCGGAAAAGGGAACAGGCATCGGTCCTTGCTCCGCTGAGGACATTGTCTGCGACACGCTTGAGCGATCTGTCACCGGGGGGTGGGGATCCACAGACACGGGAGAGGCATGGGTCCCGTCCCGCGGGGCGATCCTCGACGTCGCCGACGGTGTCGGTTCGATCACCAGTCCCTCCAGCGGACGTACGGCCATCCTCGAGCTCCGCGATGTTCGCGCCGCGGACGTTTCGGGCTCCTTCAGCTTCGGGATCCGCGAACTCCCGTCGTCCGGATCCGGCGTCTACGTCTCCGGGGCCGTGCGAGTGACTCCGGATGGTGCCTATGGGATCCGCGTCCGCGTGCAGCCGAACGGTGTCGCTCACCTCAGCATCGTGCGTCTCTCTGATCTGACCACCGCGAAGACCCTGGCCGAGTACCGCTGGGATCAGCGCGTCGCGACCGACACGGACCTTCGCATCGCCTATCAGGTGACGGGCACGGACGAAGTGCACCTCGCCGCGAAGATGTGGGCCGCGAACGGGGTCGAGCCTGGAGCATGGCAGGTGGCAGTCGAGGATTCCTCTCAGGACCGCATCAGTCAGCCGGGCGGTTCGGGGTTGACGGTTTACTCATCGACCGGTGGAAGCGTTCGAACCGTGGACATCGACGACTTTCGGATGCAGAAGGTCGGAGACGGTGCGCCGGGCCCCGGTGCGCCGGACCCCGGTGCGCCGGACCCCGATGATCAAGATCAGGTGCGAGGTGAACCCGGGGCGCGAGAAGTCGCGGACTTCGACGATGTCGCGCCCGCCGATGCGATCTTCGTCTCTCCGAACGGAGTCGACAGCGCCTCCGGATCGCGGGGCGCCCCGCTGCGGACGGTCACCGCGGCTCTGCGGATGGTTCCCAACGGGGGAACCATCGTGCTCCGCGCCGGCAGTTACCACGAAGAGGTGCTCGTTCCGCCGCAGAAGCGGGTCACGATTCAGGCCGCGCCTCGGGAAGAGGTGTGGTTCGATGGGGCGGCTCCCGTCTCGGGATGGCGGTCGGAAGGCGCCGTCTGGATCAAGGACGGCTGGGACACGCGTCTCGACTCGAGTCCGACCTACACAAAGGGTGCGCCCGACAACACCACTCCAGGCTGGCAGTTCGTCAACCCGGCCAAGCCGATGGCCGCACATCCGGACCAGGTCTGGATCGAGGGGACGCAGTTGACCGAGGTCGCGCGCCGGGACCAGGTCGGCGCGGGGACGTTCTTCGTCGACGACTCGAGACGTCAGCTCGTGATCGGCTCAGATCCGACCGGGGCGGATGTCGCGGCCAGCACACTCACGCAGGCGTTGTCGGTCCGATCCGTTGGCAGCGAGATCCGAGGTATCGGGGTCCGTCGCTATGCAACGAGCGTCCCGCAGATGGGAACAGTGATCGTCGCCGCGAACGATGTGTCTCTCACGGACGTGGTCATCCGCGACAACTCGACCACCGGCGTGTACTCCTGGGGTCTGCGAACCAGCCTCACGCGGGTTTCGCTCATCAACAATGGGTTGCTCGGAGGAGGCGCGGCGACGGCCGATGGCCTCACCCTGCACCGTGTGCTGTCCCGCGGCAACAACGCCGAGGGATTCAACCGAGCTCCCGTCTCGGGGGCGTTCAAGGTGACCCGCTCGCGCGGTGTCACGGTCACGGACAGCGCCTTCATCGAAAACACCGGTCAGGGGCCGTGGTTCGATGAGTCGGTCTACGACATCACCTTCACCGGCAACGACGTGATTGGGAACACCGGGAACGGGCTGGTCCTCGAGCTGTCCGAGCGCGCGGTCGTCGCCGACAACATCGTGGCGGACAACGATCTCTCTGGAATCTACGTGATCAACACAGGGAACGTCGCCATCTGGAACAACACGGTGGTGGGCAACCAGCGCAACGTCAACATCACTCAGGACTCACGCCGTGCGTCCGACACGAAAGCGGCTGGCCATGACCCTCGGCAACCGCTGCCGGATCCCACTGTCAGCTGGATCATCGCGAAGACGGTCGTTTCCAACAACATCATTGGTGATGCCTCGGGCAACTGCCTCGTCTGTGTGGAAGACCGTTCCAAGGAGTTCACGGCAGCGCAGATGGTCTCGTCGATGAACGGCAACCTCTATTCGCGTCCGTCCAATTCTCAGCCGGCGTGGTTCGGGGTGTGGTCTCGTGGGGCGGCGGGCAATCCTTCCGTCTCGTCGACTCTTGCAGAGTTCACGGCGGCGACAGGCCAGGAGCGCCGCTCGGTTCTGATCGAGGGAGCATCCGTCGTGACCGATCTCCGCACCCTGCGTCCGACCTACCTGGTTCGGCAGGGCGAGATTGCTGTCCCGGTACCGGGTGCCGTGAGTAACGTCTCGCACCTGCCATCTGGGGCCTCCGTGCTCGGAGCCCAGGACAGGTGAGAGCGAACGAACTGAAGCTGACCGAGCCGGGTATCGAGAGCCTGAGGCCTCGATACCCGGCCGGTCGGGGGTGGCTCTATCGGTCGTCTTCGTCGACCGTCGTGCGACGCCGATCCAGGACATGCGTCGCAATGCTCGACCGGTACACCGACGGTGCGTGCCGGCGGAGCGCCTCGGCTCGGCTGTCGGCGACGGTCGACACCATCTCATCCCAGTTTGCATCGATGTCCGCCAGCGCGTTCGCGATCGCATCCGGACTTCCGGCACTCACGAGCTGGGCGGTCGCATAGCCGCCGGCGGCTTCACGCAATCCGCTGCTGTCGCTCGCGATCACGGGGCGCAGGGCAAGGATGCCTTCGACCGCTGTGTTTCCGAACGGCTCGTCGGCGCGCGAGGGGACGACCAGTACGTCTGCCTCGGCGAGAAATGGCCAGATGTCCGAATGGAACCCGGCGAACTCGACGGCCACATCGGCAGCGGCAGCCTTCTGGCGCAGGTCGCGCTCGAACCACTCGTATCCTTCGAAGACAGCTCCCACAAGGGTCACGTCGACGAGGCGGCCCTCCGCCTGTAGGCGGTGCGCGGCATCGATCACGAGATCCGGTCCCTTCCGCGGCGACAGCCGGCCGACGTAGAGCACACGGAGCGCGTGCTCGGTGCGTGGCCGGGGAGCAACAGGGTGGGGTGGCGAGGCGACGCCGTTGTAGACGACATGCGAGCGGCGGGCGAGAGCCGGGAGCGCGGTATCGATGGTGTCGCGACTGAACCGACTATTCACGAGAGTGCGCTGCGAGACGAGATGAGGGGAGTACAGGATGCGGTTCACGATCCTGCTGCCCGACGCTTCCGCCTCGTGAACGTGACTGATGGAGCGTGTGCGCCGTAGCCGGGCAACGAGCGGCCATTGCGGAATGATGATCGTCGAGACGTACACGACGTCAGGGCGGACGCGACTCATGAGCCGCCAGGCGGCTCCGAATCCGCGGAACGTATCGCGGAACAGTCGGGGGAGACCGCGCGGGGTCAGGAGGACCTTGCGCAGGACCAGCATCGGGAGGATCACGACCTCGGCGCCAACAGCCCGGAGCTCGTGCACCAGAAGTCCGGTGCTGGGCAGAGCCACGACGACGCGGGCGCCAGCTTCCACGAGGCCGGCTGCGCTCTCGAGTAGCATCCGGTCGGAGCCGAACATCTCGGCGCCCGGATGCGCCAAGAGAACGGTGGGGCGCATCGGGTTCTCGGTCATGACGCCGCCGATCCAACCGCGGCCGGCGACCAGTCTGTCGATCGCCGACGTGCGCGACGAGCGGAGGGATGGATCGTCGCGCGCTCGGCGAGGCGCTGGGCGAGCGTTTCGTACTCGTCCGCGACATCGTCCCAGCGGAACCGGTTGCGCGCGATCTCTTGTGCGGCCTTCGCCCGCGACGCGGTCAGCATCGGCTCGCCCTCTGCCGCCATGATCTGCGAGGAGACCTCGCACGCGTCTGAGAAGAACCAGCCGTTGCCGTCCAGCACTTCGCGATTGAAGGGCACGTCATAGCCGATCACGGCCGTACCGGCACCCATCGCGCGAAGAAGTGAGGGGTTTGTGCCCCCCACGGAGTGGCCGTGCAGATAGGTGACTGCGTTTGCGTAGAGCGCATCGAGCAGGTCTTGGTCGTAGATACCACCGACCAGTCGAATCCGGTCGTCGCCGTCGGCCACGCGCTCGATCTCCTGTGTGTAGTCAGCGCTGTAGGGTGCTGAGCCGACGACGACGAGAGGGAGTTCCGCCTTGCTGTCGTGGTAACCCTGAACGATCTCGAGCACGTGGTTCTCAGGTTCGAACCTTGCCACGACGAGGTGGTACCCGCCGGGCGTCAAATCCATCTCCTCGACCCCGCGGGCTGGTAACTCGTCAAGAATCGGTGCGCCGTAGCGGATGAGTTCCGTCGGCACGTCGAACTGGTGGCGATAGTAGTCGGCGATCCCGGGGGCGTCCGCGATGAGGGCGTCCGCTGTGCGAACCCCGAATTGCTCGGCCCATCGGTAATACGCCTTGCCGCGTGGGCCCCACTTCGAGCGCCGCCACTCCAAACCGTCCATGTGCAGAGCCACCGGCGCGCGTCTGAGGCGCAGCAGAGGCAGGAAGGGGGAGTTGGCGGCGTTGAAGACGAAGGTCGCGTCGGGGCGACGTCGGAATATGAGGTGCAATGCGGAGAGCCCGGTGTGGCTGAGCGTCTCGACTTGTTTCACCGGAACAGCGGGGAGGTGCACGACACGCATGCCGAGGTATTCGTTCTCGCGACGTTCGGAACCGCGCGTGTAGACGACCACGTCGTGCCCTCGATCCGCGAGGCGACGCCCGACCTCCTCGATCGCGGTCTCGAAACCTCCATAGGCCGCGGGCACTCCTCGGGTCCCCACCATCGCGATGGTGAGGCGGTTCGAATAGCTCATCCGTTCAGTATGCCCCGCTCGGCTGGACCATGACCTTCGCCGTGCGCCACATGATCTGCAAGTCGTTCATGACCGACCAGTTCTCGACGTAGCGCAAGTCGAGGCGGACACTCTCGTCCCACGAGAGGTCGCTGCGTCCGGACACCTGCCACAGACCGGTGATACCCGGCTTGATGTACAGGCGACGGAACACCGTGCCGTCATAGGCGGTGACCTCCCTGGGCAGCGGCGGACGAGGGCCGACGACGCTCATGTCTCCGGTGAGGACATTCCAGAACTGAGGGAGCTCGTCGAGTGACAGCTTGCGCAGGATCTTTCCGATGCGTGTGACGCGCGGGTCATCCTTCATCTTGAAGAGAAGGCCGGCGCCTTCGTTCTGTGCCTTGAGCGCTGCGAGCTGCTGCTCCGCGTCGGTCTTCATCGAACGGAACTTGACCATCTTGAAGGTGCGCCCGTCTCGTCCGACGCGCTCCTGGAAGAAGAACACCGGTCCTGGCGAGTCGAGCTTGATGAGCGTCGCCAGCACCGGGGTGACCAGGCCGATGGGGATGAGAGCGAGCGTCGCCACCGCGATGTCGAGCGCACGCTTGAGCATGTGCACGCCACCCTCGTAGGTTGGGATCTTCACCTGGATCAGGGGGAGACCGTCGACCTGGCGGAGGGAGATGCGGGGTCCTGCGACATCGGTCAGCCGACTCGACAACACGAGCTCGGCGGCAGTTCCTTCCAACTGCCAGCTGAGCTGCTTGATGAAGTCGGGGTCTCCCTCGGGGCGGCTCGCCACGATGATGGTGTCCGCCCCGAGCTGCGCCGCGGCTGCGGCGACAGAGTGAAGATTGCCCACGACCGGGTAAACACTCTCCCCGATCGTGAGCGTGCCGGCATTGCGATCCAGCAGCGTCGTCCCCACGACGTGGTAGCCGTTCTCCGCACCCTTCTGCAGAGAATCGATCACATACTCGACGTCCCCGGTATCGCCGACGACCAGGGTCCTCGACGCGTACTGGCCCCTGAGGCGCTGCCGCTGCAGCCAGCGGCGCCAGGTCCAGCGTGCGAAGAGCAGCCCGAGCATCCCGACCGGGAGCGCGGCGAAGAACAGCGGCTGCAGTCCTTCCCACTCCAGGAGGACGCCCGCGATCGCGGCGATGCCGAAGGCGAGACCGCCGGCGTGTGCCACGCGGCGGTACTCGGTGGCTCCGGATCCGAAGATGGCGGCCGCCCGGGTGTTGAGGGCCGACAGCATCAGATACCAGGCCAGGCCGAGAAGCGCCGCGTTGCGCAGCGCTTCGGCGGCCCACACGTCGGTGATCAGCTGGATCGCCGCCGTCAGACCGACCGCGAACAGGATGACAGCCGCATCCGTGATCCGCAGGCGCATCCGATAGCCGCGCTCCCACTGACGACGTCGTTCCAAGGTCGCCGATGCGCGCGGTGTGACCACCGTGCGCGTCACCGACTTGGTGGCTCGCGGAGCCGCCACCGGCACGAAGCCCGTGCGAGTGATGCTCAGGGCATCCTCGACGGAAGTCATGCCGAGGCCCCATGAGCCGTGAATGTACGCAACATTCCCCAGTGCGTCATTTGATTCCCCAGATTCCCCAAACCGTGAACCCCACGTTCACGGCATCTATCTGCGTCCCGACCCCTCGGGTCCTGCTGGTTCACCGTGATCCCACATCACGGAGCGCATCTCGCCATCCCTAAACGGCGGTTGCATACAGCAGGCACTGCAGACGTTGATCACTGTAGCGGATCGAGCCCGTGAGGGGAAGACGCTTATGGCGATGGATTGTATCGAGTGTCGCCGCGGGGATGAACCCTGGCGCTATCCTGTCGCCGTGACCGCGAACCCGACCGCTGCGCGCTTCCACCTCCGCCCGATGCTGCCGCGCGATCCTGCCCAGCCGCACCGCACCGCCAGCACGCTCGAGCTGTTCTTCGACCTCGTGTTCGTCGTCGCGGTGAGTATCGCATCTGCGCAGCTGCACCACGTGCTGAGCCATGGCGACTTCCTGCACGGCATCACCTCGTACGCCATGTTGTTCTTCGCGATCTGGTGGGCCTGGATGAACTTCACGTGGTTCGCGACGTCCTTCGACACCGACGACTGGCTCTATCGCGTGACGACGTTCGTTCAGATGGGTGGTGTCCTCGTGGTCGCGGCGGGCATCCCACGGGCGTTCACCGACGGTGACTTCACGATCACGGTCCTCGGATACGTCGTCATGCGCATCGCGATGGTGGCGCAGTGGCTGCGGGCATCACGCTCGGCCGGTCCCTTGCGTTCGGCGACACGGCGATACGCGTTCGGCATCGCCGCGGTCCAGGTGCTGTGGATCCTCTTCCTCGTGATTCCGAGCGGGCCCTGGCAGATCGCCGCGTTCGTCGTCTTCGCCCTCATCGAGATCGGCATCCCGGTGTTCGCCGAGTACCGGAAGCAGACGCCCTGGCATCCTCACCACATCACGGAGCGCTACGGGCTCTTCACCCTGATCGTGTTGGGGGAGAGTCTGCTCGCGTCCGCGAACGCCATCATCGAAGCGATCGAGGAGGTCGAGAGCCTCGGTCCGCTGATCGCGATCTCGGTGCTCACGCTCGTCGTCACGGCGTCACTGTGGTGGATCTACTTCTGGCCACCGCACCACCGGGCCATCACCAGCTTCCAGCGCTCACTGCGATACGGCTACACGCACTACTTCGTCTTTGCAGCTGCCGCCGCCTTCTCGGCCGGGATCGAGGTCGAACTCGACGTGTTGACGGGGGAGAGCCATCTGTCCAACGTCGCGGCCTCCTTCACCGTCACCATCCCGATCGCGATCTTCCTGCTCGGCATCTGGTGGATCGCGATCCGGGAGAACGCCGACCGCGTGGTGAACACCGTCGTCCCGATCGCTGCTCTTCTCGTGCTGCTGGACCCGGTGCTTCCGATCCCCGTGACCTTGACGGCTCTGATCCTCGTCGGCGTCGTCGTGGTGCTGGTCCTTCGGCCGCCGGTGGTATCGGCAGACGGCAACGAGGTCTCGCGCGAGCCGCGGCGCTGATCCAGCGCGCCACAGGGTGATGCAACGGTCTGCTATGCTGATCATGCAACGTGTGTGCATCGCCCCTCTCGGCCGCCACGTCGCCACTGATCAGGGCCATCACGGACCGCGCACATCGATGCGTGCGGAATCCGCCCTCGATCTCACATCTTGCGGAGCGCCACGCGTGTCCGCCACACAGCAATGAGCATGACCATGAGCACGACCACTTTTCCTCCATCCGATCCGTTGACCTGGAAGCAGGCTGACGACGACGTCCACGTCGCGACCCGTGCCGGCGAATTCGCCGGTTTCGTCGAGTTCGACGGCAGCGCCCATCTCGTGCGCGACAGCCACGGCGCCGAGCTCGGCGCATTCGGCTCGCTCGACGAGGCCTTCCGTGCGCTCGAAGACGCACACGAGCCGACCCCACAGGGTCCTGCCTTCCTCCCGCGAGCCTGGCGGCGCCGCGCTCGCCGCGCCCGCGCCTGACCGAGCGGCGAGACGCCGGAACTGACCGCGCCTGGGTGCTCGTCGTGAGGTTCCGATGTATTCCCTGACGCGTATGCGGTGGGGGCTACTGTGAGGTAAGCGTTGGGCGGCTGCCTTGGGCTTTCACAGCTCAAGGGCTCCGAACGTCAGGAGAAGATCATCTCCATCACACAGATCGAACCGACCGCGGCAACGCTGGGCCCGATTCGTCAGACGTACTCCGGCAATGCGGATTTCCCGCCGATGGCCAAGGCGTACAAGCAGGTGTCGCAGGTGGTCAAGGAGACCGGGCTGCTCGGCCGGACGCAGTGGTTCTACGTCTTGGTGTCCGTCGGCATCGCCGTCGCTCTCGGCGGCCTCATCACCGGCTTCATCCTGCTCGGCGACAGCTGGTTCCAGTTGCTCATCGCGGCGGGCCTCGGCATCGTCCTCACGCAGATCGCGTTCCTCGGGCACGAGGCCGCGCACCGCCAGATCCTCACGACGGGTCCCGCGAACTTCAAGCTCGCACGCATCGTGATCGCCAGCATCGGCATGAGCTACTCGTGGTGGGACTCGAAGCACACCAAACACCACGGCAACCCGAACCAGGTCGGCAAGGACCCCGACATCGAGGTCGACACCATCTCGTTCCTCGAGGAGGACGCGGCGAAGGCGAAGGGCTTGATCAAGCTGATCACCCGCAAGCAGGGGTGGCTCTTCTTCCCTCTTCTCACGCTCGAGGGACTGAACCTCCACTTCCTCGGACTGAAGTACCTCCTGACGACCAAGAACGTCAAGGGACGCTGGACCGAGCTGAGCATCATCGCACTGCGGTTCGCCCTGATCCTCGTGCCCGTGTTCATGATGCTCCCGCTCGGGATGGCGTTCGCGTTCATGGGCGTGCAGTTCGCGGTGTTCGGTGTCTACATGGGGGCCGCCTTCGCGCCGAACCACAAGGGCATGCCGATCGTCGATCCTGCCGCCCGTCTCGACTTCTTCACCAAGCAGGTCCGCACCTCCCGCAACATCAGCGGGGGCTGGTGGACGACCTGGCTCATGGGCGGACTCAACTACCAGGTGGAGCACCACCTCTTCCCGAGCATGCCGCGACCGCATCTGGCGAAGGCGCGGGAGATCGTGCGCGACTACTGTGCCGCGAACAACGTGCCGTACACGGAGACCAGCCTCGGACGCTCGTACCTGATCGTGATCGAGTACCTCAACCGGGTCGGCCTCGCGGCCGGCGCCGACCCGTTCGACTGCCCGGCGGTGGCGCAGTTCGGTCGGGCGTAGCCCTCAGACACCACCCGGGCGCTGATCAGTCCGGGAACGAGAGAGGCGCGATCAGGGAATCCCTGCTCGCGCCTCTCTCGTCTGCGTGACTACTTGGAGGACTTCTTCTTCGTCTCCACCACGTCGATCGTGATCTTCTCGAGCGGGCTGTCGTCGAGCTCATCCTCGAGGACCTCATCGCCGAGGAAGGTCTCTTCCGGGGCCTCGTCCGCGACGGCCTCTGCGGGGGCTGCGCCGGGTGCGTCCGCTCCGGTGATCTCCGTCGGCAGCGCGTCGTCGGAGAAGATGCCGTCAGGACGGATCAGCTCGCGCACCTCGGCCATGAAGCTCGAGAGCTGCTGCTGCTGCCAGCGCAACTGACGCGTGCGGTCCTCCGCATCGTGCAGCACGGCCGTCGTGTGACCGGTGACCGAGTCGACGATCTTCTGCGCCTTCGCGCGAGCGCGTTCGAGGGTCTCGCGAGCACGGACCTGCGCGTCGGCTTCGATGGCCTGCGCCTGCGAACGGGTCAGGCGCTCGTAGTCCTCTGCCCGCGCCGAGATGCGCTGGGCGTGTTCGAGCGACGCCGAGACCTGCTCGTTGGCGTCGTTGGTGATGCGCTCGGCGTGCGCCACGGCCTGGTTGTGCAGAACGAGGAACTCCTGCTGCGCGTCGTCCTGACGACGGGTGAGGGTCTCCTCGAACTCCAGCACTCGGGCGTTCATGTCGCGGACGTCGCGTTCGGCGTCGGCACGCAGCTGGGTCGTCTCGCGCGTGACGAGGGAACGCAACGCGGCGGCGCCCTTCTCCGCCTCGGTGCGGATCGCCGTCGCCTCCTGTGCGGCCTGGTTCACCTTCTCCGCGGCATGTGCGGCTTCGCGTTCGATGCGGGCCTCGTGCGCCGTGTACTCGGTGTCCATCTTCAAGCGCACCTGGTCTGCGTCGCGCTGCGCCTGCTCCTTGATGCGCTCGGCGTCGGCTTCGGCCTCGGCGCGCTGCGCGGTCACTTCCTCACGGGCAGAGGTCATCAGGCGGTCGGCCTGCACAGCGGCGTTCTGGATGAGGACGTTCGCCTGCTCCTCGGCGACGCGGAGGATCGCCTCGAACTGCTGACGCGACGGGGCCTCCTCGCCGTCGGGCTGCGGGGTGTCGACGAGCTCGGAGGTGAGCGTGGCGACCTGCTGCTCGGCGTCGGAGGCCTTGGCGTTCGCGGCGGCCAACTCACTCTCGAGGGCTTCGCGGGCCTTGCGCTCCTCTTCCCGGACCGTCTCGACGGCCTCTTCCTCACGGGCCTGTGCCTCGGCGACGTCGGCGGCAGCCTGCTTGAGCTGATTGCGGAGGGCCGCGAGCGCGGAGTCGACCTCGGCCTTGTCGTAGCCGCGGAAGCCGACCGTGAAGGCGCCCTGCTGGTCGCGCGGCGTGGTCTCGATCAGCTGGTCGAAGAAGTCCGGCGAGCGCTCGTCGTCGCGGCCGGCGTTTCCGGGAGAATCGCTCATGAGGTTCGTGCCTTTCTGGCGTGGACACACGGCGGGCTGCGGCTCCATCCCGGAGTGCGGGACCGTGCGACCGGAGGAGGAGGTCGTCTGGGCTCACGCCGCCATGACCGGGAAGGTCCGGACGGCGAGGCGCTCCTCCCAGCCTAGTTGCGACGGCGCGAAGTTGTGAGCCTGTTTTGCCGGTCTCGGAGGGAGGGCACAGCTCCGGCCGACGGCACATCCGTGACCCCCTGCCTCCTCCCGGCCCGCGGCGCAACCCCGTTTCGACGAAGAGCCGAGTCGCATAGCGTCAGCAGCGAACCGGAAGAAGATGACGACGACCGGAGGCGAGATGTACACGATCATGCGCACGCGGATCGCGCTCAACGAGGCGGAGTACTTCCTGGCGGAGGGCCAGGATGTCGCAGACCTCAGACGGAGGATCGAAGAGGCCATTCGCTCGGGCGGCGGATTCGTCGAGTTCGACGTCGCGGGGGAGCGGTCGGTGAGCGTCCTGATCAGCTCCACCACACAGGTCGTGATCTCGACCTCGACGGCCGATGAGGGCGGGCACGACGACGGCGACGGTGGGACGCCCTACGGCGGGGAGTACGACCTGGTCTGATCAGGACGGCGCCGGTGGCAGCGGATCCACCGGTTCCTCGGTGGCGTTCGCGGGAGACCTCCGCCGCACTGGTACGGTGACGGCGGAGGGCATCACGTCCCTGGGGCCGCCGAACAAGAGAGAACTTCGAGATGAAGCGACCATCCCGCGTGCGTCTCGGTCGCATTGGGATCGCGACCGTGCTCGCACTCGTGATCGGTGCGTCGGCACCATCGCTGTCCTCGAATCTGACCGCGACCGCCGCCAGCGAACCCCAGATGGTGTATCCGGCCTCGGGCAACATCCAGTCGAAGGTGGGCGATGGCTGTCGGGGCAATTACCGCGCCCACGACGGCATCGACATCTCCGGAGCCGGCGGCACGCCCATCGTCGCGTCCTACGACGGTGTCATCAAATCGCGCACCGCGAACAGCGGCTACGGCAACTACACCGACGTCGAGCATGCCGGCGGCTACGTCACGAGGTATGCGCACATGGCGTCGCCGGGGATGTATGCGCCGGGCACCCGGGTGGTCCGCGGCCAGCAGATCGGCGTCGTCGGCAACACGGGCAACTCCCCGGCGTACCACCTGCACTTCGAGGTGCGGCTCAGAGGTGCGGTGTACACCGCGGTCAACAACGGGTTCGTCTGCCTCTCGAACGTCGTGCGGGGTGCCTCGCTTCCCCTGTACTTCCCCGGCCTCGGTGCCGGACAGGCGCCAGGTGTCGCGTCGGCCGACTACACGGGCGACAGGAACGCCGACCTGCTGGAGATCGCCGGAAACGGTGCCCTCCGTCTCCGGCCGGGCACGGGCGCGGGGCGCTTCTCGTCGGGGACGACCCTGTTCGCGGGGTGGGGCGATACCCGCAGGCATCTCACCCATACTGACTTCAATAGTGATGGCAAGGCCGACATCCTCGTGGCGCGGTCCGATGCCGCCCTCGAGTTCTATGCGGGCAACGGCACCGGCGGATTCGCTTCAGCCGCCTCCGTGGGCAACGGCTGGTACAGCATGCTGCATGTGGTCTCCGGAGCCGACTACACGGGTGACGGGAAGCAGGATGTCCTCGGTGTCTCCGCGTCCGGCATCCTGACCATCTACCGTGGCAACGGATTCGGAAGGTTCGGTTCCCCGCACATCACGGTCGGTGGCGGATGGCAGTCCTACCACTTCCTCGTCGGCGGCGACTTCGACAACGACGGGAGTGGCGATCTGATGGCGGTCGACGGTCTGGGAACGCTCTACTTCTATCCTGGGTCGCCGGGGAGGTTCGGTACGCCGCGTGCGGTGGGCTCGGGGTGGGTGGAGTTCACCGCCCTGACCGGAGGCGTCGACTACAACGGCGATGGGCTCGCAGATCTGGTCGCTCGCACCCCCGCCGGTCAGCTCTACTTCTACCCGGGACTCGGCAACGGCAATGTCGGCACCAGATCGTTGATCAGTGCGGACTGGGCCGACCAACTGGCAATCGAGTAGTCCAGGTCGAGCCGCGAACCGACGCTGGAGAAGGTGTGCGGCGTATCGTGGGTGCATGGTCGACCCCACCTTCGAGGAGATCGCGGCCGCTCTGTACGCGGGCTCCCCGGAAGCCTTCGTCGCGTCGCGGAAGGACCGGGCCTCGGAGGTCGAGGATGCGGAACTCGCGTCCCGCATCCTCGCGCTCCGCAAGCCCTCGATCGCGGCCTGGGTCGTGAACGTGTTCGCGCAGCAGCGGGCCGGCCAGCTGGGGGAGGCGCTGCGGCTGGCGGCCGAGCTTCGTGAGGCGCAGGACGAACTGGATGCGCCTGCGCTGGCGAAGCTCGGCAGAGAACGTCGCGCCCTCACGCGCCGGCTCGCGGAGACGGCGGCCGAGATCGCGGGTTCTCGCGGCGAACGCATCACACCCGCGACGCAGGAAGCCGTCGAGCGCAGCATCTCGGCGGCGTTCTTCGATCCCCTGGCTGCGAGCGCGGTCGCCTCCGGGCGGCTGTTGCGGGCGCTCGAACCCACGGCGTCGGCCACCGACATCCGGGACGCTGTGGCCGGCGACATCGATTCGCGGGAAGCCGCCCCGCAGCGGCCGACCGACGAGTTGCAGGAGCGGCGCGCGCGGAGAGAAGCCGAACGTCGCCTCGCCGCGGCCGAGAAGGACCAGACGGCCGCGGAACGGGAGCTCGCGAAGCAGGAGAGGGAGCTGCAGGGACTCCGAGCCCGGGCGGCCGAGCTGGCCGAGAAAGCGGAAGAGCTCGAGGCGGAACTCACCCGGACCCGCGTGGCGGCGAGCCACGTCGAACGGGACATCCCGGAGGTGCAGGAGCGCCGGGCGATTGCCGCAGAGCGGGTGGACGACGCCGCGGAGGCAGCAGCGCTCGCGCGGAAGGCTCTGGACGCCCTCTAGCGTGCAGTTTCCGCAGAGCTGCTTCGAGTCGAGTCACGCGGGACGGAGACGGCCCCGGAGGAAGGGCAGCATCGGAGCTCGGTACTCCCAGTTCGTGTCATCCTCGGGAGTGAGGGAGGCTTCCGCGCGACCGAAGCGCCAGAGGCGGTTGAAGAGGAACACTTCGATGACGACGGGGCGGTCGGTGGGGATCTGCCAGGTGCCCCGACCCCACTGCGTCGGCTGGCCGCGTTCGCCGATGACGAGCGTGGGCCTGACTCCTGCGTAGAGCGCGAAACGGGGGCGCCGCATCGTGAGTTCGATCCGGCGGACGCCCGCTCCGGGATCCCGCGCCGACCTCTCGTCATCCATGATGACCGAAGCCTACTGGGCCGCGGGAAGGTTTCACGGCATCGACGAGAGACTGCGGTGGAGCCACACGTCCGCTTGCTTCGTCCGAGGGCTCTGGCCGCGGTCGTGGCGTTGAGAACGGGTTGCCAGGCTACGACGTCCAGCGGTTGCCAGACATCGCTCGATCATCGTGCCTTCAGACGGGAGAGAACGTGGCCGGGATCACGTATCAGGAGGGTGGTTCGAGAGCGAGCACGGCTGTCGGTACCGCGCTGGTGTGCGCGGCGATGGCGTCGGCGAAGGCCTGCTGCACGGCAGCGATGGCCCCGCTTTCCTGCCTGCCGGCGCGTACTTCGGTGTACAGGGTTCGATGCGGCTCGGAGGCGAGGGCGACGACTTCCACTCCTCCGAAGCGCGCTTGCGTGATGAGCGCAGGGATGAAGGCCGCGGCGTGTCCCGAGCGGACGAGCTGCAGCATCAGCAGGGGGTCGGGCGATTCGCAGACCACACGAGGCTCGAAACCCGCCCCGCGGCACTTCTGCCTCGCCCACGCGCCCATGCGCGACTGCTGCAGATCGAGTGCCCAGCCGCAGTGTCGGAGGTCGCTCAGTGTCGTGGAGCCGGCGCGGTCGCCGACGCGCTCCGACTCGGGCAGCGCGAGATGCAGAGGTTCGGAATGGAAGTCCTGCCGGTGGACTCCGGCGGTCGGCGGCTGCTCGCCGCCGGGGAATTCCTCTCCCAGGACGATGTCGAAATCGTGGGCGAGAAGGCCGTCCCGTGCCTCGTCGACCTCGCGATGGCAGAGTTCGACGACCAGGTGCGGGTGGCGCTGCGATAGTAGCGTCAGTGCCGCCGGAGCGAGCTCGATGAGCGCGCTCTGAAAGGAGCCGACCCGGATGAGACCGCTCGTCGTGCCTGCGAGGTTCTGCAGGTCGGCCTCGGCGAGCTCCATCTGTTCGAGGATCAGATCGGCCCGTTCGGCGAGCAGCATCGCCGGACCGGTGAGCCTCACGCGGCGCCCCGACGGTTCGAGGAGCGTGGTCCCGACTTCACGTTCCAGAGCACTGAGCTGTTGCGATACGGCTGACGGCGTGTAGTTGAGTGCCCGGGCGACTTCCGCGAGCGTGCCGCGTCTGGAGAGTTCCCGCAGAATGCGGAGGCGGTTCACATTGAGCACGGGTGACTCCTCGACCGAGGTTAAAGGTTAGCTACTCTTATGAGTTTAGGTGAATTCTCTTCGCTGTACTTATCGATGGTCAACACGGAAGCTGGATAGCGTGTCTCACAGCTTTCCTGATCTCACCCGCGCGGAATCGACGAGGCGTGACCTCTCCCATCCTTCGGTCGGTGCTGCGCTCGGAGGCCTGGCCGGCCTGATCGTGATGAGCATGGTCGCAGGGATCCTGGTCGTGCTGCCGTTCGTCCCCGGGCTCGTTCTCGTGGGGCAGGCGGGGAACGCGGCGCTCGACCTTTTCGAGGAGCTTCCCGCGCACCTCACGATCGAACAGTCGATGCTTCCGACGACGGTGTACGCCCGCGACGCCGACAGCGGCGACGAGAAGGTCCTCACCCGGTTCTACGAACAGAACCGGATGCCGGTGACGTACGAGCAGATCTCGCCGACGATGATCGATGCGATCCTCTCCAGCGAGGACCCGCGGTACTTCACCCATAGCGGGATCGATCTGATCGGGACGACCAGGGCGATCCTTGGCAACGTCAAGGGAGGGCAGACCCAGGGCGGTTCGTCGATCACACAACAGTATGTGAAGAACGTTCTCGTGCAGCGCTGCGAGCTCGAGGCGACCGCGCCGGAGGCCACGGAAGACGATTCGGAGACCCTCCAGGAGTGCTGGCGCAAGGTGACCTCCGCCGAGGGAAGCGATGGATACATCCGGAAGTTGCAAGAGATGCGGTACGCGATCGCGCTCGAGAAGCGCTACTCGAAGGTCGAGATCCTGGAGCGCTATCTCAACATCGCGAACTTCGGCGGAACGATCTACGGTATCGAGGCGGCCGCGCGGTACTACTTCAACACCTCCGCATCAGCGGTATCCGTGGGGCAGGCAGCTGTGCTCGCCGGTGTCGTGCAGAATCCGAACAGCTACCGGATCGACCGCCCGGAGGGGTCAATCGCCGCGGCGTCGGGAGAGCGCGTGAACAAGGCGCCCGACGGTGCGGTCGATGACGTCTCGCCCGGTACGCTGGCGGCGCTCGAGGGGCTGCGCGGCGACGGGGCGATCACCGAGGAGCAGTACGTCCACGCCGCCGACGGATATAGCGAGACCAAGGGGAGACAGCTCTACGTGCTGAGCCGGATGCACGAGGACAGGAAGATAGCCGACGCGCAGTACACGGAGGCCGTCCTCGACCCGGTGCGCCCGGCGGTGACGCCTCCGACGAGCGGGTGCGCGGGCACGGGAGACGCGGCCTACTTCTGCCAGTACGTCATCGCGAGCATCCGCAGCGATCCCCGATTCGGGGACACGGCGGTCGCACGTGAGACGCGGCTGCGGCAAGGCGGGTTGCAGATCCACACCACCGTCGACGCCTCGCTGCAGGAATCGGTCGCTGAGGCGATGAGACGTCACGTGCCGGCATCTGCCGAAGGACTCAACCTCGGGGGAGCCGTCGTCAACGTCGAAGTCGGCACTGGTCGTGTGCTGGCCATCGCTCAGAACACGAACTTCACCGAGGACGAGTCGCACGCGGAAGACCCCAGCTACTCCGCGCTCGTCTATGCGGGCGATCCGGCGCGCGGCGGATCTGCGGGTTTCAACGCCGGATCCACGTTCAAGATCTTCACTCTGTTGGCCTGGCTCGAAGCCGGGCGCTCCGTCAACGAGAGGGTCGACGGGCGGGTTCGTGCCATTCCACGGGTGAAGAACTCTTGCGACGGGGATTGGGTGAACCACAGCAACGTGGTGGTCAGGAATTGGGGTAACCAGCCCGGCTATGTCGGGACACCGGCGGAGTTCACATCGAGATCGCTGAACTCCGGGTATCTCGCGATGGCGGAACAGCTTGACCTCTGCGACATCTCCCGGGTGGCGAGCAGGCTCGGGGTGAAGGATCTCGCGGGCGGCGATCTGACCATGAACACGCTCTTCTCGGTGCTCGGATCCGCGAACGTGTCGCCGCTCGCGATGGCCAACGCGTATGCGACGGTCGCGAGCGGGGGGATGTTCTGCCCGACGACAGCCATCGAGCGCGTGGTCGGGCCGAACGGCGAGGAGATCATTCCGCCGCCTGCTGCATGCACGCGCGTGCTGGAGGCCGGCGTCGCAGCCACGGCCGCGTCCGTGCTTCAGGACGTGATGAACGGCGGGACGGGGTCACGAGCGAACCCCTGGGACGGCACCCCGATCATCGGGAAGACGGGATCGCACGAGGTGCAGCAGACCTGGATGATGGAATCCAGCACGAAGGTCGCGACGGGAGTGTGGGTGGGGAACGCTACCGGCCTTGACGACATGACCCGACGGTTCGGAGAGCGCAGATACGCACTGGCGCGTGACGTGCAGCGCGCCGCGAACAGCCTGTTCGGTGGAGGGCGTTTCGCCGAGGCTGATGCCCGTCTGACGAAGCGTTTCGAGGCAGAGGTTCCCGACGTCGTGGGGATGCCGGTCGAGGAGGCGGCCGCACGACTCGAAGCGTTGGGTTTCACGGTGCACCTCGACGGCGCCGTGCCCGAACCGGAAAGTGCCGACGACAAGGTCTCGTTCCAGGAACCCGCCGGCGGGCTCTTGGAGCGAGGAGGAACCGTGACCCTTCGTCCCGGCGACGCGCCCGACAGCTAGGAGCGTCGAGCGGGGCGCGTTCAGAGGATGGCCCCGGAGCGCTATCGAGCGAACGTGCAGTTCTAGTGGGCCCGCGGGCGCATTGACGAAGAAGTGAACTCGACTTGGCGAAGGAGAGGACTCAACCTCACCAGGGCAAAGCAAAACCCCCGCCATGTAGAAGCTAGGCGAGGGTTTCTGGAGTGATTGTAACGATCACTCGTGTGGCTCCGACCGGCATCGATCCGGTGACCTTTCGATTTTCAGTCGAACGCTCTACCAACTGAGCTACAGAGCCGCGCGACCGGCGAACCTGTCGCGTCCTAGACGAAGAGCCCTCTCCGAAGAAAGAGCTCATCGCACGGAGCGACCCTGACGGGACTTGAACCCGCGACCTCCGCCGTGACAGGGCGGCACGCTAACCAACTGCGCTACAGGGCCATACTTGTTTTCAATTGTATCGGAAGGTGTGACCCCAACGGGATTCGAACCCGTGCTACCGCCGTGAAAGGGCGGCGTCCTAGGCCGCTAAACGATGGGGCCGAGTCAGTCCCGGAGGACTTCCTTGCCGACGCTCAAGCATAAGGGATGATCCGGGCAAATCGCGAATCGAGGGCGAGGCGGCTACCCCCGGGCGTGTTTCAGGAGGACGATGGGAGGGTCAGGCGTGCGATGACCGTCGTCGGATCGACCCTGGTGCGGATGTGAAAGTTGTTGTTAGTGTGGCATTTGTGAAACCGGCGGAAGGGGCCGCGTGAACGACGACCAGACAACTCTGGATGCTGCGGTTGCCGCGGCTTCAGATGATTGCGGCTGCGCGCCCAGTCCTGCCGAGCGCCGAGCGTTCGGCAAAGACGGCCTCAGCCGCCGAGGCGCTCTCGGCCTCGGCGTGCTCAGTGTCGTCGCGCTCAGCGCCTTCGGCATCTCCCAGGGCGTATCCGCCGCCTACGCCGCGACGTACCCGAGCTGGGACGATGTGCAGCGGGCGAAGCAGAGCGAGGCCGCCAAGGCCGCCGAGGTCACCCGCATCGAGGGCCTCATCCAGTCCCTGACCCAGAAGGTCGCCGAGACCCAGGCGGCCGCGAAGGTCGCCGCGGACGAGTTCTACGAGGCACAGCAGAAGTTCTTCGCCGCGTCCACCGAGGCCGACTCTCTGCAGGCCAAGGCCGACGAGCAGTCCGCGAAGGCCGACGCGTCCGCGAAGAAGGCCGGCCAGGTCGCCGCGCAGCTGTATCGCAACGGTGGCGATGACACCTCTCTCGAGCTGCTCTTCACCGGATCCGCCGACAATGCCGACGAGCTGCTCGCGCGCCTCGGCACGATGGACAAGCTGTTCGAGTACAACCAATCGGTGTACGACGATGCGGTCGCCGCCCGGAACTCCGCGCAGTCCATGAGCGACCAGGCGGTGGTCGCTCGTGATGAGCGCGACCGCCTGCAGAAGATCGCCGAAGAGAAGATGGTCGTCGCTCAGCAGGCAGCCGACGCCGCTCAGGCTGCGCTCGACGAGCAGTCCGCGAACCTCGCCACCATGCAGGCGCAGCTCGCCGCTCTCAAGGACGCGACGACCAAGACGGTCGCGGGCTACAAGGCCGGTGTCGCGGCCGAGGAGAAGAAGCGCAGAGAGCGCGAAGCTGCGGAAGCTGCGGCCAACGCCGGCGGCAACAGCGGCGGCGGCGGCTCTCAGGGCAGCGGTGGCTGGTGCCGTCCTCACGGCGGCGGCAAGAGCTCCGGCTACGGACCCCGTTCGCAGCAGTGCGGCCCGCAGGGCTGCTCCTCGAGCTTCCACTACGGCACGGACTTCGCGAACGGCTGCGGCGCGGCGATCTATGCCGCCCAGTCCGGCACGGTCGACTACGCGGGCTACAACGGCGGCTACGGAAACTACATCCGCATCCAGCACGGCGGGGGAATCGGCACCGGCTACGCGCACATCCGCGACGGAGGCATCGTCGTGCGGTCGGGCCAGTGGGTCAGGTCCGGTCAGGTCATCGCCTACGCGGGCAACACCGGGCGCTCGTTCGGCTGCCACCTGCATTTCGAGGTCTACGACCGCGGTAGCGCCATCAACCCGGTGCAGTTCCTCGCTCGGCATGGCGTCTCCGCCTGATCAGCACCTCATCTTCGACAAGAAGACCCCCGGCCGCAGTTGCGGAACCGGGGGTCTTCTCGTCGAAGGCGCGGGGATCAGTGGCCCTGCTCTCCGAAACGCACGATGGCTTCGTCGAGGATGCGCTGCGCTTCGGCGGCGTTCCCCCACTCGTCGACCTTGACCCACTTGTTGGGCTCGAGGTCCTTGTAGTGCTCGAAGAAGTGCGCGATCTCCTTCTTCGTGTACTCGGCGATGTCGTCGATGTCCTGGATGTGCGCCCAGCGAGGGTCCTTCGAGAGCACGGCGACCAGCTTGTCGTCTCCGCCGGCCTCGTCGCTCATCTTCAGCACGGCCACGGGACGGACCTCGACGACGACGCCCGGGTAGATCGCGTGGTCCAGCAGCACGAGCACGTCGAGCGGGTCTCCGTCCTCGCCCAGCGTGTTGTCGAAGTAGCCGTAGTCGGCGGGGTAGCCGAAGGTCGTGTAGAGAACGCGGTCGAGGTGCACTCGTCCGGTCTCGTGGTCGACCTCGTACTTCACGCGGCTGCCGCGCGGGATCTCGATGACGGCGTCGTGTGCGCCCATGCGTGTACTCCTCAGGAAAAGTTCGGTTGGATACCGCGGACTAGCCTACCCGCGGCTCCTCGGCGTCCGACCCCCGCCCGCGACGGTGTGCGATGCGGTTGAGCAGGCGCGAGAGCGGGCCGTTCAGCAGGAGGAGGAGCAAGGCGAAATAGCCGTTGGGCACGGTGAGCACGGCGATCACCAAGGAGACGGCGAACAGGATGATCGCGGCGAGGTCGCCGACGATCCCCGCTCTCAGCACCTCCGTCGGTGCCGTCGTGAGATCGGGGTGGCGACGCAGGTACATCCACCCGGCCAAGGTCGTGACCTGCGTCATGATCAACGTCCCGATGTAGACCACGGCCTGGAGGGCATCGGAGTCCAGCTGCCCGAGCATCGCGGTGGGCACGGGCAGCCAGACGATGGTCGCCATCCAGGCGACGTTGATCCACAGGAGCGGCGTGGTGATCAGCTCCACATCGCGGTATTGGCTGTGGTGCCCCATCCAGAACGTCGCGATGAGGACGAAGCTCAGCCCGAAGCTCACCAGCTGAGGTGAGTGCTCGGAGAAGAACTCCGCCGTCGTCAGCCTCCCGGACGCCGCGTCGGAGACGGACTCCAACAACGGCAGGATGAGCAGCGTCATCGCGATCGCCACGACGGCATCGACGAACGCCTTGAAGCGTTCGGTGCGGAACTGCTGCGTGCGGGGCTGAGCGGTCACGGCGCCAGGATAGCCCTGAGGGTGCACCGGCGCACGGACCGGGGCCGTGCCCTACCGTGGAACCGTGCCTTCCCTGTCTCCCGCCATCGCCGAGATCCGCCTGGCCGTGCGCACCGCGCTCGCCGACATGCCCGAGGGGTCCACGGTGATCGTCGCCCTCTCCGGGGGAGCGGATTCCCTCGCGCTCGCTGCCGCCACGGCCTTCGAAGCTCCCAAGCTCGGGCTCCGCGCGGCGTCGCTCACCGTCGATCACGGTCTGCAGGAAGGATCGGATGCGGTTGCTTCGCAGGCGGCGCGGGCGGCGGCGGCGCTCGGTCTCGACCCGCTGATCGTGCGTGTCGACGTCGCCGGGGAGGGTGGGCCGGAGGCCGCGGCGCGTGAGGCGCGCTACGGGGGGCTCCGGGATGCGGCGGCGGACGTCCGCGCCGCCGCGGTCCTGCTCGGGCACACCCTCGATGACCAGGCGGAGACGGTGCTGCTCGGTCTCGCCCGCGGATCCGGGGCCACGAGCCTGCAGGGCATGGCGCCGGTCCGCGAGGACGCCGACGGTGTGCGGTGGGTACGCCCGTTGCTCGGCGTCCGGCGGGAGACGACCCGGGCTTTCTGCGTCGCCTCCGCACTCACGCCGTGGGACGACCCGCACAACCGTGACGAGCGCTACGCCAGGGTTCGAGTGCGCGAGCGCGTGCTCCCGGTGCTCGAGACGGAACTCGGTCCAGGGATCGCCGATGCGCTCGTGCGCACCGCCGAGCAGCTGCGGGAGGATGCGGAAGCCTTCGACGAGATGATCCACGAGACGATCGAAGACATCGTCGAGCACGCCGAGGCCGGCATCTCCGTCAGCGTCGCGGCGCTCGCCGCGAACCCGGCGGCGCTGCGCAACCGGATCATCCGCCTGGTCGTCGACAGTGAGTTCGGCGTCAGCCTGACGAGGACGCAGACCATCGAGGTCGCGCGGCTGGTGACCGACTGGAACGGTCAGGGGCCGATCGACCTGCCCGAGTGCTCGGCCGTGCGCCGCGGTGGGCGCATCGTCTTCACCGCGTCCGGTCGCTGAGCGAGGGGGAAGCCCTACTTCTTACCGCCGAAGAGACCGCCGAGAATTCCGCCGAGGTCGATGCCGCCGCCCGATCCGCTGCCGTTCCCGCCGCCGAGCAGTCCGCCGATCACGTCGCCGATCCCGCCTCCGCCGGAACCACTGCTGCCGCCTCCGCCGAGAAGGCCGCCGATGAGGTCGCCGATCCCGCCAGAGCTCTCGGCTCCGGTGTCCGTCTTGGCGGTCTTGTCCTTGTTCGCATTGGCGATGAGGCCCATCACGATCGGCGCCAGGATGGGGAGGAGCTTGCCGAAGTCGATGCCGGGAGTCGCCTTCGACTCCGTGAGCTCCTTCGTGACCTCCTTCTCCTTCGAGCCGAGGATGTGCGCGACGATCTTGCCGCCGTCGGCCTGATCGATGTCATCGACCTTCGAGGCGCCGGCGGTGCCCTCGTGCTTCTTGAGCGCGTTCTGGATCGCTGCGGAGCCTTCGTCGGTCTCCGCGTTCTTCGCGAGGCCGCCCAGGAGCACGGCACCACCCTGTTCGACGGCGACCTTGGCCTCGTCTCGCGAGACCCCCAGCTTCTCCGCGATGTCATCGATCGGTACCTGCGCGAGGATGTCGTCAAGAGCCATGGTGAATCCTTCCCTCAGGGGCGTCCGCCCGCGTCACCGCTCACAGTAGTGCGGATACCGGAGCATGGGGTGGCGTCGCCTAAAATCGATCCATGCGCGCCGCGGAGATCCAGGACGACCTTGCACAGATCCTCGTCACAGAGGAGGAGATCCTCGCCAAACTCGAGGAACTGGCGGCGCAGGTCGCCCGGGACTACGAGGGCAAGGACCTCGTCCTCGTCGGCGTCCTCAAAGGCGCCGTGATGGTGATGGCCGACTTCGCGCGGGCACTGCCCTTCCACGCACCGATGGATTGGATGGCGGTCTCGAGCTACGGCGCGAGCACCAAGTCGAGCGGCGTCGTACAGATCCGCAAAGACCTCGACACCGACCTCAACGGCAAGCATGTCCTGATCGTCGAGGACATCATCGACTCCGGTCTCACGCTCAGCTGGCTGCTCGAGAACTTCGGCTCGCGCGGGGCGGAGTCGATCGAGGTGCTGGCACTTCTGCGCAAGCCCGAGGCCGCGAAAGTCGTCATCGACTGCAAGTACGTCGGCTTCGACATCCCCACCGATTTCGTCGTCGGCTACGGCCTCGACTACGACGAGCGGTACCGCAACCTGCGCGACGTCGCCGTGCTCGCGCCGCACGTCTACTCCTGACGCGCGACGACGGGTGTGCTGCCGGGGTACGCCGTGGGTGAACGCACAGCGACCCCCTAGGGCGCGCGCGATACGCTGATCCGATCATGGATGTGAAGAAGCTCACCCGGAATCCGCTGATCTACGTCGCGCTGATCGGCGTGCTGCTCTTCGGCGGATTCCTGCTGATCTCGAATCTGGGTGCGCCCAAGCAGATCACGACGCAGGAGGGGCTCAAGCTCCTCTCCGGCACCACGGTCACCGAGGTAGTCACCACCGACGGCGATCAGCGCGTGGACATGACACTCTCCAAGCCGTTCGAGGGCTCCGAGAACGTGCAGTTCTACTACGTCGACGCACGCGCCGACGAGGTCGTCTCGGCGATCAACGAGGCCGCTCCCAAGGACGGCTTCAACGACGCCGTGCCGCGGGCGACCTGGTTCGACGGCTTCCTCTCCCTCCTTCTCCCGCTGGTGCTGCTGGGCCTCCTGTTCTGGTGGCTCCTGTCGTCGATGCAGGGCGGTGGCGGCAAGGTCATGCAGTTCGGCAAGTCCAAGGCCAAGCTGGTGAGCAAGGAGACCCCGACCGTCACCTTCGCCGATGTCGCCGGTGCCGACGAGGCCATCGAGGAACTCCACGAGATCAAGGAGTTCCTGCAGGATCCCGCCAAGTTCCAGGCGATCGGTGCCCGCATCCCGAAGGGCGTCCTGCTGTACGGCCCCCCAGGAACGGGCAAGACGCTGCTCGCCCGCGCGGTGGCCGGGGAAGCAGGAGCCCCCTTCTATTCGATCTCCGGATCGGACTTCGTCGAGATGTTCGTCGGCGTCGGAGCCTCGCGTGTGCGCGACCTCTTCGGCCAGGCCAAGGAGAACGCCCCGGCGATCATCTTCATCGACGAGATCGATGCCGTCGGCCGTCACCGCGGCGCCGGTATGGGCGGCGGAAACGATGAGCGCGAGCAGACCCTCAACCAGATGCTGGTCGAGATGGACGGCTTCGACCCGAACGCGAACGTCATCGTGATCGCGGCGACCAACCGTCCGGACATCCTCGACCCCGCGCTGCTGCGCCCCGGTCGCTTCGACCGCCAGATCGGCGTGGACGCCCCCGACCTCAAGGGACGTCAGAAGATCCTCGAGGTGCACAGCAAGGGCAAGCCGCTCTCCAAGAACGTCGACCTCGAGGTCGTCGCACGCAAGACCCCCGGTTTCACGGGTGCCGACCTCGCCAACGTGCTCAATGAGGCGGCGCTGCTGACCGCGCGCTCGAACGCGCAGCTGGTCGACAACCGCGCCCTCGACGAGGCCATCGATCGTGTGATCGCCGGTCCGCAGCGCCGCACCCGGGTGATGCGCGACAAGGAGAAGCTCATCACCGCGTATCACGAGGGCGGACACGCACTCGCCGCCGCCGCGATGAACTACACCGATCCGGTGACCAAGATCACGATCCTGCCCCGCGGCAAGGCTCTCGGCTACACGATGGTGCTGCCGCTCGACGACAAGTACTCCGTCACCCGTAACGAGCTCCAGGACCAGCTGACCTACGCCATGGGCGGCCGCGTCGCCGAGGAGCTCGTCTTCCACGATCCGACCACCGGTGCCTCGAACGACATCGAGAAGGCGACCTCGATCGCTCGCAAGATGGTCATCGAATACGGCATGACGACCGAACTCGGTCCGGTCAAGCTGGGCACCGAGGGCGGCGAGCCGTTCGCCGGGCGCGACATGGGTCGAGGACGTGAGTACTCCGAGACGATCGCCGAGCGGGTCGACACCCAGGTCCGCGCGCTCATCGAACAGGCGCACAACGAGGCCTACGAGGTTCTCAGCGCGAACCGCGACATCCTCGACAAGCTCGCTCTGGCCCTGCTCGAGGAGGAGACCCTCGACCACAACCAGATCGCCGAGATCTTCACCGAGATCAAGAAGCTCCCGGAGCGCCCGTTGTGGCTCTCGAGCGAAGGCCGTCCGGTGTCCGAGCGTCCTCCGATCGAAGTACCGAAGAAGGACGTCTCGCTCGCGGCATCCGTCGAAGCCCCGGCCGGTGCCCCGCGCACGCAGCAGGGTTCGGCGGGAGCCGGGCACCCGCGGCCCGCGACGGCGTGACGTGACCGTCGACAGACAGCGTGTCGAGCGGCTCACCCGCGAGCTTCTCGAGGCGATCGGTGAGGATCCGGATCGACCGGGATTGAAGCAGACCCCGTCGCGGATGGGGGAGTTGTACTCCGAGTTCTTCTCCGGGGTGGGGGAGGATCCGGCGGAGCCGCTCGCCCGCACGATCAGCGTCTCCCGCGGCCCGGCGCCCGACACCCTGCCCTCCGGCGCTGTGCTGCTGCGCGACATCCGCTTCCGCTCGGTCTGCGAGCATCACCTGCTGCCGTTCGCCGGGCACGCCCACATCGCGTATCTTCCGGGGGAGCAGGTCGTGGGGCTCGGGGCGCTCGTTCGCGTGGTCGAGATCCTCGCCGCACGCCCTCAAGTGCAGGAGCGACTCGGAGAGCAGATAGCGGACACGATCGCCGAACACCTCGACACCCGCGGCGTGCTGGTGGTGCTCGACGCCGCCCACGGCTGTGTGACGATGCGGGGCGGTCGGCAGACCGAGACGTCCACGCTCACGATCGCCGCCCGGGGCGAGTACACGGACGCTGTCGCCCGGACCGAGCTCATCACGTTGATCGGGGCGGCAGGGTCCGGAGCAGCACGCTGATGACGGGCATCTGGGGCATCGTCAACGTCACGCCCGACTCCTTCAGCGACGGCGGGCGCTACCTCGATGTCGATCATGCGGTCGCGCACGGTTTGCGACTGCGTGCCGAGGGAGCGACCGTGCTGGACGTCGGCGGTGAATCCACCAGGCCGGGTGCGGAGCGGGTCGGCGAGCACGTCGAGCAGCAGCGCGTCATCCCCGTGATCGAGCGACTCGCCGCTGCCGGTGTGCCCGTGAGCATCGATACGCTCAGTGCGGCCACCGCTGCCGCGGCCGTGCGTGTGGGCGCCCGCATCGTGAACGACGTCTCCGGCGGGCTCGCCGACCCGGAGATGCGTGCGGCCGTCGCCGAGTCGGGCGCGGACTTCGTCATCGGCCACTGGCGCGGCTTCTCCGCGGACATGTACGCGAACGCCGAGTACCGCCGTGTCGCCCGCGAGGTCGCCGGCGAACTCCACGAGCGCATGGGGGAGGCGGCCGTGGCCGGGATCGCCCCGTCGCGCGTGATCGTCGATCCGGGTATCGGCTTCGCGAAGACCGGGGCGCAGAACTGGGACGTGCTGCGCGGACTCGAGGAGATCGTCGCGCTCGGGCCCCGGGTCTTGATCGGCACGTCGCGCAAGCGTTTCCTGGCGGAGACACTGCGCCAGGAGACCGGCACCGACGACGAGGTGTCGGAGTCGCGCCGTGATCTCGCGACGGCTGTCACGAGCGCCCTCGCCGCGCAGGCCGGAGCGTGGGCCGTGCGGGTCCACGATGTGGCCGCCACCCGCGATGCGCTCGCGATAACGCATGCCTGGACGGGCTGAACGTCCGCTCAGCCGCCGGAGGGCGTCCCCCGTACGCTAGAGGCATGGATTTCCTCGATGAGATCGTCCTCACCGGCCTGACCGTCTTCGGCCGCCACGGCGTCTATGCGCACGAGCGGGAGGACGGGCAGGAGTTCTCGATCGATCTGCGTCTGCGGATGTCGCTGGACCAGGCGGCGGCCTCGGATGACGTGGCCGACACCGTGCACTACGGAGAACTGGCCGAGAAGGTGGCAGCGGTGGTGGGGGGCGAACCGGTGAACCTGATCGAGACGCTCGCCGAACGGATCGCCGCCGTGGCGCTGGAAGACGTGCGCGTGCAGAACGTCACCGTCACCGTGCACAAGCCGCACGCCCCGATTCCGCTCAGCTTCGCCGATGTGGCCGTCACGGTGCACCGCAGCCGCGCGCCCGAGGCGATGGAAGACATCACGATATGAGCCGCAACCTCGCGAACCCGCTCGAGCTGCCGGACCGCCGCGCCGGCCGTCCCGAAACCGTGGCGGTCGTCGCGCTCGGCGCGAACCTCGGGGACCGTCACGGGACCATCCGTGCGGCGGCCGAGCGGATCGCCCGGCTGCCGTTGGTGAGCGACGTCCGGCTCTCTCGCTTGTTCGAGACCGTCGCGCTCCGCCTGGACGGTCCGGATCCCGAAGCGCCCGGCTACGTCAACGCGGTCGCTTTGGTCACCACGCGGCTCGCGCCCGAGATCCTTCTCGGGATGCTCCACGCCATCGAGGACGAGAACGGCAGGGAGCGCCGAGAACGGTGGGGCGACCGCACCCTCGATCTCGACCTGATCGCGTACGGCGACCTCGTGTCGGACGACCCCCGCCTGCAGCTGCCGCACCCCCGGGCGGGCGAGCGGCTGTTCGTCCTCGATCCGTGGCTCGATGTCGACCCCGAGGCCGAGCTGCTCGGCAAGGGAAAGGTGTCGGACCTCGTCGCCGGGCTTCGAGCACGGGGCGAGGGATGAGGCGCACGTCCCTCGGCGTCCTCGTCGTCCTCGCGCTGCTCGCCGGCGGCGCCGGATTCCTGCTCGATCACATCCTCACCGCGTCGGGGCGCATCACGTTCACGCCGTCGCTGCTGCTGCCCGTGCTGCTCCTCCTGATCGCCGCCGCCTCGGTGGGGGTCGCCTGGCCGGTCCGGCGCAGCGTGCGGTCGGGGATCCGCATCGATCCGTTCCGCGCCCTCCGTGCGGCGACGCTCGCCCGTGCCTCGAGTC
This sequence comes from Microbacterium sp. PI-1, assembly GCF_004337555.1. NCBI lineage: Bacteria > Bacillati > Actinomycetota > Actinomycetes > Micrococcales > Microbacteriaceae > Microbacterium > Microbacterium sp. PI-1. The sequence continues at coordinate 30,306 of NZ_SJYZ01000014.1, read as the reverse complement.
TGCTCGGGGCGATCATGGCCGGCTTCGGGGCAGGCCTGCTGGCGTTCCTCCTGTCCCGTCCCGTCGTTCCGCAGGTAGGGTCGACTGTGGCCATGCTGGCCCTGATCGGAAGTGCGATCATCCTCGTGATCGCCGCTCTCGTCGCCGAACAGTTCTGCACCCTGCCGAAGGATCCTGATGACTCAGAACCCAGAGACCACGCCCCTCAACCCGGCGGAGGGCACTGATCTCGCCGCCCTCGACCAGGGCACCTACTCGAAGCTGCGCACCGCGCGCAACGAGGCTCGGCTGGAGCTCGACGGCACCTGGCACCAGATCTCGCCCCGCTATGTCGTGTCCCAGATCGTGCAGAACGTGATCTTCATCGTCCTGGTGGCCGTCGCGGCCGTCGTGCTGAACCTGGTGCTGCACCAGCAGTGGGTGTGGATCCCCGCCGGTGTGATCCTGCTGATCACCGTTTTCGCTCTCATCATCCTGCCGCGCCAGGCCAGGGCGATCGGATACATGCTGCGTGCCGATGACATCGTCTTCCGCAAGGGAATCCTCTGGCAGCGCATGATCGCGGTCCCCTATGGGCGCATGCAGCTGGTGGACATCACGCAGGGACCTCTCGATCGCGCTTTCGGTATCGCCCAGTTGAAGATGGTCACCGCGGCGGCGACGACCGGCGTGCAGATCCCCGGGCTCACCCAGGAGGCCGCTGAGGCACTGCGCGACACGCTCATCCACGTTGCCGAGACCCGCCGGACCGGCCTGTGAGCGAGCCGCAGCTCCCGCCGTCTCCGAGTGCGCAGGCGACGGCCTCGGAGCCGTCCACGAGCCTCGCCAACGGCGAGTGGCACCGCATGCACCCGCTCACCCCGCTCTTCAAGGGCGGGCTGGTGCTCATCATCGTCGCCGGCATCACGATCGCGAACATGCGCGATCGCCTCATCGCATGGGCCGTGGCACTGTTCGCGCCGGAGGAAGCGCGTTACGGTGACTACGCCGGGGCCGACCCCGTCGAGTGGGTACTCGCGAACAACCTGATCCTGGTCGTGCTGCTCAGCGTGCTCGGTCTCGCGATCGTGCTGATACTGATCTTCTGGTTCGTCTGGCGCTTCCAGCAGTTCCGCATCACGGGTGACCACGTCGAAGTGCGCAAGGGCATCATCTTCCGCTCGCACCGTCGGGCACCGCTCGATCGGGTGCAGGGCGTCAATCTCACCCGCCCCTTCCCCGCTCGCATCATCGGCCTCGCCAAGCTCGAGGTCGTCGGCGCGGGCAACGACGCGAACGTGGAGCTGGAGTATCTCGCAACGGCTCGCGCGGAGTCCGTCCGGTCGGACATCCTCCGCCTGGCTTCCGGAGCGAGGGCGGCACGCGCTGCGGCCCAGAACCCTGATCCCACTGCCGCGGCGGACGCGCCCACCTCTGCTCGCGCGCAGCTGGTCGGCTCGATGAACGAGGGCGTCAACGGACTCCTCGCGGGGGTGGACCTCGCCGATGTCGTCCCCGAGAGCGTCGTCAAGATCCCGACGGGCCGTCTGGTCGGCTCCCAGCTGATCTCGGGCGTGCTCTGGTTCGTGTTCTTCGGCGCGATCTTCGCGATCGCTTTCGGCAGCGCGCTGATCGGCATGTTCATCGACGGCGACACGGGCGGCGGGATCGTGCTGCTCGGCCTGGGCCTCGGCATGGGTGTGCCGATGGTCATCGCGGTCGTCGGTATCACCTGGGCGCAGATCTCGAAGTCGTTGCGCTATTCGATCGCCCCCACGCCCGACGGCGTACGCATCACCTACGGTCTGCTCACCACGGTGACCGAGACGCTTCCGCCCGGACGCATCTTCGCGGTCGAGGTGTCGCAGTCCCTGCTGTGGCGTCCGTTCGGCTGGTGGACGATCCGGATCAACCGGATGAGCGGCAAGAGCGCCGCGCAGCAGTCCTCCGGAAGCGGGCAGCAGTTCAACGTGGTGCTCCCGGTCGGCAAGCGGGCCGACGTCGAGCGTGTCCTCGGGCTGGTTCTGCCGGACGTTCCGGCGGCGAACATCCCGGAACTCTGGGAGCACGGCATCGTGGGTCCGGGGGAGGGCGATGCCTACCGGACGATGCCTCGTCGAGCGCGGTGGCGGCGTCCGTTCTCGTGGAAGCGGCACGGCTATCTCGTGACCGATTTCGGGCTGCTGCTTCGTCGCGGGATCGTGTGGCGCAAGCTCGCCGTGTTCCCGCTCGCGCGCCTGCAGGGCGTGTCCCTCAGCCAGGGGCCGATCGATCGAGCACAGCGGGTGTCGGGGGCACAGGTTCACACCGTTCCCGGTCCGATCACGGGTTACCTCTCCGGACTCGAGCGTGCCGATGCCCTGGCGCTGCTCGACGGTGTCGTGGTCGCCGCCGCTGAGGCCGCGTCGCGCGACAGGAGCCACCGATGGAGCGAGCATTCGCCCACCGCATCTGAGCCGACTCCTCCGGCTCCCCCGGCCTACACGGGGCCGCCTCCCGTTTCTCCTCCCCCTCCGTACACAGGGACGCCTCCGGTCGCACCTCCCCCTCCGTACTCCGGGCCTCCCGCTGCGCCGCCGGCGCCTCCCGCCGCGCCGCCGCCTCCACCAGCGACGCCGCCGCAGCCGCGGTCGGAGCAGTGACAGTGCCGCGGGATGGGCGACTCGGCGTCGGGATCATCGGCGCCGGGCGCGTCGGTCCCGTGATCGGAGCCGCGCTCGGTGGGGCCGGGCATGCCGTGGTCGGGATCACGAGCGGCTCCGACGATGAGCGTGCCTCTGCGGTCCTTCCCGATGTGCCGGTGCTCGACCCGCTCGACGTCGTGCGTCGCGCCGAGCTCGTGGTCATCGCGGTCCCCTCGGAACAGCTGCCCTCGCTCGTCGCGGGTATCGCCGAGGTGGGCGGTTGGCAGGTCGGACAGCTCGTGCTGCACACGGATCCGGCGTTCGGCATCGAGGTTCTGAGTCCTGCCGCCGCACGCGGTGCGATTCCCCTCGCCGTGCACCCGGCGATCACCTTCACCGGGACGTCGATCGACCTCCGCCAGCTGCAGGCCGGCTTCGCCGCGGTGACCGCGCCCGCCGCTGTGCTGCCCATCGCTCAGGCGCTCGCCGTGGAGATGGGCTGCGAACCGGTCGTGATCGCCGAGGCCGACCGTCCCGCGTACGCCGACGCGATCGCCACCGCGACCGAATTCTCCCGGTCGATCATCGGGCAGTCGACCGCACGGCTGCGTGAGATCGGCGTGGAGAACCCCGGCGGATACCTGTCGGCGCTGGTGCAGTCGACCGTCGAACGCGCCCTTCGCGAGGCCTCGGATCCTTCTCCGCTGATCTGACCGTGTTGCGCGCACGGGTCCTGGAGCGAGTGCTTGTACCCGGTGGGCACCAGGTCTATCTTGAGGGCATCGGAGCGCCTGAGAGGAGGTGGCCCATGGTCATCGGTCGAGAGCGTCCGCTGGCCGCCGCCATGGATCTCCTGATGGCAGGCGTCAGCGTCGACATCGTGGGCGGGCGGGGGAGCGGTCGGAGCACATTCCTCCGTGCCCTGGCCTCCCGCCTCGAGGATCGGGAATGGACCGTCGTCAGGGCACGAGGAATCGCGTCGTTGCGGCAGCACAGCTTGGGCGCGCTGCACCTCGCCGGGTTCGGTACCGCGACGGGTGCTCGACCAGCGACTCTGAATGAGACGGCACGCGCGCTGGCCGAGCGACTCCGTGCGCGAACAGGGGTGCTGCTCGTGGACGACTGGGATGATCTCGACGAGTCATCCTGGGGAGTGGTCGAGTACGTCCGCCGAGACGCCGGCGTGCCGGTCGTGATCTCGCGCCTCCAGGGCCTTCGTGCACGCCATACCCCGACGGGCTTGCCCGCGTCGACGCTCGAGCCTGCCTACGTGATCGACATCGAGTCCCTCCGGTTCGACGAGATGGAGTCGGTGCTCAGGGAACACCTCGGCGCACCGGTCGAAGCGGGAACGATGAGCCGCCTCTTCGCGAAGTCCGGCGGAAATGTCGGACTTCTCCTCACCCTGGTCGACGCCTCGATTCGCGAACAGCGCATGTCTCGTCGGAGTACCGGGGAGTGGGAGGCATCGCGGGACCTCTGGAGCGGAGCTCTCCGTGCAGTGCTCGAAGCGCATCTCGAGGGGTTCGAAGATCACACACGGGACGCGTTGGAGATCATCGCGGTCGTCGGCGTCGCAGACCTCGAAACGGTGCGGAAACTCGTGCCGTGGGAGATCCTCGAATTGCTCGAGGAACGGGGGACGATCGCGATCGTCCCGAGCGCAGGACGACGACTCGTGACGGTCGTTCCTCCCCTCCTCGTCGAATACTTCCGGCATGAGCCCTTGGCGACGAGAAGGACTCGCCTCATCGAACTCGTCGAGGACAAGCTCGGGGCAGGGCTCGGGGAGCAGGAGTCGGAGCCTGACGAGCCGCGGCGCAGCATCAGCAGCGTGGACGATGCTCTCTTCGTGCGTCTTCTCCAGGAGCGTGCGCGGACGTTGCGCCTGGTCACGGCTGCGGAATGGGCGGTGAATCCGTCACCGGCTGCAGCGGTCCGATACGCCACGGCGCTCATGCACGCGAGTACCGAGACGGTGCGATCCACGGTGGAAGGGATCATCGACACCGTCGATCCGAGCCTGGGGGACGGCGCGAGTCTGGCCGAGTTCGTGGTCCTGCGAGCACAGTGGCGCGCGTACGTGGCGGGGGAACTCGACGAGGCGATCGCGCAACTCCGACGGGATGCCGCTGATCTCTCCCTGGGGCCGTATCGACGTCTCCTCGATGCGGCTCAGGTGCGGTTGCTCGTCAACCTCCGTGAAGTTCCCCAGGACTTCACCTCGAAGCTCGAGGTCGAGGATGATCTGCCCGGCCCTGTGAAGATCACGCTGTGGGAGACGCAGATGCTCGTGCTCGTCTGCCTCGGTCGATTCGACGATGCGAGGCGGGTCTTCGCGGAGGTGTCGACGCTCGACGACGGACATGCTTCCCACCTTTCGCGGGCGCTCATGGGACTCGCCCTGCTCGGAGCCGGCCGGCATCGGGAGGGGATGGACTTCCTCGGCCGCGGCTTCGACGAAGCGCACGGGTATCTCGATGTGGATGCGTTACGCACGTTCGGTGCAGCCCTCGCCCTGGGGCACATGCTCGCAGGAGACTACACCGCCGCCGATGACGTCTTGGAGACCCTGCATTCCGCGGGTGATCCGGCCGTCTATCCGCCGGGCATCCCGCTCGCCTTGCTGTCGATCAGTGCGGTGATCAACATCCGACGAGGCAAGGTCTCGGCGGGGGAGCGGTTCGCCGCGGAGATAGAGAAGCTGGAATACCCCGACGGCCCCTTGCCCGGGCAGTCTCGAGCCTGGCCGAGGGCGCAACTCCTGGCCTTCGAGGGCGACCTCGCTCGGGCGGGGGAGGTCCTGTGGAGTTCCGGCACGGATCTGTGGAATCGCAATGCACGATACGCAGGGGTGACGGAGCTCCTGTCCTCGCTCGAGCTGGTGCCGTCTGTCGAACGCCTGGCTGACGTTCGACAGAAACTGCGAGACCTCCCCGATGCTCGCTCGCTCGCCGCATATGCGGACTTCGTCGCGGCGGGCGTGGCCGGAGACGCTGCGGCGATGCTCGCTTCCGTCGATGTTCTGGAGGACCGCGGTCTGGCCGGTCTCGCTCTCTCCGCGTGCAAGCTCGCGGCAGCGGCGTTCGCCAAGGCCGCGGATCCGGAGTGGGAAGCCGCGGCCCGGGCACGAGAAGAGCGTTTGCGGACCGACTTTGCCGGGCGACAGATAGACACCGCTCGATTCGCCGCAACGGCCACTGCGCTCACCGAAAGGGAGAAGGAGGTCGGTCGGCTGGCGGCCGAGGGCCTGACGAATCCGGAGATCGCGATTCGACTCGTTCTCAGTGTCAGGACGGTGGAGAGTCATATCCATCGACTTCTCCGCAAGCTCGATCTGCAAGGGCGACAGGGCCTGAGCAACCACCTGGAGGCCCTTCGCTGAGTCGCTCCGACCGGGCGTCGCGTGTCGGTGATCGCGTCGGCCACCGCGATCCCGGAAGATCGCGGTGGCCGAGGGGGCGATCCGTCAGTCGGCGCCGAGCGTGATGGCGGGGGACTCCGAGCCGGTGTACACCTCTTGCACGCCGCCGTCGATGAAGGTGGCGATGGCATCGAACGACGCCTCCGGCTGCAGGGCCCATGCCCGGTGCTCCGCCCCTTCGATGTAGACGACCTGCATGTCACGGTTCGCTTCGACGTAGGCGTACTGTGCCGTCCAGCTCACGTAGTCGAACTGCGGCTTGAGCATCATCGTCGGGATGTCCAGCTCTTCGAGACGCTGGATCGTGTCCGGCATGTGCTCCGTGAACTCGGAGTTGAGCTCCATGTTCGACATGAAGTTGAGTCCGAAGCCCGAATCCAGTGCTGTCGCCGACCACCGCTTGAGCTCGTCCTGCGACACGAGGTTGGCCGAAGCGCTTGTCATGCCGAACCCCTGCAAGGCGACTGCCACGAGGATCCGAGGGGTCAGCGCTTCCTGCATCTTCGCGACATCGCCACTGCGATTGTGGAAATCCGGGTCGAGACGCTCGAGCTTTGCCCCTTCGGCGGCCTCCGCTGCCGTGAGCTCGTCAGATGCGAGGTAGCCGCCGGGAGCCGTGAGGATCGCCTTCTCGACGTGGTCCGGGTAGTTCGCTGCGTAGGCCTCCACGATGTACCCACCGGCCGACTGGCCGATCAGGATTGCTTTCTCCGACCCCGTCTCCTCGCGGATGGCGTCGAGGTCAGCGAGCCAGCGCTCCTCGGTGTATTCGTCGAGTTCGAGGTCGGGTGAGAGACCTGCGCCCGGCTGATCGTAGAGATAGACATCGTGCCCGGTCTCGGCCAGCTGGGGGATGAAGCTGAAGTCCTGTTCGTCGGTGAACCCGCCGGGACCGCCGTGGACGTAGATGATCGGCGTCGGCGACGTCTCGTCGCCTTCTGCCTCATATTCCCAGTACGCGATGCGGGACCCGGTCTCGAGGTCCCAGAAGCTGGGCTCCGGCGCGGCGATGGGCGTCTCCGTACCCTCGACCGGGGCGAGCACGGTGGTGCCGGCGGTCACAGAGGCGACGACCAGAGTGGCGCCTGCGACCAGATAGGGAGACTTGCGTCGGCCCAGCGCGGGGCGCGGTCGTGTGTCCGAGGGCGGCCACGTCTTGTGGGCGAGAGCCGTCAGCAGCCAGGTAGCCCCGAAGAGGGCCACGGCACCCGCGATCAGACCCGCGACCAGGCTGATGTGCAGCCCGAGAACGGCGAAGACGACGGCGAGTGCAACGCCGACCACGATGGCCAGAATGGAGAGGATGATGGCGGCTGTGGTTCGGCCGAAGCGCGCTCCTCGGGAAAGAGGGCGTGAAGGACTGGTGTGCATGGGGTTCTTTCTTTGCATGGTGAAACGCGCGGGAGCGCGTGGGGTTCGTTCCCCGGGAAGGCGCACCCCGAGGTGTTGCGCGGAACACCCACCTCGGGAACGGGGGCGCGCAACAGGTGCGATCCATGAAGCTACGTCGACCTGGACTCGCGTGCGCGCTCAGGTGTGGCTTCTCCGTGTCGGTTGCGTCGATTGAGGTATTCAGACTCCTCGACCCGTGCGTGAGTTGCGTCCCTCTCCGTGCGGTGACCTCGACTATCGGAAGCCGTTGGACATGATCGTGTTGAGCGCGAGCACGATGATCAGGCCGTTGAAGAAGAAGCTGGACACGGAGTGCCAGACCACGGTCCACCGTGTGCGGCTGGAGAGCACGGTGACATCGGACGCGGCGAAGCTGCTTCCGACCGTGAAGGAGAAATACACGAAGTCCACCATGCGAGGAAGTGGGGTTCTGGGGAAGTCGAACTGCGGCTCGTCGGCCGTGAGACTGCGCTGGAAGTAGATCTGTGCGAAGCCCCAGTGCAGGAAACCCCACGCGAGAACCATCACCCACACGCCGATGATGGTCGTCCTCAGCCCGACGAGCCAGTCCGGGCTGAGAGCGAGGACACGGAGGGCGGCGGTGAGGCCGGTCATGCTCGCCAGGATCGTCGTGGACGTCGCCACGATCCGCGAAAGTCTGCTGGCGATGAAGCGATGCGGCCGAGCGTCCGCCGGGAGCCGGGCGGAGAGGCCGAGCCCGAGGAGTGCCAAAGAGGCATAGAGGGTCCCGACCAGAGCCCATGCGCCGAGCCAGTCGAGCTGCGCGACGCCGTTCTCGACGCCGAAGTTCACGATGACGCCCAGGACGATCATCGCCACCTGGCCGACGAGCGCCGCTCCATAGCCGATCGCGCCCCACCACCCTCTCGCCTGCCGAGTCGTCCGATCTCTCGACGGGCGAGCGGTCCTCCGCAACCGTCGCGAGCGATCACGCAGATCTGCGTGGCGTTCGTCGTTCGCGAACTCGCGCTTGTACATGAAGACCTTCCAGCCGGGACGAAAGATCTCATTCCAGCAGTCGTCATCGATGCGGAACGGCGGATCCCCGGGTGGTGAGAGGCGGCGGACCGGAAATTGGGTGCGTCGCGGTGCGGATCTGCGTGTCCATCCAGGGGACCCCCGTGGGACGCTCGGCACTGATCCCGCCGGCGCGACTACTGAATCGCGACTATTCGCCACTCAAGCGTCGAATCCGAACCGTAGCGTGGCATCGGCGGCTGGGCGACCGCGCTCGACGACGAACAGGAATGATCACGATTTGTGGTCGATCATGTGAAAACGACCCCCTCTGTCTTGAATGGTGATATCTTCCGGGCACCGCGGGGAGATCAGATTACGACTCGCTGACGCGGGTCTTAGGTGCATCGGAGGATCAAGATGGACGTGAAGATCAGTACCCGCGCGAAAGTGCTGGCAGCAATCGGGATAATCGCCGTGGCAGCCGTGGGCGCGACCCTCGCGGCGTTCACCGACACAGGCAACGTGGAGACCACGTTCACCTCGGGGACACTGGACCTCAAGTTCGACGACGATCAGGACGGCAACCCGGACAACTACCTCGTCGACTTCAGCGCAGGGTTCGACAACCTCGCGCCGGGCGACTCCGTCGACCTCGACCTGCTCGTCTACAACTCCGGCACGATCGATGCGCTGCTCAGCCTCGGCGCCCCGATTCTGACGAACTCGGAGGGCACGCCGGCGACGGCTCTGGAGGACTACCTGACGGTCGTCATCACCGATACCGGCACGTCCACCGAGCTGTTCAACGGCACTTTGGCCTCGGCGTCGTTCACCGGGCTTGACATCTCCTCGGGCGGAGCGGCCAACGGGACCACTCTGAACATCGTCGTCTCCTTCGATTCGGCCGCTCCGGTCGGCGCCGCTGGACAGGGTGTCACGGTGGTGTTCCCGTTCGAAGCGACGCAGGCATAGCGCTGTCCGTCATGAGTGACATGGTCGGGGTCCCCTCAGAGCTCGTCTGGGTTCCGCCCGTCGTCACGGTCGAGAACATCAAGCCCGGCGACCCACAGGTGCGGACGCTCACGCTCACCAACAGCAACGACGTGCCTGTCGAGCTGTCCTCGGAGCTGATGCAGTCCGGTGATCTGTTCGGGGGCGACACTCCGCTCGACGTCAGCTTCTCGTTGTCGGAGGAAGGTCGGTGCTCGGACAACCCGGAGGCGATCCCGGCGCAGGCGACGGTCACGGTGACGATGGTCGCCGAGCTGCCCATCACCGCCGGAAACGAGTATCAGGGTCAGTCCGGGGTCGCGAACTACATCGTCACCGCGACCGAAGCAGACGTCTGCGTTCTCTCGAGTCCACCGGACAACCCACCGGACGCTCTGCCTCCGACGGGGGTGGCGGTCGGCGGGACGTTGCTTCTCGCGTTGGCATGCCTGGCGGTGGGCGCAGCGCTCCGCTTCGGGATGCGACGACGGCGGGAACGGCGGGGATCATGATCGACACCACCGCATCGACGCCTGCCTCGACGTCTACCTCGTCGTCAGGGAAGGGGTGGCGGGTGTTCTTGAACACCGCTGCGATCATCGGGGCCGCAGCGGTGGTGATCGCGCTCTTCGCCGCCATCATCGGAGCGCGAGTCCTCATCTTCTCCTCCGGCTCGATGGCTCCTGCGATCCCGGAGGGCTCCGCGGCGCTCACGATTCCTCAAGACACCGACGCGCTCCAGATCGGTGACGTGATCAGTGTCCCCCGTGCGGGGGACGGGAAACTGGTGACCCACCGCATCGTCGAACTGACTGTTCATGACGGGCTCACTCTCGCGACGCTGAAGGGCGATGCGAACCCCGCGGCTGACGCGGCGCCATATGCCCTCGGCGCCGAGACGCAGACGGTGGCGTTCGCGATTCCCCACGCCGGCGGGGCCCTTGCCGTGATGAAGTCGCCCTGGTTCCTCGGCGCAGTCGTCGCTCTGGTCGTGCTGGCAGCGATACCGACACGTCCCCATTCGCGCAAGAAGACAGAGCATACGAAGGCCGAGAGCCCGAAGACCGAGCAAGGACGAGAAGCATGACGACCCGACGACGCAGCCGCCTCGCCGCCTTCACCGCCGCCGTCGTGGTCGCGGTGGCGGGATCCGTGTTGGGAGCCAGCCAAGGGTCCGTCGCTCAGTTCGGGGACGCGGGCCGCGTGCAGTCGAGCGTGGCGGCTGTGGATTCCGTTCCGCTGAGCTTCGTCGGTATCGATGCCGGAGAGAACTACTCGATGGGGTGGACAGCTGCCGGTGAGATCTTCACCTGGGGCGGGAACTCCGGAGGCCAACTGGGAAACGGGAGTGTCGGCGGCTCACGTCTTGTTCCTGAAAAGGTGATGTTGCCGCCGGGGGTGGAGGTCGTCAAGGCGGACGGCGGGTTGGATACCGTCATCGCTCTCGCCGCGGACGGCGGCGTCTACACCTGGGGGAACGGGGCTATCAGCGGGACGAGCCCTACTCCTTCACGAAACGCGTTCTTCGACTCGCTCGGCGACCCGGTCGTCGGCGTCTCCAGCGGCGGCTATTACTACCTGGCGTGGACGCAGAGCGGAGCACTGTACTCGTGGGGTACCGGAGGAAGCGGTCGTCTCGGTCGCCCTGCGACGGGGCAGAGTCCGCCGGCGCGCGTGACGGCACAGGGCTTGGATACGCAGGTCGTCGTCGGCGCTGCCGCGGGACGCTTCCAAGGAATCGCCTCGGTCGACGGTGGTGCAGTCACGGTGGCGTGGGGCAGCGGGTTCGGGACTGCTGCGGGTGTGACGCTCACGGGGATCACCTCCACGGTCGGGGGTGTCGCGGCGGGCACCGACGTCGTCCTCGCCTGGGGTCAGGATGGGTCCCTCTTCTCCGCGACGTCTGCGGCGGCGTCGGTCGTCGTCGGTGCGACCGGCATCGTCGGAGCGGACGCCTCTTTCCCCGCTGCAGGCTCCTCGTCGTTCTACGCGTGGCGCGCAGACGGGGCCCTGTTCGCGTGGGGAGACAACAGTCAAGGACAGTTGGGGCTGGGGACCACCGGCGGGTCTGTGCCCTCACCGACGCCGGTGACGCTCGCCCCGGGGTCGGTCGCACTCCAGACCGGGGCCGGCGCAGATCATGCTCTGTATCTCGGGCAGGACGGCACGTTCAGCTCGGCGGGGAGCAACGCGTTCGGACAGCTGGGAACGGGCGACACCATCCCGCGGAACACCTTCGGCAGCGCGATCACGATCCTCCGCTGGCCGCAATGATCTTCGGCGGGCGATGAGAGGGGCGACTCATGAGTACGGCGAGCGTGGCTGATCCGCTCTACGGTGCTTCCTTGGGGCAAGCGATCACGAGGTTCTTTCGCAAGTACGCCACGTTCTCCGGTCGTGCGAGTCGCTCGGAGTATTGGTGGTGGCAACTCGCCACAACCGTCGTCTATCTGGTTCTGGCGGGCTCGACTTTTGCCATCGGCGTCGCGGGCGGCGAACTCGACACCGGAAATGCGGTCTTCTCCCTGGGACCCGCTTTCAACGTCGGGGTCACGCTCCTGGCGGTCTGGGCCCTGGCCACGCTCGTGCCGCAAATCGCGCTGGCCGTGCGACGCCTGCACGACACGAACCTCTCGGGGTGGTTCGTCCTGCTGCGGCTCATTCCGTCCGTCGGGGACATCGTGCTGTTGGTGCTGACGATACAGCCGTCCAATCCCGCGGGCGCGCGGTACGACAGGCGCTGAGCCGAGGTCTCTCCCGGGGCCCGGGGTCAGCGCCCGCCGGAGAACCCGCCGCCGCCTCCGCCCCCGGAGAACCCGCCGCCGAACGATCCGCCGGCGCTCGACGAGGCGCTCGTCGAGGGTGCCGTGTAGGTCGCGGCGGAGCGCGACGATGCCATGAACGCCGCGAGCTGCATCCGGACGGCGAAGGACGCGGGGTCGCCCATCCAGGTCGCTCCGCGATGCTCATGCGCATAGGCATGCTCGAGGACATCGCCCCATTCGTTCTCCATGCCGAACAGGATCGCGTAAGGGAGGAGCCGTTCGTACAGGTGGATGACGTCGGCGGTGCCGTCCGATCGACGTTCGGCGCCGCTGTAGGACTGGAGCATGCGCAGGCGATCCGCCTCGGCGACCCGGATGAACTCCTGCACGCCTTGCAGGTACTCGTAGGTGCGAGCGCCCTCTGGGGTGAGAACGGTGTGCTTCGAGAACGCGTACAGGCTCGACAGCAGAACGAGGAACGCGACGAAGGAGATCACGACCACACCGGGGATGGCGGAGAGGCGGCCGGTCGTGGCGGCCCAGATGCCGAGGGCCAGGCCGATCGCTGCGATGCCGATCGCGCACCACTGCAGGATGACGGCCGCGCGACTGCGGGCCTTCTCGGTCAGGCCACGCGATGCCGCGGCAACCTTCCCGCTCTGCTCCAGGGTGGACATCCGCGCGGCGAACGCCTCGTCTGCGGCAGGAACGTCGACGACACCGTCGGGGTCGGCGTCGGCGAAGAGCGCCTCGAGCGCGGCCTCGTCCAGCTCGTCGGACCCGGTCGTCGCCCGCAGACGCCGCAACCGGGGTTCCTCCGCCGTCGCGCCCTCTTCGATGCGCAGGCTGCCGCGCACGGCGAGGTGGACGATCTCGGCGGGGATCATGTCTTTCGCGCCGGGGATGACGGCGCCGGCGAGCAAGGGAGGAAGCGAATCCGGCACGTCGTACTGGGCGATGACGATCCCGGTCGCTCTCCGGCGTCGGCGCGTGAATCCTGCGACGGCCACCCAGCTGCCGACGGAGACGCCGACCGCACCGACGGCGGCGATCAGCGGGGCGATGTCGCCCACCGGATCCGGCGTCCGCGCGAGGGGCTGTGCGACGGTGTCCGCGTCGAAGCCGATTGCCACGGTCACCCCGTGACCGGCGGGGAACTGGGCGGATTCGACCCGGAACGTCGCGGCCCCACCGTCGGTGGTCGGGCCCTGAAGGTCGCACTTGTCCCTCGAGCCCAAAGCACCGGTATAGCAGCGGGCGGAGCCGGTGAGCGCCGCCGACATCTCGCTGTCGAACGTGATGTCGGCACGGAAGCGTTCAATGGGCTGTGTGCTGTCGAGGGGGAGCAGGTCCCAATAGAATTCGTCCACCGACGGCGTCGACGACCCATCGGTCGGACTCGTCGCCAGCACCACGTCGCGCATCTCGTACTCGATCACGTACGTGGTGAGGCCCTGCATGTAGTCGTCGGTGCCGATGCTCACGAAGGTGAGTCCGTCTTCCTCGTCGGTCTCGTAGGGGACGGCAGTACCGTCTTCATCCGTGACCGCGATGATCCGCGTCTCGGTGCTGGCGCCCTGGTATGAGGTCGGCAGTCCCCGGACGATTCCGCGATTCTGATCGGTCTCGGGGAAGCGGGCGACCAGCGTCTCGGTCACCCGCATCAGCGCGCGGCCCTCCTGATCCAGGCCGACCTCGTAGTCGGCATCCCAGGAGGCATACGAGAAGTCGTCCACGTCCGCCGCGGAGACAGGTGCCGCTTCCGCGGTGACCGGCATGGCGATCCCGGCAAGAGCGAGGGAGAGGGCAGCGAACGCGCGGAGGATCCGTGGGTGGGCCATTCTTCGAGGCTACCCAGCCCGTGCCGAGGGAAGAGACGCCGCCTCGGTAAACTGGGAACGACTTTCAAGGAGCCCCGCACATGACTGACGCGTCCGCCGCGCCCGAACCGGCCTCGAACGACCTCCCCGCCGAGGAAGACGTCCACGAACAGAAGGCCGTGCGACTCGCCAAGCGCGAGCGTCTGATCGAGAAGCGGACGGATGCCGGTGGGGGAGCTTTCCCGGTGGGCGTGCCGATCACGCACACCATCCCCGCGCTGCGCGCCGAGTACGGTGACCTCGAAGCCGGCGATGAGACCGGCGTCGTGGTCGGCGTCGCCGGTCGTGTGGTGTTCAGCCGGAACACCGGCAAGCTCTGCTTCGCGACGCTGCAGGCCGGTGACGGCGCACGCATCCAGGCGATGATCTCGCTTGCGAACGTCGGCGAGGAGTCGCTGGCGGACTGGAAGGAGTACGTCGACCTCGGTGATCACGTCTTCGTGCACGGAGAAGTGATCTCCAGCCGTCGCGGAGAGCTGTCGATCATGGCCGATGGGTGGGAGATCGCGTCGAAGGCGGTCCTGCCTCTCCCCAACGCCTACTCCGAGCTCAGCGAGGAAGGGCGCGTGCGCAGCCGCTACCTCGATCTCATCGTCCGTGAGCAGGCACGCACCACGGTCCGTGCGCGTGCGGCCGTGAACGCGAGCCTGCGTGCCACCTTCACCAGCCACGACTACCTCGAGGTCGAGACGCCGATGCTGCAGGTGCAGCACGGAGGGGCATCCGCACGCCCGTTCATCACCCACTCGAACGCCTTCGACACGGAGCTGTACCTGCGCATCGCGCCGGAGCTGTATCTGAAGCGCGCGGTCGTCGGGGGCATCGAGCGTGTCTACGAGATCAACCGCAACTTCCGGAATGAGGGTGCGGATTCCACGCACAGCCCCGAGTTCGCGATGCTCGAGGCCTATCAGGCCTATGGCGACTACAACCAGATGGCCGCGTTGACGCAGGAACTCGTGCAGAAGGCGGCGATCGCGGTCGCCGGATCGACGACCGTGACCTGGGCCGATGGCACCGAGTACGACCTCGGCGGCGAGTGGGACCGCATCTCGATGTACGAGTCGCTCTCCGCAGCATCGGGCCGCACGGTCACCCCGCAGGACTCCGTCGAAGACCTCATCGCCTTCGCCGAGCAGACCGGTGTCGACCTTCCGCCTCAGGCCACCCACGGCAAGCTCGTCGAAGAGCTGTGGGAGCACTTCGTGAAGGGCGACCTGGTGCGCCCGACGTTCGTGATGGACTTCCCCGTCGACACCTCCCCTCTCGTGCGTGAACACCGCTCGATCGACGGCGTCGTGGAGAAGTGGGACCTGTACATCCGCGGGTTCGAGCTGGCGACCGGATACTCCGAGCTCGTCGACCCCGTGATCCAGCGCGAGCGCTTCGTCGAGCAGGCGAAGCTCGCCGCACGGGGTGACGTCGAGGCGATGCCTGTCGACGAGGAGTTCCTGCGAGCACTCGAGCACGGCATGCCGCCATCCGGGGGGATGGGCATGGGGATCGACCGTCTGCTGATGGCGATCACCGGCCTGGGGATCCGCGAGACCATCCTCTTCCCGCTGGTCAAGTAGTTCGCGAGGCCCGGCGTTCATCGTGCCGGGCCTCGACGGAACGCCCATTCCGGCAACAGGGCGCTGCCGATCATGGTCTCCAGTAACGCTGCGAGAGAGTAGCCGGGATCGATCTCGCGCACCAGGTCGAGGTAGTGACCCGCATGCGTGGCCCGGCCGAGGGCCCAGGACAACCACGCCGCCGCCGTCAGCGGTGCCGGTCGTGAAGCCCGCGGTGCTCGTGCGGCCGCCGCGCGGACGGCCGAGAGGGCGACGCGAAGCCGTTCCGGGTCCGGGCCGGGCCCCTGCCCCAGGAACAACCGCCCCAATTCGTCCGGGACCATCTCGCCGCTGGTCGCGAAGGCCATCTGTGCGCTGTAGGCGCGCTTGCCGCCGAGGAGGTCGGTGGCCCACTGGGCGATCGCGACATCTCGCAGAAGCGGGCGCTCGAGACACCACAGCAACGTCGCGGTCGCGAACGGCGGGAGCGTATCGGGAGTCGCGAGCACGGACTCGAAGAGCGCCGGGATGTCTTCCAACAGCACGAGCGCGGCGATCAGCTGGGGGTTCTCGCGTCCGGTCACACGCGCGCTGCGTCCCGTCTCCTCCTGATCGAGCAGTGCCGTCAGCTCCTGCATCGCTCGCCCGACCCCTTCCTTCTCTGCGAGGTCGACCACGGGGAGTTCCGCTCCGGCCCACTGATCCCCGGAGACATCGCCCACCGATGGCACCTCCGCGGGCGGGAGGACCTCCGCGAGGGGGTGGAGACGCGGCGCCGGGTCGAGATAGCTCGACCACCCCGACGGCGTCACACAGAGCGCGTCGACCACTCGGAGACCGGCATCCTCCGCGGACCCCAGCACCTCGTCGACGGCCACGGCGTGCGGCAGCACGAGCCCGTCGCGGGTGGCCTGGGACTCCTCGTCGGTGTAGACCACGAGTGCCACGGCATCGGTGCCGGTGACGCGCGACGCCAGGCCGACCGCCGCATGAGCGTAGTGCTCGAGATCGGTCTCGTCGTCGGGGAGGTCCAGCCGCATGGCTCCTTCCGTGCGGGCGCCGCAGAAAGGGAGCAGGACGATGCTCCGACGAGGTGTGAACCCGGCGAGAGGGGGGACCAGGGCGAGGAACGCGGCGGAATCGGTGGCACGAAGAACTGTTGTCATGCCGAGAGTGTCGCGGAACGCGTGGCCACGCAGGGCGGAAGAGGCGGGCTGTGGACGCGGATCCTGAAAGAGCGGGAATGTGCACGAAGAGTGGCTCGCGTACCATGGGGTGATGGACAACTTCTGGCTCGCCGCGGCATGGTCTCTCCTGCCGACCGTCGGAGTGAGCATCGTGTTCGTCTTCGTGCTCCGCGGCATCCTTCGCTTCGATCGCAAAGAGCGCAAGGTCCACGCGCAGATCGAGGCCGAAGAGCGCGCGGCGCGCGGCCTCCCGCCGCGCGTCTGAGTCCGACCCATCCGCTACTGTGAAGCCAGCACACCGGCTCCGGTGTGAGTCCGAGGTGATCGTCACCACGGTGTGAGGGGACACGATGACCGCGGAGACCTGGGGCTGGTGGATAGCCGCCTTCCTCGTGGCCCTCGACATCGTCATCCGCGTGACGGCGATCATCGTCATCCCGCGCAATCGCCGACCGACGGCCGCGATGGCCTGGCTCCTCGCGGTCTTCTTCATCCCGTTCGTCGGCGTGTTCCTCTTCCTGCTGATCGGAAACCCACGGCTCCCGCGTGCCCGGCGGCGCAAGCAGGACCAGATCAACGAATACATCGCCCAGACGAGTGAGCACCTGCACTTCGGGACTCTGCGTCCGAACGCCCCCGAGTGGTTGGGGCCCATCGTCCAGATGAATCAGAAGCTCGGCGCGCTGCCGCTCTCGGGTGACAACGGCGCCCACCTGATCTCGGACTACCAGGAGTCCCTCGACGAGATGGCCGAGGCCATCCGCACCGCTCAGGAGTACGTGCACGTCGAGTTCTACATCCTGCAAGCGGATGCGTCGACGGACAACTTCTTCCGAGCGCTCGAAGAGGTCTCGGCGCGTGGCGTCGAGGTGAGAGTCCTCCTCGATCACTGGGCCAACCGCGGCAAGCCCCGGTACAAGCAGACCATCGCCCGTCTCGACGCCATGGGCGCCGACTGGCATCTTATGCTCCCCGTGCAGCCGTTCAAGGGCAAGATGCAGCGTCCTGACCTGCGCAATCACCGCAAGCTCCTGGTCGTCGACGGCAACATCGCGTTCCTGGGCTCGCAGAACATCACGGACTCGACGTACAACCTGCCGAAGAACATCAAGCGCGGTCTGCACTGGGTCGACCTCATGGTCCGTCTGGACGGTCCCGTGGTGCTGAGTGTCAACGCGATCTTCGTGGCCGACTGGTACAGCGAGACCGACACGGTCCTCGAGGGGATCGACATCGCCCATGCGAACATCGGCTCGGGCGACCTCGACTGCCAGGTCGTGCCGTCGGGACCGGGGTTCGAGGTCGAGAACAACCTCCGGCTCTTCCTCGGGCTGCTGTACGCGGCCAAGAAGAAGATCATGATCGTCAGCCCCTACTTCGTCCCCGACGAAGCGCTCCTGCTGGCGGTGACCGCAGCCGTCGACCGAGGCGTCCACGTGGAGCTCTTCGTGTCGGAGGAGGGCGATCAGGCGATGGTCTACCACGCCCAACGCAGCTACTACGAGGTGCTGCTCAAGGCCGGCGTGCGGATCTGGATGTATCGCAAGCCGTACATCCTGCACACCAAGACGCTCACGATCGACGACGGGGTCGCGGTCATCGGGTCCAGCAACATGGACATGCGCTCCTTCGGTCTGAACCTCGAAGTCTCGATGCTGGTGCGGGGCGAGGAGTTCGTCGCCGAGATGCGCGAAGTCGAGGACAAGTACCGCTCGCTCAGTCGCGAGCTGACCCTCGAGGAGTGGATGCAGCAGCCGCTGCGCTCCACCGTGCTCGACAACCTGGCGCGTCTCACCTCCGCCCTGCAGTAGCACGCGAGTGCCTTCCGGGTGATCGTGGCGCGGGATACTCTGTGTGCATGACCTCCGCGCTGCGTCCCCTCGCCTCCGTCGTCGGCCTCGTCGCCGCCGCGTTCCTCGTCGCAGGGTGCACCGCCGGGCCGGGTGCGGACACCCCGACGAGTTCACCGGCTCCGAGCGCCGGAGACGTCGACGATCAGAACGACATGGAGGGCACCCTGCTCGATGACGGTCGCATGTTCGCGGTCGTCACGTGGGGATCCTCGACCTGCGTGCCGCAGGTGGACCAGGTCACGGGCGAGGGCCAGACCGTGACCGTGACCCTGGCGGATCCGGCCGCGGAAGCGGAGAAGCCGTGCACGGCCGATCTCGCTCCGCGGGCGAGCCTCGGCGCCCTGCCCGAAGGCGTGGACCCGACGAAGGACATCACCCTGAACGTCACCTACGGCGATCTCACCGACGACATCGACCTCGACGGCGACCCCGCTGCCGCAGGAACGCCTGGAAGCTCGACCGAGTACCTGCCGACCGCCGGCTGGTTCGACGACGGTGCTCTCGTGCTGCTCACCTGGGGATCCTCGAGCTGTATCCCGGTCGTGGAGTCCCTCGAGGGCTCCGGTACCTCCGGCACCGCCACCTTCGTCACCGATGACGATCAGGTCTGCACGATGGACATGGGGCCGCGGGCGACCATGCTCGCGTTCGGCGACGACACCGTCGAGGACGACGGCACCTTCACACTGACCCTGGTCGGCGGCGGTCTCGACGGAACGGTCGAGGTCCGGTAGCGTCGCCGTGGGTCTCAGAGCATGTGCACCGGGTGGCCGGACGGAAGCGCCAGCAGGAGCGCTCCCGGGTCGGCCCAGCAGGTGATCCGCACGGCTTCACCGAATTCATCCCCGTCGAGTTCGATCGGGATCGGTCCGGGCACAGCGGCTTCGGCGGCTGCCCCGTGGAAGTAGTGCACCGAGGCGTTCTTGCCGCGACGTTCGAGCACGCGACGCCCGGCACGGAAGCGCCGCAGCACCGAGTTGTCCCACCAGATCTTGCGCCAGACGGCGAACCATCCGAGGACCCCGGTGGGTTTGATGACGGCGATGTCGAGGGATGCGTCGGTGATCGACCCGTCAGGGATCAGCGCGATGCCGGCGGGAAGGGTCCCGCAGTTCGCGAAGAGCAGGCTGTACGCGCGATGCGAATGCAGGCGGCCGTCATCGACCTGGTAGACCGCACGGAAGGGCTTCGCGCGGGGCAGCGACCGTGCGGCGCCGTCGACGTACGCGATCCATCCGACCGACTTCTTCAGGTTCGAGCGCGTGTTCGCGATCATGTCCGCATCCAGGCCCATGCCGGCGAGCACCACGAAGGCGTGTTCCTGCTCCTCGCCGTCGGCTCTGGTCAGGCGCGCCCAGCCGATGTCGATCGGGTGCCGGAAGCCGCCGAGAGCGGCTCGGATCATCTCCGTGGGGTCGGCGAGCGGAAGTCCGAGGTTGCGGGCGAGGAGATTCCCGGTGCCGCTGGGCAGGATCGCCAACGGGACTCCGGTGTTCGCGATCGCTTCGGACACGGCGCGGACCGTGCCGTCGCCGCCCGCCACCAGGACGACGTCGACGCCGCGTTCGAGGGCTTGTGCAGTTGCCTGCTGTCCGGCATCCTCCACCGTCGTCGGGTAGAAGGCCGGGTGTTCCCACCCCGCTTCGCGGGACAGGTCCCTCACGGCTTCACGGAGGTGCTTCCCGTCGACCTTGATCGGGTTGTAGACGAGTGCCGCCTGTCGTCGGACGGGGGCGGGCGTGGTCATGGCGCTACTCTAATCCGCGATGCCGGGTCTCGCGGACTGCGCGCATCCGTGCGGCCGAGGGGTGGCGTCCGCCGCACCGTAGACTTGGAAGATGATCGACCTCGCACTCCTCCGCGAAGAACCGGAGACCGTCCGCCGTTCGCAGGCTGCTCGTGGAAACGACCAGAGCACCGTCGACGTCGCACTCGAGGCCGATCGATCGCGGAGGGCTGCACTGTCCGCCTTCGAGGAGTTGCGCGCGGAGCAGAACGCTTTCGGCAAGCAGGTCGCGAAAGCCCCGAAGGAAGAGAAGGCGGCGCTCGTCGCGCAGGCCAAGGACCTGGCGGAGCGCGTCAAGCAGGCCCAGCACGCGGCGAACGACGCAGCCGACGCGGCCTCCGCTGCGCTCGCCCGGATCGAGAACGTCGTGATCGACGGGGTGCCGGCCGGCGGTGAGGCCGACTTCGTCGAGCTGCGTCGGGTCGGAGACGTCCCCGCCTTCGACTTCGAGCCGCGCGACCACCTGGAACTCGGCGAGCTTCTCGGCGCGATCGACATGGAGCGCGGGGCGAAGGTCTCCGGCGCGCGGTTCTACTTCCTGCGTGGCATCGGCGCGCGCCTCGAGATCGCGCTCATGAACCTCGCGCTCGATAAGGCACTGCAGAACGGTTTCGTGCCGTTGATCACGCCGACCCTCGTGCGCCCCGAGATCATGCAGGGGACCGGCTTCCTCGGTGAGCACGCCGACGAGGTCTATCACCTCGACAAGGACGACGACCTCTACCTGGTCGGCACCAGTGAGGTCGCGCTCGCCGGGTACCACAAGGACGAGATCGTCGACCTCGGCGATGGCGCCCTCCGCTACGCGGGGTGGTCGACGTGCTACCGGCGCGAGGCCGGCTCCCACGGCAAGGACACCCGTGGCATCATCCGCGTGCACCAGTTCAACAAGCTCGAGATGTTCGTCTACACGACCGCGGAGGATGCCGAGGCCGAGCACCTTCGCCTCGTCGCGCTGCAGGAGGAGATGCTGACCTCGCTCGGTCTCGCCTATCGCGTGATCGACGTCGCCGCGGGAGACCTCGGGTCGAGCGCCGCACGCAAGTACGACATCGAAGCGTGGGTGCCCACCCAAGGCGCGTTTCGTGAACTCACGTCGACCTCGAACTGCACCACGTTCCAGGCCCGCCGCCTTGACGTCCGCTACCGGCCGGCGGTCGACGCGTCAGAAGGCGCGGCGAAGACGCAGCACGTCGCCACGCTCAACGGAACGCTCGCCACCACCCGCTGGATCGTTGCGCTGCTCGAGACGCATCAGCAGGCCGACGGCTCGGTGCGGGTGCCCGAGGTTCTGCGCCCGTACCTCGGCGGCCTCGACGTGATCCGGCCGCTCGACGAGGGGCGGGCAGCTCGGTGACGGCATCCTGGCTCATCGGTCTCGACGTCGACGGAACGATCCTGCTGCAGGACGAGACCATGAGTCCCGGAGTTCCCGAAGCGATCGCGCGGGTTCGCGACGCCGGACACGTGGTCACGATCGCGACTGGGCGCAGCTGGATGGCGACGCGGCGCTACGTCGAGGAGCTCGGCCTCACCGCGGATTATGTCGTGTGCTCCAACGGCGCGGTCACGATGCGTCGCGACGGAGACGACTGGGAGCGCTGGAGCGTCGAGACGTTCGACCCGACCCCCGTTCTCGGACTGCTGCGCGACCGCCTCCCCGAGGCCCGGTACATGGTCGAGCTCGCTTCCGGGCAGCGGCTGTACACCGAGCAGCTCGATGACTGCACGCTCGACGGCGGTCGCCAGGTCGACTTCGAGGAACTCGGCCGACTCCCTGTGTCACGCATCGTGGTCGTCTCGCCCGGGCACGACGAGGACGACTTCCATCGGCTCGTCGCGGATGCCGGTCTCAACGAGGTCTCGTACGCGATCGGTTGGACGGCCTGGCTGGACATCGCCCCGCAGGGCGTCGACAAGGGGACCGCACTGGAGCTGGTGCGCACCGAACTGGGACTCGACGGAGGGCGCATCCTCGTCGCCGGCGACGGTCGCAACGACATCGGTATGTTCGGCTGGGCGCGTGCTCTCGACGGACGGGCCGTGGCGATGGGTCAGGCCCCCGCGGAAGTGAAGGATGCCGCGAGCGAGGTCACCGCAGACGTGCAGGACGGCGGACTGGCGCAGGCCCTCGACACGCTTCCAGCACCCGCCCAGGTCAGCGCGGGAGAATAGAACTCGGCTAGACTCACGCCTTGTCGACAGATGCGTCTGTCGAGGAGGGTTGTCCGAGCGGCCGATGGAGCTGGTCTTGAAAACCAGTGGGCAGAGATGTCTCGTGGGTTCGAATCCCACACCCTCCGCAGCTGAGCACGGTGGCCCCTCACCGGCGCTGAATCCGAAAGGCCCCGAGTGAGCGAGAACCCCCGCCGCCGCCGCACGGTCGCGCGACACGGTCAGCTGGCGACCCCCGGTCCCGTCAACCAGCTGCTGAAGCTCATCGCGATCGGTCTGGCAGTGGTGCTCGTCAGTGGGTTCGGTGTCGCGGCCTACATCGCCTACGACTTCTCGAGCACGGTCGCCGCGAACGCCGTCGACCTCGAGGGTCAGGAGGCGGTCCCGCCGGACATCGGTGAGTATGAAGAAGGTTTCAACCTCGTCCTCACCGGCGTCGACACCTGCGAAGAGAAGTACGCGGGTCTGTTCGGCGAGCGGTGCACCGGTAGCGATGCCGGCGGCACCCTCAACGACGTGAATCTCCTGGTGCACGTCTCTCAGGAGCCGCGTCGCATCACCGTCGTGAGCTTCCCCCGCGACCTGATGATCCCGATCCCGGAGTGCGTCGATGACGAGGGCAACGTCCGCTCGGCGATGAGCAAGCAGCCGCTCAACACGGCGTACACCGACGGTGGTCTCAACTGCGTCGTCAAGACGATCTCGGAGCTGACGGATCAGGAGATCCAGTTCGCGGCCTCCGTCACCTTCGGCGGCGTGATCGAGATCACCAACGCGATCGGCGGCGTCGAC
This sequence comes from Microbacterium sp. PI-1, assembly GCF_004337555.1. Lineage (NCBI taxonomy): Bacteria > Bacillati > Actinomycetota > Actinomycetes > Micrococcales > Microbacteriaceae > Microbacterium > Microbacterium sp. PI-1. The sequence goes on along the minus strand of NZ_SJYZ01000014.1, from coordinate 6,925 downwards.
GTATGCCTCGCCAACCCGATCAAGGACCGCTACACCGGCCTCGACATGGCCGCGGGCACGCACACCGTCGAAGGCCTGCAGGCCCTCCAGTTCCTGCGGACGCGCCACGGTGTCGGTGACGGTAGCGACCTCGGCCGCATCGGCAACCAGCAGCAGTACATGTCGAGCCTCGCCCGCAAGATGATCAGTGGTGAGGTGCTCGGCAACGTCCCGGTCATGCTCAAGCTCGCCAACACGGCGCTCAGCAATCTGGAAGCCAGCACCTCGTTGGCGAACAACCCGATGACGCTCGTGCAGATCGCGCTCGCGGTGAAGTCGGTGCCGTTCGAGGACATCGTCTTCGTGCAGTACCCGACCGGGGCGGACTACGCCGACCCGAACAAGGTCGTCCCGAACCAGGAGGCCGCCGCAGCCCTCTGGGATGCGATCGAGGCGAACGCGCAGCTGCAGATCACGCACCAGAACACCAGCAACGACGGCGTAATCGTGCAGGAGCCGACCGAGCCCGTCACCGAGGCCACGCCGGATCCCACGGCCACCCCGGACACCGTGGTGGCGTTGCCCGACTCGATCAAGGGAAACTCGGCCGCGCAGACGACCTGCTCCAACGGCAACGTCCGCTGAGACGCCTGCGCTCCGTGCAATTCGCTTGCGCAGTCTTGCAAGGATTTGCGTAAGCTGACCCCATGTCGAAGCGACTCGCCGAGGTGGCGCGCAAGGTCGGAGTGAGCGAAGCCACGGTCAGCCGTGTGCTCAACGACAAGCCGGGGGTCTCCGATGCCACGCGGCAGGCGGTTCTGACCGCGCTCGACGTGCTCGGATACGAACGGCCGACGAAGCTTCGCGGCGAGCGGGCGCGTCTGGTGGGTCTGGTGCTCCCCGAGTTGCAGAATCCGATCTTCCCCGCCTTCGCCGAGATCGTCGGTGGCGCGCTCACTCAGAACGGCTACACGCCTCTGTTGTGCACGCAGAACGCGGGCGGCGTGACGGAGTCGGACTACGTCGACCTGCTTCTCGCGCAGCAGGTCTCGGGAGTGATCTTCCTCGGCGGAAACTACACACAGGCGGATGCCGCGCACGAGCACTATGAGCGGCTGCGCCAGGTGAACCTGCCGACGGTTCTCGTGAACGCCCGCGTGCCCGAGCTGCAGTTCGCGACAGTCTCGACCGACGACGCGGCGGCGGCCGAACAGGCGGTGCTCCACGTGCATCAGCTCGGGCATCGACGCATCGGTCTCCTCCTGGGGCCCGACGACCACGTCCCGTCGCAGCGCAAGCTCGAGTCTGCGCGTCGTCTGCTGGAGAAGCTCGGTGAGCCGCTGTCCGAAGAACTCGTGGTGCGCGGCATGTACTCGCTCGAATCGGGACAGGCCGGCGCGGCGCGGCTCTTCGCCGCCGGAGCCACGGCGATCGTCTGTGCGAGTGATCCGATGGCCCTCGGCGCGGTGCGCGCCGCGCGGCGGGCGGGGCTCGCGGTTCCCGGTGACGTGAGCATCGTCGGCTTCGACGACTCGGCGCTGATGAGCTGCACCGAGCCACCGCTGACGACCGTGCGGCAACCGATCGAGTCGATGGGGCGCGCCGTGATCGCGCTGCTGCTCGCACAGATCGCCGGAACCTCGCGGCCGAGCGACGAGCTGCTGTTCGAGCCGGAGTTGGTCCTGCGGTCTTCGACGGGTCCGCTGGCCTGACCGGGAGGCGCACCGGCGTCGCGACGAACGGCTTCGTGCGCCCGTAGCGTATCGCAAATTTCCAACATCTCGTTTACTTCTTGCGTTAAGAGCACGGAAAAGCTACATTCAACTCATCGCCCCCCGACGACGAGGAGTTCCGTGGACACTGATGTTCTGCGCAGCGCGGCACCTACCCGCACCCTGACGATGCCCGCGGGTGAGGGGTGGTGGCGCACGGCCGTCATCTATCAGGTGTACGTGCGCAGCTTCGCGGACGGCAACGGCGACGGCATCGGCGATCTCGCCGGCGTGCGCTCCCGCCTCGGATACCTCAAGAGCCTCGGGGTCGATGCGCTCTGGTTCACGCCGTGGTACCAGAGTCCGCTCGCCGATGGCGGCTATGACGTGCAGGACTACCGGCGCATCGACCCCCGTTTCGGCACCCTCGAAGAGGCCGAGCAGCTCATCGCGGAGGCGCTCGAACTCGGCATCCGCACGATCGTCGACATCGTGCCGAACCACATCTCGAACCAGCACGACTGGTTCCAGCAGGCACTGGCCGCAGGGCCGGGCAGTGTCGAGCGCGAGCGCTTCTGGTTCCACCCCGGTCGGGGCGCCGACGGCTCCGGCATCCCCACCAATTGGGTCTCCAGCTTCCAGGGCGAGACGTGGACGCGCACGCACAATCCCGACGGAACCCCCGGCGAGTGGTACCTGCACCTGTTCACTCCCGAGCAGCCCGACCTCAACTGGAACCACGTCGACGTGCGCCGCGAGCACGAGGACGTCCTGCGTTTCTGGTTCGACCGGGGCGTCGCGGGCGTCCGCATCGACTCCGCCGCCCTTCCGGTCAAGGACCCGGCTCTGCCCGACCTCCCCGCCGGCGGCACTCCGACGGCGGGGCACCCGCACATCGATCGTGACGAGTTGCACGACATCTACCGTGACTGGCGTGCCGTCGCCGACGAGTACGACGGCGAGCGGGTGCTCGTCGGCGAAGTCTGGCTCGACGATCCGGAGCGATTCGCTCGCTATCTGCGTCCGGGGGAGATGCATACGGCCTTCAACTTCGGGTTCATGACGCAGCCGTGGAGCGCGCGGGCGATGCGCGACTCCATCACCCGCACCCTTGCCGAGCACGAGCCGGTCGGAGCTCCGGCCACGTGGGTGCTCTCCAACCATGACGTGACGCGTCCGGTGACGCGCTACGGGCAGGCGGACTCCTCGTTCGCCTTCGAGCGCAAGCGGCGCGGCACCGCGACCGACGTGGAGCGGGGAGCGCGTCGAGCGCGGGCCGCGGCGCTGCTGGTCGCCGCCCTCCCCGGGAGCCTCTACATCTATCAAGGGGACGAACTCGGCCTCCCCGAGGTGGAGCTTCCGCTCGACGTGATCGAGGATCCGATGCACTTCCGCTCCGGCGGTGTCGACCCCGGACGGGACGGCTGCCGCGTGCCGCTGCCGTGGGCGGGCGCGACGAGCCCCTACGGGTTCGGCGGAGCGCCGTGGCTCCCGCAACCTGCCGATTGGGTGGGGCTCTCGGTCGAGGCCCAAAACGCCGACCCGGGCTCGACGTTGAACCTCTACCGTGCGGCGATCGCGGTGCGCCGACGCATCGACGACTTCGCCGGAAGCGAACTGGAGTGGCTCGAGCTCGGCTCCGATGTCCTCGGGTTCCGTCGCGGCGACGGCACGGTCAGCATCACCAACCTCGGCGCGGTGCCGGTACCGCTGCCCGCGCACCATGAGGTGCTGCTCGCCAGCACGCTCCTCGACGGTGGCGCACTGCCCCCCGACTCCACTGCCTGGCTCGCTCTTCGAGCCGTTCCCGGGCGCTCTCCGCGAGCGCACAAGTAGCCCTGCACCACCCGATCCGCATCACATGGAAGGACTGACAATGAAGTCACCAACGAAAGCCCTGGTCGCCGGCGTCGCCGTGCTCGCCACGGTCGGCGCACTCGCCGGCTGCACGTCGAGCGGCGATGACGGTACCGATGGCAAGACCGAGCTGCGCGTCGCCACGTTCCCCCCGGGAGCCGACGCCGCGGCCTATGAGGCGTTCGCCGCCCAGGAGAAGCAGTTCGAGGAGGAGCACCCCGACATCGACATCATCGGCGTCGAGTACGAGTGGGAGGGCCCGACCTTCGCGGTGCAACTCGCCGGTGGCAGCCTGCCCGACGTGTTCACCGTGCCTTTCACCGACTCCAAGACACTGCTCGAGAACGGGCAGCTGATGGACGTGACCGACGCGATCGAGGAGCTCGGCTACACAGACAAGTTCAATCCGATCATCCTCGACGGGGTCACCGGCTCCGATGGGAAGATCTATGGTTTCCCGCGCCAGGCCTACGCAGCAGCGCTGCACTACAACCGGGACCTGTTCGAGGCGGCGGGGCTCGATCCCGACAACCCGCCTCAGACGTGGGACGAGATCCGCACGGCCGCGAAGGCGATCACCGACGCGACGGGCAAAGCCGGCTACGCGCAGATGGCGATCAACAACACGGGCGGCTGGCAGCTCACCTCGCAGACCGTGGCGCGCGGGGGTCGCACGCAGACCGACAACAGCGACGGCACGGCGGAGTCGACGATCGACAACGACGCCACCACGGCCGCGCTGCAGTTCCTGCACGATGTGAAGTGGGAGGACGGCTCGTTCGGTTCCAAGGTCGACCTCGACTGGGGCACGATCAACCAGGAGTTCGCGGCCGGCAACATCGGCATGTACACGTCGGGTTCCGACATCTACACCGCTCTCGTCCGCGACTTCGGCATGGAGCCGTCGATCTACGGCATGACCGTCGTGCCGATGGAGGGCGACGACCCCGGGACCCTCGGCGGCGGTGACATCGCGGTGATCAGTCCCACGGTCGACGACGCGACGAAGGCGGCGGCGGTGACGTGGATCGACTGGTACTACATGCAGAAGTTGATGGATGAGGACGCCGCCGTCCTCGACGCCAAGACCCTGAACGAGTCGGGCCAGGCCGTCGGCACCCCGCTCCTGCCGGTACTCAGCCGCGAGCTGTACGACGAGTCGCAGGAGTGGATCGCCGACTACATCAACGTGCCCGTCGAACAGATGGCGCCGTTCAGCGACCGTATCTGGGATCAGACGCCGGTCGGTGAGCCGAAGGTGAAGACCCAGGAGGTCTACGCGCTCCTCGACACCGTCGTGCAGAAGGTGCTCACCGATCAGAACGCCGACATCGAGGCGCTGCTCGCTCAGGCGCAGACCGATGCACAGGCGAAGCTCGACGAGTAACGCTTCATGACGATGACGCTCTCCGAGCAGCGGGCGGCGGTGGAGGATTCTCCGCCGCCCGCTGTGCGCACCTCCCGTCGCCGCTCGCCGCTCACGTGGTTCCGCGGCGGCGGGCTCGCGAACCTCCTGTTCGTGCTCCCGATGCTCTTCGTGTTCGTCTTCTTCTCGTGGTCGCCCATCGTGCAGTCCGTGATCATGAGCTTGCAGAAGACGAACCTGATCGTCTCCGAATGGGTCGGGTTCGACAACTACGTCGCGGTGATCGGTGATCCGGAACTCGGTCGGGCCGTGATCAACACGCTGTGGTTCGCTGTGCTCGCTCTGCTCTTCGGTTTTCCGCTGCCGCTCCTGATGGCCGTGCTGATGAGCGAGGTGCGCCGCGGCAAAGGCATCTACTCGGCCCTCGCCTACCTCCCGGTCGTGATCCCGCCCGTGGTCGCCGTGCTGCTGTGGAAGTTCTTCTACAGTGCCGACCCTTCCGGTGTGTTCAACACCGTGCTCGGATATGTCGGCATCCCCCCGCAACCGTGGATCCAGGATGCCGTGCAGGCGATGCCGTCCCTCGTGCTGGAAGCCACCTGGGCCGGAGCGGGAGGCTCGATCATCATCTACCTCGCCGCGCTCCTCGGGGTGCCGCCCGAGCTCTACGACGCCGCCGAGGTGGACGGTGCCGGAATCTGGAAGAAGATCTGGCACGTCACGCTGCCGCAGCTGCGCGGCATCCTCTTCATCATGCTGATCCTGCAGATCATCGCGACAGCTCAGGTCTTCCTCGAACCGTTCCTGTTCACCGGGGGCGGCCCTGCCGGGGCGACCAAGACCGTGCTGCTGTACATCTACGACAAGGCCTTCCGCAACAGTCTGGGCGGCGACTACGGAGAGGCGACGGCCGTCTCGGTCCTGCTCGCGATCGTCCTCGCCCTGCTCTCCTGGCTGTACTTCAGGCTGACCGACCGTTGGAGCACGACATGAGTCTCACCACCCGCCTCTCGACCCGTGCGGCGGAGAAGGCAGCGGAGAAGGCCGCCGATCGCGTCGGGGACCGCACCGTCATCTCGGACTCGGAGCGGCGGCGGCGTGGCGTCCGCGTCGGCATGTCGCTCACGCATGTGTTCCTCACCGTCGGGCTGGTGATCGCCGGACTCGGGCCGATTCTGTGGCTGGCGAAGTCGGCCGTCACGCCGACGCAGGACACGCTGCAGCAGCCGTTCGCGCTCTGGCCGAACGGGACCGATTGGGAGAACCTGTCGACTGCGTGGAACGACATACACATCGATCAGTACTTCTTCAACACGGTGATCATCGCGCTCGGCGCCTGGTTCGTCCAGCTGCTCATCGCGACCACCGGCGGTTATGCGCTCTCGGTGCTGAGGCCGCGGTACGCCCCGATCCTGAACGCGCTGGTGCTGGCGACGCTGTTCATCCCGGGCATCGTGCTGCTCGTGCCGCTGTACTTGACGATCGTCCACCCACCACTCCTCGGGGAGGTGAGCCTGCTCAACAACTACCTTGCGGTCTGGCTGCCCATGGGCGCCAACGCGTTCAACATCCTGCTGGTGAAGCGGTTCTTCGACAGCCTGCCCCGCGAAGTGTTCGAGGCGGCGCGGACCGATGGTGCCGGCCCCTTCCGCCTGTTCTGGTCGATCGTGCTGCCCATGTCGAAGCCCATCCTCGGCGTGGTCTCCGTGTTCGCGATCATCGCGGCGTGGAAGGACTACCTCTGGCCGATGCTCGTGCTGCCGGATCCGTCGGTGCAGCCGCTGTCGGTCCGTCTTCCGGCCGTGCAGTCGCAGACCGAGCTCGACGTGTTCCTGGCAGCGTTGGCGATCGCGACGCTGATCCCGATCGGCATGTTCCTGCTGTTCCAATCCGTGTTCCTGCGCTCGGCGGGGTTGGGGGGAGCCGTCAAGGGCTAGCCGAGACCCCCCTCTCCCGCCGAGACCCCCGGCCGTTGTCGCCCCCAGGGCGGGGTCTCGACGAGAAGGCGGGG
>NZ_SJYZ01000013.1:0-115313 GCF_004337555.1 Microbacterium sp. PI-1 | reverse complement strand
GCGGAGGCGGCGGTGCGGCGATCGTCCGCGGGTCGGGCGTGGAGGACTCGGTCATCTGTAGGCTCCCTCGTTCAGGGACGCGCGTCGCGGCCATCCCCCGCGCACCAGCGTAATCGCTGTGTACACCTGCATGACCGGATGACGGATGCAGGACGACCCGCCGGGCCCAGGTCATGCATCCGTCCCAGGATCCTGCAGGTGGCGGGCAGGCGCGACCCCGGGTGCCGGTGGCGGACACTGCTAACGTCGAAGAGCAGCCGCTTTCCGGGCAGGTCGAGCTTCTCCGCTCCCACCGGGACAGAACTGTTCCTCGCTCGGAAGCGGCCGTGCCGATACATGACTGAAGAGTATGAGGACAATACGTGACGAGTAGAGAACGAGTAGCGATCATCGGAGCCGGACCCTCGGGGATGGCGCAGCTGAGGGCCTTCGAGTCCGCCGCCCGTGCGGGAGCCGACATCCCCGAGCTGGTCTGCTTCGAGAAGCAGGCCGACTGGGGCGGGCAGTGGAACTTCACCTGGCGCACCGGACTGGACGAATTCGGCGAGCCGGTGCATTCGAGCATGTACCGCAACCTGTGGTCGAACGGCCCGAAGGAGGCGCTGGAGTTCGCGGACTACAGCTTCGACGAGCACTTCGGTCGCCCGATCTCCTCCTACCCGCCGCGCCCGGTGCTGTGGGACTACATCGCCGGTCGCCTGGAGAAGACCGACGTGCGCGACCTGATCCGCTTCCAGACCGTGGTCCGCTGGGTGGAGTTCGACGACGAGCGCGAGGTCTTCACCCTCACCAGCGAGCACCTGCCCTCCGGCGAATCCTCCGTGGAGGAGTTCGACCGCGTGATCGTCGCGAGCGGACACTTCTCCTTCCCGAACGTGCCGGAGTTCCCCGGTATCGAGACGTTCCCGGGGTACATCAGCCATGCCCATGACTTCCGAGGCGCCGAGGCCTTCGAAGACAAGGTTGTGCTGGTGATCGGCGCGAGCTACTCCGCGGAGGACATCGGCAGCCAGGCGTTCAAGATGGGGGCCCGTTCGGTGACGGCGAGCTTCCGCTCCGCGCCGATGGGGTACGACTGGCCCGAGGGCATCGAGGAGCGGCCGGTCCTCGAACGCTTCGAGGGCAGCACCGCGTTCTTCGCCGACGGCACCTCGAAGCAGGTCGACGCGGTCATCCTCTGCACCGGCTACCTGCACAAGTACCCGTTCCTGCCGGACGACCTCGCCCTCTCCTCGCCGAACAACGTGTACCCCGATGGGCTGTACCGCGGAGTGCTCTGGCAGGGCAATCCGCGCCTGGCCTACCTCGGCGCGCAGGACCAGTGGTTCACGTTCAACATGTTCGATGCGCAGGCCTGGTACGTGCGTGACCTGATCCTCGGTCGTCTGTCCCTGCCCGACGAGCAGGAGCGGGCGGCATCGATCGCCGAGTGGCGCACGCGCTTCGGACAGATCGATTCGGCCGCGGCGGAGATCCGCTTCCAGGCGGACTACATCCGCGATCTGCTGCAGCTCACGGACTACCCGGAGTTCGACATCGACCGGGTGGTCGAGATCTTCCTCGCGTGGAAGCGCGACAAGAAGGACGACATCATGGGCTACCGCGACCGCACGTACGAGTCGGTCATGACCGGCACCCTCGCGGTCGTGCATCACACGCCGTGGCTGGAAGAGCTCGACGACTCGCTCGAGCGCTACCTCGACGTGGACCCGGATGCCACCGAGACGGCGCGGATCATCGAGGGTCAGCCTCGCGACGACGATCGTGAGGCGCTCGCCACCACCTGAGTCTCTGTTGACGCCTCTGCCCCTCCGCCCACTCCGGGTGCGAGGGGCGGAGGCGTCAGAGGCAGGTCAGGAGTCGATCGGGGTGGTGCCGCGGCGCCTGCCGATCCAGACGACGCCGGCGGCCACGGCGATGATCGCGATCGCGATGCCGACGATGTAGGCGGAGACCCCGAGGTAGCCGCCCGGGACGGTGTGCGGGTTCAGGAAGGGATACGGGTACCAGTAGGGCTGCCCGGTCGCCGGCGAGATCACCAGGTTCGCGCGGATCATCGTGTACGCGACCCACACGAGGGGGAAGACGGCGGTGGCCCCCACGGCGCTCCAGCCCAGCGCGCGGCGTCGAGGCGCGAAGAGCAGATCGAGGAGCATGATCAGCGGCACGATCACGTGCAGCACCTCGTTGGACCAGGGGACCGTCGCCCCCTGCGGCAGCTCGATCCCGCGGAGCAGTGTGTTGTAGACGATCCCTGTGACGATGGCGTAGGTGCTCGCGCAGACCAGGATCAGAGCGAGCCAGCGCGGTTCGGGGCTCGTGGTCTTCCGGTTGAGGATGCCCCAGAGGCCCCCGATGACGAGCGCGACGGCTGCGAGGACGTTGGAGAGGATCGTGAAGAAGCTGAAGAAGTTCACGATCACCGTGGGGAGGTGAGAGCCCCACTCGGTCTCCGAGAGCATGGCGATCTCGAGCGTCCGCACCAGTTGGGCGACGATGGCAGCCACCGCGAGAACAGATGCCGCGAGTCGCGCGTAGGGCCACCAGGTCGTCATTTCGCCTCCGGTCGTAACTGTAGTCACTCGCCCCGGCGGTTCTCGGCATCAGGTGCGGCGACGCCACCGCAGTCGCGTGATGAGGACGCCGAGCAGGCAGAGGGCTCCACCGAGGAACATCAGCGGCGTCGGCACCTCGCCGAGGATCGCCCACGACATCAGGATCGCGATCGCGGGCACGACGTAGGTGGTGGCGGAGGTCTGTCCCGCGGTGCTGCGCTGCAGGACGTAGGCCCAGGTGGTGAAGGCGATCGCCGTGGGGAAGATGCCGAGGTAGACGACCCACAGCGTCGCGTCCAGCGGTGCGGTCTGCAGGGAGTCGATGAGGCTGCCGACCCAGGGCAGTAGCGCGACGGTGCCGACGCCCGCACCGAGCCAGGTCAGGGTGGTCGGATCGACGCCGGAGGTGAGCAGGCGCTTCTGCACGAGCGTGCACCCGGCGTACATGACGGCTGCGAGCAGGGCGAGCAACAGACCGGTGATGTCAGGGCCGGCGCTGGTGGAGGAGTTCATGCCGATCAGCACGACCCCGAGGAACGCGATCGGGGCGCCGATGATGAGTGGCTTCGGGAAGCCTTCGCGGAGGAAGAGTCCGCTGAAGACGACGACCATGAGCGGCGCGAGGTTCACCACCATCGCGGCCGTCCCCGCATCGAGTGTCAACTCAGCGCTGTTGAGGGCCAGGTTGTAGACGCAGAACCAGCCGATGCCCCACACCGCCACGAGGAGCCAGTGGCGACGGGCGGGGATGCGGATCCCGTGCCGCACGGCGATGATCGTCAGCACCACGGTGCCGACCGCCATCCGCAGCAGCGCCAGAGCGCCCGGGTCATAGTGAGGGCCCGCACCACGGATGCCGATGAACGCCGAGGCCCACAGCACCACCGTGACCAGCGCGGCGACGAGCACGAGCGCGCCCTGACTCTTCGGCGCCTCGGCGTTCGTGCGGATACCGGGCTCGCCGGATGCTGCTCGTGACATCCTTCGATCCTGGCAGGGGCTTCCGACACCGGACGAGCCGCCGGAGCGACATGATCCGCACGTTTTCCGCCACCCCTGCAGAGTGCGATATGTCACCTTCAGACGCCTCCGGAGGTGACATATCGCACTCGGAGGGCGGGCCGAGAGGCTCCCGATAGGATGGGACGGCCCGAAGAGGGCCAGCTCATCGGCCGGTGCAAACCCGGCGAAAGCCAGGGGGTTACCCATGCCAGGAATCGTTATCGTCGGCGTGCAGTGGGGCGACGAAGGAAAGGGCAAGGCCACCGATCTGCTCGGTGAGCGCACCGACTGGGTGGTGAAGTTCAACGGCGGTAACAACGCCGGGCACACCGTCGTCGTGGGAGACGAGAAGTACGCGCTGCACCTGCTGCCCTCCGGCATCCTCTCTCCGGGCGTGACCCCGGTGATCGGCAACGGCGTCGTCGTCGACCTCGAGGTCCTGTTCTTCGAGCTGGAGGCGCTCGCCGCCCGGGGCATCGACGTCTCGCGTCTCAAGGTCAGCGCCAACGCGCACATCATCACGCAGTACCACCGCACGCTCGATAAGGTCACCGAGCGTTTCCTCGGAAAGCGGATGATCGGCACCACCGGTCGAGGCATCGGTCCGGCCTACGCCGACAAGATCAACCGCGTCGGTATCCGTGTGCAGGACATCTTCGACGAGAACATCCTGCGCCAGAAGGTCGAAGGCGCTCTGGATCAGAAGAACCACCTGCTGGTGAAGATCTTCAACCGTCGCGCGATCACCGCCGACGAGGTCGTCGATGATCTGCTGTCGTACGCGGACCGCCTGCGCCCCCTTGTCGCCGACACGGGCTACCTGATCGCGGAGGCCCTCGATCGTGGCGAAGTCGTCGTGTTCGAAGGCGGTCAGGCCACGATGCTCGACATCGACCACGGCACCTATCCGTTCGTGACCTCGTCGTCGGCGACCGCCGGCGGAGCCGCGACGGGTGCGGGCGTCGGCCCCGGTGCGCTCGACCGCATCGTCGGCATCGTCAAGGCGTACACGACCCGCGTCGGATCGGGCCCCTTCCCGACAGAACTCTTCGACGAGCAGGGCGACTGGCTGCGCAAGCAGGGCTTCGAGTTCGGCACCACCACCGGGCGTCCGCGTCGGGTCGGCTGGTACGACGCGCCCATCACCCGATACGCGACGCGCATCAACGGCATCACCGACCTCGTGCTCACCAAGCTCGACATCCTGACCGGACTCGACGAGATCCCGGTGTGCGTCGCCTACGACGTCGATGGCGAGCGTTTCGACGAGGTGCCCGTCAACCAGACCGACTTCCACCACGCGAAGCCGATCCTGGAGTACTTCCCGGGTTGGAACGAGGACATCTCCGTCGCCCGCACCTTCGAGGATCTGCCGCAGAACGCACAGGACTACGTGCTGGCGCTCGAGAAGATGAGCAACACCCGCATCTCGGTGATCGGTGTCGGCCCCGAGCGCGACCAGGTCATCGTCCGCCACGACCTGCTCGACTGATCCGGTCCGTCGTGACGCGATTCTGGCTCGGCGGCTACGGCCCCGGCATGGACGGTTCTGCCGACGGCATCGGTCTGCTCGCGGGGGATGCAGGCCGGGAGGCCACCACGCTCGCGTACCGGGGCGTGGTCGCAGAGGCCCCTTCGCCGTCGTGGCTGGCGCAGCATCCGACGCTCGACGTCGTCTACGCGGCGCTCGAGGGCGACTCCGCCGTGCAGGCGTTCGTGCGTACGGGGGACGGCGCCCTCTCCCCGATGGGTGCACCGGCGGCGGTGGGCCAGTACGTGTGTCACGTCGCGGTCGCTGCGGACGGCTCTGCTCTGGTCGCCAGTTGCTACGGCGACGGCCGCGTGGTGCGGCTCGGCCTCGATGCGGACGGGCGGATCGTCCCCGCACGGCCGGATGCGGCGGCGGAACTCCGCGCGGCACTGTTCGGCGACGACACGGATCCCGCCGACACGCCAGATGTCGGACGCCCTAGCGCCTTCCGTCCGACATCTGGCGTGTCGGCCCCCGGGGTGCCGTCCACTCCCGGTGACGGCGTCGCCGCGGTCGACCCGTACGGGGTGGGCGGTGACCGTGTCTCGCACGCGCATGCCGCCGTGTTCCTTCCCGACGGGCGCATCGCCACGACCGACCTCGGGTTCGACCTCGTGCGGTTCTGGCGACAGGTCGGCAGCGGGCTCGTACTCGACCACGAGGTCGTGCTGCCACTCGGCACCGGGCCGCGGCACATGGTGCTGCACCCCAGCGGGCACCTGCACGTGGTGACCGAGTACTCGTGCGAGGTGTTCACGCTCGCCGAGGCGTCCGACCGCACGTGGAGCGTCGTGTCGTCGACGCTGTCGAGTCCGATCGCCCAGGTGGGCACAGACTTCCCCGCCGAACTCGCCCGCAGCCGCGACGGACACTTCCTCTACACGGCCCTGCGCGGAAGCAACACGATCGCGGTCCTGCGCGTGCGCGGCGGGGGTGAGGCCCTGGAGTCCGTGGCGCTCGCCGACGCGGGGGTCGACTGGCCGCGCCACCACCTGGTGCATGAGGGCAAGTTGCTGGTCGCGGGGCAGCGCTCCGATACCATCACCCTGCTCGACCTCGATGAGCGCACGGGCGCGCCCCTCGGCATCCGCCATGAGGCGCAGGTGCCGACGCCGACGCATTTCCTTCCGGTGCGCTGAGACGTTGCCGAGCGCCGTCGACCTCCTCTTCCCGGAGCTGACGCCACCGCGTTGACCGTCATGGAGCCGAACGATGAGGGCGTGTGGCATGCCCTCCACGAGGTCCTGCTCGGCGGCTGAACCCTCGTCGGCGAACCGGCGCTTGACCTCGACCATACTTGAGGTTCTACGGTCATCATCATGACCTCGAAGACCGAGCAAGTGTCGACGCCGGGCGCGGCCGCACCTCGCATCTTGAGCCGTGACTACGTCTGGATCACGATCGGCGCCTGCGCGCTCGTGTTCCTCGGCGCGTTCGAATCCCTGGCGGTCACCACGGTGATGCCGACCGTGAGCGCCGATCTCGGCGGAGAACGGCTGTATGCGCTCGCTTTCGCCGGACCTCTCGCCACCGGGGTCATCGGCATGGTGCTCGCCGGGAATTGGGCGGATCGTCGCGGACCGGTCGTCCCGCTGTACACCTCGGTCGCCCTGTTCATAGTCGGACTGCTGATCGCCGGCCTCGCGCCGAGCATGGAGATCCTCGTCGCGGGGAGGTTCGCCCAGGGCCTCGGCAGCGGAGGGTTGATGGTGGCCCTGTACGTGGTGGTCGCCCGCGTCTACCCGCACGAGCTCCATCCGGCGATCTTCGCCGGCTTCGCCGCGGCCTGGGTCATCCCCTCACTGATCGGCCCGACGGTCGCGGGTGCCGTCACCGAACTCTGGAGCTGGCACTGGGTCTTCCTCGGCGTGGTCATCCTGGTGCTGGTGGCGCTGCTGATGGTCGTGCCCGCACTTCGCGGGCTCGCGAACCACGGCGATGCGACGACTCCCTGGGCGTTCGGGCGACTCGGATGGTCGGTGCTCGCTGCCGTTGCTGTGCTCGCGCTGAATCTGGTCGGCGACATCCCCGGATTCGGCTCCGCTCTCGCTGTCCTTGCTATCGTGGTCGCCCTCGTCGCGGTGCGGCCGCTGGTCCCGCGCGGGACGTTTCGGGCGCGCCGAGGGCTTCCGTCCGTCATCCTCGTCCGCGGGGTCGCGGCCGCCGCGTTCTTCGGTGCGCAGGTCTACCTGCCCTACCTGCTCACCGATCGGTACGAACTGTCGCCGACTCTGGCAGGACTCGCGCTGACCGGCGGTGCGCTCGCGTGGTCCCTCGCCGCGACCGTCCAGGGGCGGCTGGGCGCGCGCCTCTCGAGCGTGACGGCCGTGCGGCTCGGGACGGGCCTCGTGTTCGCCGGCATCGTGCTGACCGTCGCGACCGCGGGCTTCCGGGGAGACGCTCTGCTGATTGCGCTCGCCTGGGTCATCGCGGGTATGGGGATGGGGCTGATGAGTCCGCGCACCAGCGCCCTCACGCTCGCGATGTCCACGCCGGAGAATCAGGGCTTCAACAGCGGGGCGATGACGGTCGCCGACTCGTTCGGCAGCGCCCTGGCCCTGGCCGTCACGGGCACGCTGTTCACCGCGCTCGCGGGCGCCGACCCGTTCCTCGGCGTGTTCGTGCTGGCTGCGGTCGTGGCCTTCGCGGCGGCGGTCCTCTCCCCGAGGGTCCGTGTCGAATCCGCCGAAGACGAATCGCGGGAGCAGGGGGAGTCATGAGCCGGGACGTGACGAGTACCCGCTGGAGGATGATGCCATCGCGCAACGGCGTCAGCGAGGGAAGGTCGTGTTGGTGACTGCGGGGTGGTGATTTGCGCGGGGGTAGCTACATCCGTACGCTGATGAACGGTGTTCAGGTGAACACCGTTCAGGAAGGATGAGCGATGACCGCATCGACCCGTGACTCCAGTGCGACCCTCGGTCGGGTGGCCGTGTTCGCCGCCCTCATCATCGTGCTGGGAACGGTTGTCGTGCCGCTCCCCGGCGGCGTGCCCATCACCGGGCAGACGCTCGGCGTCATGCTCGCGGGTCTTGTGCTCGGTCCGCGCGTCGCGCCCTGGTCGATCGCCCTCGTGCTGGCGCTCGCCGCGGTCGGACTCCCCGTGCTCGCAGGCGGACGCGGGGGCCTGGGTGTCTTCGTCGGACCGACCGTGGGCTACCTGATCGGCTGGATCGCCGGCGTCGTGGTGATCGGGTTGCTCATGCGCACCGGACGGTTCACCTGGTGGCGGTGCGCGGTGGCCGCTCTGGTCGGCGGCGTGTTCGTCGTCTACGCGTTCGGCATCCCGGTCCAGGCACTCGTGACCGGAGTTCCGCTCGACCTGACTGCTCTGTCGAGCCTGGCCTTCCTCCCGGGCGACCTCATCAAGGTGACCGCGGCCACGCTGATCGTCGTCACCCTGCGCCGGGCATATCCCCGCGCTTTCGCCGACTCCCGCCGGGGTCGGGAGCTCGCGACCGCCTGAGCTGCCTGACCGCCGCACCCCGCCCGCGCCACGCCGGAGGGAACAACTCACCCGTGACTCGGCGTTGGTCTTGAGCGAGACTGGGCGACGGAACCGGCCGACGGAGAGGTGCCAGGCATGAACGCAGCGCAGAAGACCGACGAATACGACCTGATCGTGCTGGGCGGAGGTCCGGTGGGCGAGAACGTCGCCGACCGCGCCGTGCAGGGTGGACTCACCGCGATCATCGTGGAGAGCGAGCTCGTCGGAGGTGAGTGCTCCTACTGGGCGTGCATGCCGTCGAAGGCGCTGCTGCGGTCGGCGCAGGCGTTGCGGGCAGCGCAGCACGTGGCGGGCGCCTCTCAGGCGGTGACCGGGAAGCTCGATGTGCGGGCGGTCTTCGAACGACGCGACTCCTTCACCAGCAACTGGTCCGATGACGGACAGGTGAAGTGGCTCGACTCCGCCGGGATCGATCTGGCGCGCGGGCACGGCCGGCTGACGGGTGAGCGGGAGGTGACCGTGACGGATGCCGACGGCGCGACGCGAGTACTTCGCGCCCGGCATGCGGTGGCCATCAGCACCGGATCGGACGCCGTCATCCCGCCCATCGACGGGCTCCGTGAGTCCGCACCCTGGACGAGTCGAGAGGCGACCAGTGCCGAGGAGCTGCCGGAGAGCCTGGCCGTGATCGGCGGAGGCGTGGTCGCGGTCGAGATGGCCACGGCATACGCGGCACTCGGCTCGAAGGTCACCGTCATCGCCCGCAGCGGTCTGCTCGGGGGGATGGAGCCCTTCGCCGGGGAGCGGGTCGCGGCCGGTCTCAAGGAACTGGGCGTCGACGTGCGCACCGACACGGGAACGGCATCCGTGCACCGCGGCGCCGACGGCGTGACCGTGACGCTCGACGGCGGCGAGGAGATCATCGCGACCGAGGTGCTCGCCGCGACGGGTCGTTCGCCGCGCAGCGGAGACATCGGCCTCGACGTCGTGGGCCTGGAGCCCGGCCGCTGGATCGAGACGGACGACACCCTCCGGGTCCCCGGATCCGACTGGCTGTATGCGGTCGGTGACGTGAACGGGCGCGTGCTCCTCACCCACCAAGGCAAGTACCAGGCGAGGGCGGCAGGCGACGTCATCGTCGCGCGTGCCCAGGGCGACGATGTGGATGACAGCCCCTGGGGTCGTCACGTCGCGACCGCCGACCAGGCCGCCGTCCCGCAGGTCACGTTCTCGATCCCTGAGGTCGGCTCCGTCGGTCTGACCGAGGCGCAGGCGGTCGAGGCAGGAATCACCGTGAAGGCGATCGACTACGACCTGGGGTGGATCGCGGGGGCGAGCCTCTACGAAGACGGTTTCGAGGGGCAGGCGCGGCTCGTGATCGACACCGATCGCGATGTCGTGATCGGTGCGACCTTCGTCGGCCCCGAGGTGGCGGAACTCGTGCACGCCGCCACCGTGGCGATCGTCGGCGAGGTGCCGATCGCCCGTCTCTGGCATGCGGTGCCGTCGTACCCGACCGTCAGTGAGATCTGGTTGCGACTCCTGGAGGGCTACGGGCGCGATTCCGCCTGAGTCCGACCATCGTGGCGGGCAATCCGTTTTCGCGGGCAGGCCGAACAGATTCGGGATTGTTTCTCACATTGACGGCCCGCGCGCAACCCTCGAGCCCGATGTCCCCACCGTCTTATACGCTCGAACACACATCCGAGGAGGCAGGACCATGAAGGCTGTACTCGCAGGAACCGTCATCGCCGAGGCCGACGAGAGCGATCTCGCCCGCATCGAAGGGAACTGGTACTTCCCGCCCGCATCCATCACACCCGGGGTGCTCGTCGAGAGCCCCACGCCCTACACCTGTCCCTGGAAGGGCGCGGCTCAGTACTACTCCGTGCAGACCGACGGCGAGCTGCACACCGACTACGCCTGGTCGTATCCGACTCCTTATCCGTCGGCCTTCGATCGTGTCGGCAAAGACTTCTCCGGATTCGTGGCGTTCGATCCGCGCGTCGAGGTCGGCCCGTAACCACCAGAAGAGCCAAGACTCGTCCGCTCGCACATCGATCGACCGACTGGAGACCAGCCCATGATCGAGTTCCGCAACGTCACCAAACGGTTCCCCGGCGGTGCACTCGCCGTCGATGACTTCAGCCTCGTGCTGCCGTCACGCAAGACCACCGTGTTCGTCGGCTCGTCCGGCTGTGGCAAGACCACCCTGCTCCGCATGATCAACCGCATGGTCGAGCCCACCTCCGGCGACGTCGAGATCGACGGGGAGAGCGTGCTCGAAGGCGACCCGGTGGCTCTGCGCCGACGCATCGGCTACGTCATGCAGAACTCCGGGCTCATGCCGCACTTCACGGTCATCGACAACGTGGCCACGGTGCTTCGGCTGACCGGCGTGAAGCGGGCTGCTGCCCACCAGCGGGCGCGCGACCTGCTCGACACGGTCGGCCTCGACCAGGCGCTGGCCGAGCGCTACCCGAGTCAGCTCTCCGGCGGCCAGCAGCAGCGTGTGGGTGTCGCCCGCGGACTCGCCGCCGATCCGAACATCCTGCTCATGGACGAGCCCTTCGGCGCGGTCGACCCCATCGTGCGGGCCGACCTGCAACAGGAGACCCTGCGCCTGCAGAGCGAGCTGGACAAGACCGTCGTCTTCGTCACGCACGACATCGACGAGGCGTTCCTGCTCGGCGACCAGGTCGTCATCCTCGACAAGGGCGCGCGCATCGTGCAGGTCGGCAGTCCGAGCGAGATCATCGAGAACCCGGCGGACGACTTCGTCTCGGCGTTCATCGGCGCCGATCGCGGTCGCCGCGCCCTGCACCTCAAGCAGACGCCGCGGGGCACCGTGGTGGTCGACTCGGAGGGGCGCACCCAGGGCTCGATCGTCGACGTGCCCGATGCTGTCAGCGACGCGCTCCTGAGCGAGGAGAGCGTGACGAAGGGCGCTCCGTGAACTGGATCGTCGACAACATCGGCCTCATCCTCGAGCTGACCGCCATCCACCTGCAGCAGAGCGCGATCGCGATCGTGCTCGGCTTCGTGCTGTCGGTGCCGCTCGGGTGGGTCGCCTGGCGCTATCAACTGGTCAAAGGGCCGGTCATCGTCCTCACCGGTCTGCTCTACACGATCCCGTCACTCGCGCTGCTGATCCTGCTGCCGTCCGTCGCCGGGTATCCGGCCCGCAGCCCGATCAACCTCATCATCGGTCTCACCATCTACGCGGTCGCGATCCTGGTCCGTGCGGTCTCCGACGGCCTCGACTCGGTCGATCCCGCCATCCGGCAGTCGGCCACCGCGATGGGCTACGGCGGGTTCCGCCGGTTCTGGACCGTCGACTTCCCGCTCGCCGGACCCGTCGTGCTCGCCGGGCTGCGTGTGGCGGCCGTCAGCACGATCTCCCTCGCCACCGTCGGCATCCTGGTGGGTGTGACGAACCTCGGCTACCTCTTCGAGAACGGTCTGCAGCGCCGCATCCTCGCGGAGGTGTTCGCCGGCGTCATCGCGGTCGTGGTGATCGCCCTGGTGATCGACCTGCTGCTCCTGCTCCTCGGCCGCGCGCTGATGCCGTGGACGCGCGCCGCCAAGACACCGTCATCCGCACGACAGGCGGCCACGCTGAGGACCGCCGCATGAACGTGTTCACCGACGCCATCGCCTGGCTCTTCTCCCCCGACCGGTGGGAGGGGCCGTACTCGCTGCCGATCCTGTTCGGTCAGCACATGTACTACACGCTGATCTCGGTGCTGATCGCCGCCATCATCGCGGTGCCGATCGGATGGCTCATCGGACACACCGGCCGCGGCCGCGAGGTCGCTGTCGCTGTCTCCGGCGCGGCTCGCGCGATCCCGTCCTTCGGGCTCCTCGTGCTGCTCGTGCTGCTGCTCGGTGTGCTCCGCATCCCCGAAGCCGCGATCATCACGTTCGTGCTGCTGGCCATCCCCTCGCTCCTCGCTGGCGCCTACACCGGGCTCGAGGCCATCGACCGCCGTGTGCTCGACTCGGCGCGCGCGATGGGGATGACCGAGTGGCAGGTGTTCTGGAAGGTCGAGGTGCGCCTCGGGCTGCCCCTCCTGGTCGGTGGCATCCGCGCAGCCCTCCTGCAGGTGATCGCCACGGTCACGATCGCCGCCTACGTGAACCTCGGTGGTCTCGGCTGGCCGATCATCCAGGGCATCCCCCTGCGCAAGTTCGACCAGGTGCTCGGCGGTGCGATCCTCGTCGCCATCCTCGCGCTGGCGGTCGATCTGATCTTCGCCCTCCTCCAGCACGCCGCCGTCCCCGCCGGGGTGCGAGCGCCGACCACGACCCGCCGGTCGCGTACCGCTGCAGCCTCACCCGCGCCGGCCACCGCCTGACACGCTCACAACCCCTCACCGTCCCACAGCACCCATCCCGTTGTCCCAGAGAAGAGGAACTCCCCATGTTCACAGCACGTAAGTCACGACTCGCCCTCGCCGGTGGCGCCGCGCTCGCCGCGGTGCTCGTCCTCGGCGGGTGCGCCAGCAGCAACCCGCTCGACGCTCCGACTGATGACGCGGGCTCCGGCGGCGACACGATCGTCGTCGGCTCCCAGGCCTACTACTCGAACGAGATCATCGCCGAGATCTACGCGCAGGCCCTCGAAGGCGCGGGGTTCACGGTCGACAAGCAGTTCAACATCGGACAGCGCGACGCTTACATGCCCGACGTCGAGTCCGGCGCGATCGACGTGTTCCCGGAGTACACGGGCAACTTGCTCGAGTACCTCGACGACAGCGCGACCGCCACCAGCCCGGAAGACGTGTACGCCGCGCTGCAGGACGCGCTGCCCGACAGCCTGACCGCTCTGGACTACGCCGAGGCCTCGGACCAGGACACCTACACGGTGCTCAAGAGCTTCGCCGAGGAGAACGGCCTCACCTCGATCGGTGACCTCTCGAAGGTGACCACCCCGGTCACGATCGGTGCGGCACCGGAGTTCGAGCAGCGCCCGTACGGGCCCGCGGCCGCCAAGGAGGTCTACGGCGTCGACCTGGCGTTCTCGGCGACCGGCCCGACCACGCTGGAGTCGCTGCTGGCCGGCGAGATCCAGGTAGCGGACATCTACTCGGCCGATCCCGCGTTCCAGACCGAAGACATCGTCGCGCTCGAAGACCCGGAGAACATCATCTTGGCCTCGAACGTCGTGCCGATCGTCTCGAGCGACGTCGCCGACGAGGTCGCCGACGTGATCAACGCCATCAGCGCCAAGCTCACCGCCGAAGAGCTCGTCGGTCTGAACGTGCAGAGCACGGTCGACCAGAAGTCGGCGAGCGACATCGCCGAGGCCTGGCTGACCGACAACGACCTCATCTGAGTCGGATGACAGAAGCGCCCGGACCTTCAGGGGTCCGGGCGCTTCGTCGTACGGGCGAGGGTCAGATGCGGGCATCCTGTTTCGGCACCAGCACCTGCTTGATGATGATGAGGATCGAAGCGGTGACGGGCACGGCCACGAGCGCCCCGAGGAGGCCGAGCAGCGTGCCACCGGCGAGGGCGCCGATCACGACCAGCGACCCCGGGACCGCGACCGCCCGGTTCATCACTCGCGGCGTCAGCACGTAGGCCTCGATCTGCATGTAGATGAGGTAGATCGCTGCGAAAATCAGCGCCGCGATCGGGTTGGTGAAGAGCGCGAGCCCGGTGCCGATGATCCAGAACAGCACCGATCCGACCAGCGGGATCAGGGTGACACAGAAGGCGATCGCCGCCATCAGTGGCGGGAAGGGCAGACCCAGGATGGAGTAGAGGGTCAGGGCGAGGATCGCGTTGCAGAAGGCCAGCACGACCATCCCCATCACGTATCCGCCCACCGAGTCCGTGATCTGTTCGGTGATGTCGCTCGCACGAGCGCGGTCGCGGGCCGGTGCCAGACGCAGCAGACCCTGCTTCATGGCGGGCAGGGTCGCGAGGAAGTAGAGCGTGAGCACGAGCACGACGATGGCGCCCGAGATGCCGGTCGCGATCGACGCGCCGACCGCGAGAGCACCGCCGCCGATCGTCGCGAGGTTGCCGAAGTCGGTCAAGAACTTCTGGACCTCGGCGACCAGATCCTGGAACTGATCGCCGAACTGCGCGTCGAGCGTGGCGTAGATGTCGCTGCGGGTGAAGTCCTGGATCATCCCGGGAACGGAACGGACGAAGCTCGCGATCTGCTCGACGACGATCGGGATGATCATCCACAGCACGACGGCGAACACGAGGATGAGCGCGAGGATCGTGATGACGACGGAGATCGAGCGGGAGAGGCCGCGACGCTCGAGGAACCGGACGGCCGGGTCGAGTCCGAGCGCGCCGAAGAGGGCGAGTGCGATGTAGATGAGCACGGTGGACAGGCTCGTCAGGGCGAGGCCGATCACCAGCGCGCCGAGTCCGCCGAGCGTCACGAGGAAGCCGAAGACGAACGGACGGTCGATGCGCGTCCAGAACGAGCGACTCGGCGTCATCGGCTCGACGACCACGGGGCGCGCTGCGCCGGTCGCGGCGGGCTCTGCGGTGGGAGAGTCGGCGCTCGCGGCTGCGGCGTCGGTGCGCGGTGCTTTCCGGGCGGGCGCGGTGTCATCGAGGGGAGTGGGCGCCGGCGACTCTTCGTTGCTCATGTGCTCACGATAGCGGTGCCGCGGGTCGGAATCCGGGTGTTCGACGGCTCTAGAGTAGGGGCATGACCGCCGCCGAGGACCCGAAGGCCGAACTGCTCCGACTTCGCGCCACCATCGACAACATCGACGCCGCACTCATCTTCATGCTGGCCGAACGCTTCCGTGCGACCCAGCAGGTGGGGCAGCTGAAAGCGGAGCACGAGATGCCGGCGTCCGACCCGAATCGGGAGGAGCAGCAGGTCGCCCGTCTGCGCGCTCTCGCAGAGGAGGCGCATCTCGACCCCGAGTTCGCGGAGAAGTGGTTCAACTTCGTGGTGGCGGAGGTCATCCGCCACCACACGGAAGCGGCGGAGAGCCGCTGAGAGAGGTGCCGGACGGGCGACGGTGTGTGCAGCACTCGCCCGTCCGGAGCTTTTGTGAGATTCATCGACCAACTAAGTTCAATGAATAAACTTACGGAGAGACTACGGATCACGCCACGATCTGTCAACCGCTCGCCACGAGCGAGCTCCGGAACGGACGCACATGCTGAGCACGGATGAGGGCCTCGACACCCAAGCGTCGGTGCGGCGCGCGAACCTCCGGCGCGCGCTGCAACTCGTCTTCCGCAACCCGGGCACCCAGACGCGCGCGGGGATCGCGAGAGCGACGGGTCTGACCGCAGCCACGGCGTCATCCCTCGTCGCCGAGCTCATCGAGAACCGACTGATCGTCGAAGGGGAGCAGGCCGCGAGCACCGGTGGCAAGCGGGCGACCACGCTGAGCGTCGATGCGAGTCACCACCTGATCCTCGTCCTGGTGATCCAACCCCTGCACGCATACATCGCCCTCGTGGCGCTCGACGGTACCGAGGTCGACGTCCGTCGCGCGGACTACACTCCCGAGACCCGTGACCGCGCACTCGACGACGCCGTGGCTGCGGTGGCCGCCGAGTTCGGACCGCGGGTGCTCGCTGCGGGGATCCAGCTCCCCGGCACGACGGACGGGCGCTCGGTGCTCGAGAGCGTGCAGCTCAAGTGGGAGGACGTGCCCCTCGCCGAGAGGTTCGAGCGCGTGCTGGGGGCGCCCGTGCTGCTCGTCAACGACGTCGACGCCGAGGCCATCGCCGAAGCCGGGATGGAGGAATCCCCGTCCGGATACCGGCTCTTCATCCACCTCGGCGGCGGCGTGGGCGCCGCGGTGACCCTGAACGGCGAACTCGCGCCCGGTCCACGGGATCGCGCCGGCGAGATCGGGCACGTGCAAGTCGTCTTCGGTGAGGCGGCGCGTATCTGCCGGTGCGGACAGCGCGGCTGTCTCGAGTCCGCGGCAGCCTTGGGCGCGATGATCGGGGACGAGTTCACCGATGCGATGGACGCATCCGAGATCCGTGCTCTCGCCGCCCGCGCGGACGAACGCCATCTCGACGAGGGGGCCCGCGCGCTCGCGAGGGCCGTCAAGCTCATCAGCGCCCTGCTCGACCCGACCGAGGTCGTGATCGGCGGGCCGGCGACCGAGCTCGGGCCGCGCTTCCTCGACCGGGTCCGCCGCGAGACGGAGTACCCCTCCCGCGGCACGGCGCAGGTCCCGGTCCGCTACGCCGACCCTCGGGTGTCGCTCGCGGCCGGCGCCGCTCAGGCCGCGCTCACGTCGGCGCTCGGCGTGCGCTGGAACCCGGAGCAGCTGCGCGCCGCATCCGCATCGAGCCTCTGAACGCCCCTCGATGTCAGCGTCGTCGGTCTCCCCGCACCGCGAGGGCGATCGCGGCGCTGGTGATGAGGCACAGCGGACGGTAGATGCGCCGATCGAGCTCGACGAATCGGCGATGGGGACCCGGCCGCCCGAGAAGTGCGGTCACTCGAGCCCCGTCCATCGTGCCGCGGAGGAGGAACGCCAGGGCCGCCGCCACGCGTGCGGCTTTGGCGAGCGTGTGAGTTCCCCCTGCGCCGGCGATGATCGCGCTCCCGGTGAGCATTCCTCCACCGACCACGAGGCATGCGCCAGCTGAAGGCATCTCATCGCTGCCGATGACCTGTCGCGCCAGCCGCTTCCGGCTCGACGCCGGCCAGGACGCGCCGGAGGCCCACAGCAGATGGATGGCTCCGATGGCGCCGAGTGATGTGGTCGCGACGACCTGACCGATCCGTCCGAGAGGAGTCATGTCCCCATTCTCCTCTTCCGCGGGCGAGCAGCCGTCAGCCACCGAACTCCGCGCGCAGGATCATCTGACTGTGGTTCTTGTTGCAGGTGTCGGTGATCGGGTCGAGCAGGTTGGTCTCGGAAAGCCAGGCGCCGGGAGCCGACTTCTCACCCTGCATCGCGGCCAGAACCTCGGCGAACGAGTCGGCCATCCCCGTATCGGATGCCTTCACGAGCGACTCGAGTTCCACCGCGGCCGCTTCGACGCGGGTCTTCCACTCCGTCTCGTCGAACGCCTGGTAGGTCGTGTATCCGGCATCGGCGTTCCACAGCGCGCTGTAGACGTTCCCGAACGCCTCACACTCGGCTGTGATCTTCTCATCACGGACGAACTCCGCCGTGGAGAAGTGCGGTGTCGCGGTCCACTCGACACCGTCGGGGACCCAGATCGTGAAGGTCGGTCCCGTGGCCTCGGTGATCGGCCAGACCAGGGATGTGGTGCCGTCGCACGTGCCGCGGAGGGGAGCCTGTCCGAGCGCCATCGAGTCACCGAGCTCGGCGTGGAAGAGTCCGCCGCCGGCGCACTCGATGTCGATCGTCACCGAGCGCATGCCTTCCTGCAGGGGGAAGTCGATGCCGGGGTACGGGGCGGTCGGCCCGGTGCCGGTGACCGCGGGGCCGTTCATGATCAGCTCGACGGTGGTCGAACCCGAGGGTGTCGGTGTCGCTGCGGGCGCGGGCTCGATCGCGGTGCATCCGACCAGCACGATCGCGAGGGCTGCGAAGGCGGAAATCCCGCTCGTCGCTTTCTTCATCCCCGATGTCCCCCTCGCCGTGAAGGATGTCCCTCTCGCCGCGACCGATGTCCCTCTCGTTGTGAAGGAGTTCTCACGGAATGAAGGAGCGGATTCCATATGCACTCCTTCATACCGTGAGAACTCCTTCATTCCGGGAGGACCGCTCCGGGAGGACCGCTCCGGACGGGACCGCTTCGCGGGGGCTCCTACTTCACGCTGCCGGCGGTGAGGCCGCCGACGAGTCGCTTCTCGATGAGCATGAACAGGATGACCACGGGCAGGATCGCGACGATCGAGACTCCGAACACGTACTGCCAGCTGGTCTCGTACTGACCGACGAACTTGGTGAGCGCGACGGAGAGCGGCTGGTTCTTGTCGGTCGAGAGGATCACGAGCGAGGCCGCGAACTCGTTCCAGCAGGCGACGAACGTGAACACGATCGCCGTGACGATGCCCGGCCACACGAGCGGCAGGTTGATCTTGAAGAGCACGGTGAAGCGTCCGGCGCCGTCGATCTGGGCGGCTTCGTCGACCTCCTTGGGGATGCCGGCGAAGAAGGAGTGCATGATCCACACCGCGAACGACAGGTTGAACGCGGCGTTGATGAAGATCATGGCCGCCCAGGTGTCGCCGAGCCCGAGGGTCGTGAACTGCCGGAACAGGCCCGAGGTGAGCACCGCGGGCTGCAGCATCTGCGTGATGATGACCAGGAACAGGAACACCATGCGGCCGGGGAACTTGAACCGGGCGGTGTAGTACGCGGCAGGCAGGGCGACCAGCAGCACGAGCAGCGTCGCGAACACGGCAATGATGATCGTCGAGATCAGGTTGTACGGCAGCGGCGTCTCGGGGGTGGACCACATGGTGATGTAGTTCTCCCAGTGCCACTCCGTCGGCAGGTACGTGGGGTCGACGGAGCGGATCTGCGGCTTCGTCTTCACCGAGCCGAAGAACATGATCAGGTACGGCAGCACGAAGATCGCGAGCACGAGGAACCCGGCCACGGTGCGGAGGATGACACGGGGCAGCGTGACCTGGTCTTCGGTGTAGCGGCGCTTGCGGCCGGGGATGCGCGGTGCGGGCGAGGAGCCGGCGGTGGTCACGAGGGCGGTCTCGGTCACGGTCATGATCAGACCTCCTTCATGGGCTTGACGATCTTCACGTACGCCGCGACGATCACGATGACGATGAGGAAGGCGACGACGGAGAGCGCGCTGGCGACATCCACCTTCTTCTGCAGTTCGATGTACTTGAAGATCAGCGTCATGATCGTGTCGGCGCCGTAACCGGGGATCGAGCCGGTCATCACCTTCAGGATCGGCAGCGAGTTGAACACGTTGATGATGTTGATCAGGACGGCGACCGCCAGCGCGCTGCGCAGCTGCGGCAGGACGATCGACCAGTACGTGCGGGCGGGGCCGGCTCCGTCCATCTTCGCCGCCTCGATCGCGTCGGCCGGGACGGACTGCAGGCCCGCGAGGATGGTGTAGGTCGTGAAGGGCAGTGACACGAAGATCGCGATCACGATCGACCAGAGGAAGGCCGTCGTGGGGTTCTTCGTCCACCCGTATCCGACGGCATCGTCGGAGAGCCCGATGTCGTAGAGGAACTTGTTGAAGATGCCGAAGTACGGCTCGAGGCTGTAGTAGAACACCATCGTCGTCATGACGACCGACGCCGCCCACGGGACGATGACGGCCATGCGCACGAGCTGGCGTCCGGGGAAGGCCTTGTTCAGGATCTGCGCGAGTCCGAGCGAGATGACGACCGTGAACAGCACGACCGAGACGACCCAGACGATCGTGCGGAAGAAGATCGGCCAGAACTCGGCGAACGTGAAGACGGTGACGAAGTTGTCGAAGCCGACGGATCCCTTGTCGAGGCCGGACAGGGAGATGTCGCGCGTCGAGTTGAAGAACATCACCCCGGCGGGGAAGAAGACCACGCCGATGATCAGCAGCAATGCGGGGGCGATCCAGGGCAGCGCCTGGAGAAGGTCCTTTCCGCCCGGCCTGCCGCGAAGGGCATCCGGGGTCTTCCGGGTGCGGGGGCGGCCGGTGGCCGCCCCCGCGAGGTTCGAGGACTCTGTCTTCTGGCTCATTCGGGTACCCGAACCTCTCCTGTCAGCGGGCTCAGCCCGCGTCGACCTGCGCCTGGATCTCGGTCAGCACGTCCTGTGCCGGCTTCGTCTGAAGCTGGCCGAACAGCGACTTGAACGCACCGTCGGCGGCGGACCACTTCGGGTTGGTCGACGGGTAGAACTGGGCGTCGGGCAGCACGTCGAGGAACGGCTTGAGAGCCTCCTCGCCGGAGAGCTGCTCGGCACCGGACTTGGTGACGGGGAGGAAGCCCTCGGCCTGCACCCACGGCACGTACACGTCTGCCGAGTAGTAGTAGTCGAAGAACTTGGTGATCGCTTCCTTCTTGTCATCGTCGTTCTGGAACGCCATCAGCTGGTCCATGACGCCGAGCGTGAACGGCGAGCCGTCCTTCGTCGGGATCGGGACGATGGAGTAGTCCAGGTCGGGGTTGCCCTCGGCGATCTGGCCGACCGTCGGCGGGAGGCCGACCTGCATGCCGATCTTGCCCTGGATGAAGATGTCCATCAGCGGCGAACGCTGCGTCGAGCCGGGGTCGGCCTGCGTCGCGCCGGCGTCGATCATCTTCTTGATCTGCTCGGCACCCACGAGGTTCTCCGGGGTATCGATCGTGATCTCGGACGCATCTCCGAACGATCCGCCGCCGCCCCACAGCCACACGGCCGCCTCGGCCTGTGCCTCTTCGGACCCGAGCGGCATCCCGTAACCGGCGACGCCGCCGCCGAGCGCGGACACCTTGGTCGCGGCATCCAGCAGCGAGTCCCAGTCGGTCGGAGCCTCGACACCGGCCTGGTCGAGCAGGGCGTTGTTGACGAACAGGGCGCGGGCGGATGCGATCAGCGGCAGAGCGTACGCGGTGCCGTCGACCTCGGCGTTCTTCAGGAACGAGTCCTGGAAGTCGGAGTAGGTCTCCTCCGAGACGACGTCCTTCACGGGGTAGAGCAGCTCGTCGCCGACGAACCCGGCGAACGGACCGCCGTTGTAGATGTCCGGTGCCTCGCCGGCCTGGATCTTGGTGGAAACGACCTTCTCGAGGTTGTCCCACGACTGCACCTCGAGCTTGACCTTGATGTCGGGGTTGGCCTTCTCGAACCCGTCGATCACCGTCTCCCAGTTCGCCTTGGTGCCGTCGGAGTAGCTCGGGACGAGGAGGTCGAGAGTGGTCGAACCGTCTCCGCCTCCGCTGTCTCCAGACGATCCGCCGAACCCGCACGAAGCGAGCGAGAGCGTGGCGACGGCCGCAATGGCGGCGGCGCCGAACCGCAGTGACTTCTTCATGTGTATTGCATTCCTCACTGTGAGAGTCCCTCCCTGGCGGCGGGCCGCTTCGGGAGGGGGTGTGGTGCACAGTCGCAAGCACATCACGCGACAGTGCGTGGTGACCGCTTCGCCGGATGGCATCGCGATCGTTCAAGCCGGGGCTCGGGGTTCTCGGCATCGATGGGATCGACGTCGAGGCGTTGGAACTTTTCCGATTATTTGTCAAGGGAACAAACAAATCAAGCAGAACCTGGAGTTGATGTTCCTTTGCGCCATACTATGATCGGATCAAGCCTCAAACAATCACAAGTACGCAACTTCTCGCCAGAAAGGCACCCCGATGACTGCATCACTGCCCGGCGCGCACATGCGCGAAGAGCTCCACTCCCAGCCGCAGACCTGGGCCACGGCCGCAGACCTGAAGGCCGAGCAGGGCCTGCTTCCCGCCACCGGTGCGCGCGTCGCGGTCGTCGGCTGCGGCACGTCGTGGTTCATGGCGCAGTCGTACGCCGCTCTCCGCGAGACCGCCGGGCAGGGCGAGACCGACGCGTTCGCCGCCTCGGAGGCCTTCATCGACCGCGGCTACGACGCGGTCGTCGCCCTCACCCGCTCCGGCACGACCACCGAGGTGCTCGAGCTCGTCGAGCGCGTCAAGGGGCGCATCCCGACGATCGGCGTGATCGGCGACCCGACCTCCCCTCTCGTCTCCCTCGTCGACGAGGCGGTCCTGCTCCCGTTCGCGGACGAGCAGTCGGTGGTGCAGACGCGCTTCGCGACGACGGCGCTCGCGCTGTTCCGCGCCTCGCTCGGTGAAGACCTCACCGGAGCGATCGCCGACGCGACCGCCGTGCTGGCCGAGCCCGGCGACGACGAGCTGCGCGACGCGGATCAGTACACGTTCCTCGGGCGGGGATGGACGATCGGTCTCGCGCATGAGGCCGCCCTCAAGCTGCGCGAGTCGTCGCAGTCGTGGACCGAGGCGTACCCGTCGATGGACTACCGGCACGGTCCGATCGCGATCGCGGCGCCCGGACGCGTGACGTGGCAGTTCGGCACGGCCCCGGAGGGACTCTCCGCTCAGGTGGAGGCCACCGGCGCCCGGTTCGAGCAGCGGGGGATCGATCCGCTCGCCGACCTCGTGCGCCTGCACCGCACGGCTCTCGACCGTGCCGTCGCGCGGGGGCTCGACCCCGATCAGCCCCGCAACCTCACGCGATCCGTCATCCTGGATGCATGACGCACGCCGCCGGAGCCGACCATGACCCGAGCTGACGGGGCCGACGCCGTTCCCGACGTGGTGCGCGACGCCACCGGCGAGGCGCTCTCGGCCGTGCGGACGCTCGGCGCGGGGGCGCCGGTGCTGGCGTTCGACGTCGGCGGCACCGACATCAAGTCGGCGCTGTTCGATGCGAATGGCTCCGCCCTCGGACTCCGTCGTACGCCCACACCGATCGCGGACGGTGACCGCACAGAGGTGCTGCTCGAACGTCTCGAGGTGCTCGCGGACGAGCTCCGTGCCGCACATCCCGACGTGGTGCCCCAGGCGGTGGGGCTCGTCGTTCCGGGAATCGTCGATGCGGAAGCGGGGCTCGGGGTGTTCGCGAGCAACCTCGGCTGGCACGACTCCCCCTTGCGTGACCTCGCTGCCGAGCGCCTCGGTCTGCCGGTCGGGTTCGACCATGACGTGCGTGCGGCGAGCTGGGCGGAGCGTCGCCTCGGCGGAGCCCGCGACTACGCCGACGCGGTCGTGCTCGTGATCGGCACGGGGATCGCCGGGGCGCTGCTGATCGGCGGGATCCCCCACACGGCCGGCGGGTACGCGGGGGAGATCGGTCACTCGCCGATCGCCGACGGCCCGATCTGCGCCTGCGGAGCGCGGGGATGTCTGGAAGCCGTCGCCTCCGCCGGGGCGATCGCCCGACGCTACCGTGAGGCGACCGGCGTCACCCCCGACGGCGCGAAGGATGTGATCGCCCGAGCCGCGGCCGGAGACGAGGTCGCCGCGGAGATCTGGGATTCCGCCCTCGATGCGCTGACGATGTCGCTCGCACAGCTCACCGCCGTGGTCGCTCCCGAGGCCGTGGTCATCGGCGGCGGGCTCTCGCGCGCCGGCGGTGCCCTCTTCGACGAGCTGCGCACACGCCTGGCTGCACGCCTCAGCTTCCACCGCCTTCCCGTCCTCGTGCCCGCCGAGCTCTCCGGGAACGCCGGTCTGCTCGGCGCCGGCCTGCGTGCCAGGGAGCTCACGTGATCCTGACCGTCACCCCCAATCCAGCTCTCGACCTCACCTGGCGGGTCGACCGCCTCATCGAAGGCGGCACGCACCGTGCAGACGCGGGTGCGGCCCGAGCGGGAGGCAAGGGGCTCAACGTGGCACGCGTGGCCCACGCCGAGGGGGCGGACGTCCTCGCGATCACCACGACGGGCGGACGGGTCGGTCAGGAGTTCGCGGCCGAACTCGGTGCCAGCGGCGTTCCGCACGCCCTGGTGCCCGTCGTCGCCGAGACCCGACGCAGCATCGCCGTGGTCGACGAGTCGCTCGGCGACACCACGATCATCAACGAGCGCGGCAGCAACCCGACTGACCCCGAGTGGGCCGCCCTGCTCGCCGAAGTCGTCGAGCGGCTCCCCGGCACACGGGTGCTGGTCGTCTCCGGGAGTGTGCCACCCGGCGCCCCGGATTCCCTGCTCCCCATGCTCATCGCGGTGGGGAGGGACGCCGGTGTGCCGGTCATCGTCGACACGTCCGGTCCCGCGCTCCTCCGGGCGGCGGACGCCGGTGCCACCGTGCTCAAGCCCAACGCGGCAGAACTCGTCGAGGCCACCGGCATCACGGATCCGGTGGCGGGTGCGCGGTCGCTGATCGCCCGCGGCACCGAGCTCGTGCTGCTCTCGCTCGGCGCGGAGGGGATGCTCGCCGTCACGGCATCCGCGCTCGTGCACGCGCGCCTCGACGAACCCCTCGCCGGCAACCCGACCGGGGCCGGTGACGCGGGTGTCGCCGCCTGCGCCGTGCTGTACGCCGAAGGCGTGCGCGATCCCGAGCAGATCCTGCGCCGGGCCACCGCGTGGTCCGCAGCCGCGGTGCTGACGCCCCTCGCCGGGGACATCTCGCCCCGCTGGACCGAGCTCGAACAGCAGCTCTTCCTCTCGTATCCCGACCCCGCTTCGTTCCGGAAGGACCCTTCGTGACCCTCGTCTCCGCTCGCGACCTCGTCTCTGTGGCTGCTGCCGCCGGGACCGGCATCGGCGCCTTCAACGTGATCCACCTCGAGACGGCCGAGGGGTTGGTGCGCGCCGCCGCGCTCGCTCAGCTGCCCGTCATCCTGCAGATCTCGCAGAACTGCGCCGACTACCACGGCGGGCTCGAGCCCATCGCACTGGCCACGCTCGCCATAGCCCGGCGCGCCGAAACCCCCGTGGCGGTGCACCTCGACCATGCCGAGCGGCCGGAACTGGTCGACGAAGCCATCGCGCTCGGCTTCGGGTCGGTCATGTTCGACGGCGGTGCGCTGCCCTACGACGACAACGTGGCACTCACCGCCGCCGTCGCCGCTCGTGCTCATGCGGCCGGCGCGTACGTCGAAGGCGAGCTCGGCGAGGTGGGCGGCAAGGACGGTGCCCATGCGCCGGGTGTGCGCACGGACCCCGACGAGGCGCGGGCCTTCGTCGCCGCGACCGGGGTGGATGCGCTCGCGGTGGCGGTGGGATCCTCGCACGCGATGACCGATCGCACGGCCTCGCTGGACCTCGAACTGATCGGTCGCCTGCATGAGGCGCTGTCCGTTCCCCTGGTCCTGCACGGATCGTCCGGAGTCGCGGATGGCGTGATCGCCGAAGCCGTGCGTGCGGGGATGACCAAGATCAACGTCTCGACGCACCTGAACGGGTTCTTCACCCGCGCGGTGCGCGAGAAGCTCGGGGCGGATGAGCGGCTGGTCGACTCGCGCAAGTACCTCGCCCCCGCCCGCGACGCACTCGCGGAGGAGGCTGCGCGGATGCTCCGGCTGTTCGCGCTGCAACCCGCCGGCGCGGTGTCCTGATGAAACGCGCTGCCCGGCTGAACGCGATCCTCGATCTCCTCGCCGCGAGCGGAGAGGTCACGGTCGACGAGCTCGTGGAACGGTTCGGCGCGTCGTCGGCCACGACCCGGCGCGACCTCGACACGCTCGCCGAGCAGCGTCTGCTCACTCGTACGCACGGTGGTGCCGTGGCGCAGACCGTCGCCTACGAGCTGCCCATCCGGTACAAGAGCCATCTGCGCACGCACGAGAAGGCCAGCATCGCGCAGGTCGCGGCCGGTCTCGTCGCTCCAGGCATGGTGGTCGGGCTCTCGGGCGGCACGACCACGACGGCCATCGCCGCCGCGCTCGCCGCCCGCGACGACCTGTCGGGGAACGGCGGCATCACGGTCGTGACGAACGCCGTGAACATCGCCGCCCAGCTCGCCACGCGGCCCGATATCAAGGTGGTCGTGACCGGCGGGGTCATCCATTCGCGCAGCTACGAACTCGTCGGGCCGTTCGTCGAGCAGCTCCTCCGGGGGGTGCGCCTCGACATCGCGTTCATCGGCGTGAACGGGATGGACGCGGTCGCCGGTGCGACCACGCAGGACGAGCGCGAGGCCGCGGTGAACCGGATGATGGCCGAGCGTGCTCGCCGCGCGGTCGTGGTGACCGACGCCAGCAAGCTCGGTGTGGAGGCCTTCTCGAGCGTCGGCGGCGTCGACCTCTTCCCGACCGTCATCACGGACGCGGGGGCCGATGCCGAGGTGCTCGCCGGCCTGCGCGCCGCCGGGTACGCGGTGCTGGTCGCCTGAACCCCGGACACCCTGAGGGCCCCGACGTCCCCAGATCGTCGAGGCCCCTTGAGGGTGTCGCGGCGGTGTGTGCCGCGTCATCCTCGAGCAGATGGTGTCCGTGTCGTGTTTCACGCTCCCCAGCGCGCATGATTCCCCAGATCCGACTGCGCCTCCCTCGCGCCTCTCCCTTCGAGGCCCTTCGCATGGCACCTTCCGAAGAACAGGAGCACGCGGCGTCCGTTCTGATACACCGATTGGAGAAAAAGGTCAGAATCCATCGCCGTGGCACTGGAACGGCGCGGTGTGGCCGGTGTCGAGGGCGGCCCGCGTGAGCGCATCGGCGGGAGCCGCGCCGGCGGAGAGACCGGTGTGCACGGCGCTCAGCAGTTCTCCGGCGACGTCATCCGGGACCGCGACGGGCGCGGCGATGACGCAGTCGGCACCCGCGTGGAGCCAGACGCGGGTCATGCCCAACGCCTCCTCGCCCCAGCGCACCGAGGAGCGGCCGAGTTCGCACGCCGACAGGATCACCGTCGCGGGGACGCGTGGGATCAGGTCGACGTCGTAGCCGAAGAGGGTGCCGTCGACGAGCTCGAAGCCCGAGAACAGGGGGTTGTCCACCGCGTGCCGGCCGTGCGCCGCGATGTGCAGCACGTCGGTGCGCGCCGCGAGTTCGGTCACAGCCGCGACGGTCGCCTCCGTGCCTTCCAGGATGTCCGGCGTCCGGTCTGCGCCGCGCCAGGCTGCCGCTGCCCGCGACACCTCATCTCCTGCCCGAGCGACCCGCGGCCCGGCGGCGAAACCGATCGACCGCGGAGGAGAGTCGCCACGTGCGGGTCCGCCCAGCAGGCGCGACACCGACGTGGCGAGCGTGAACGGTACGCCGATCATGCCGGGCAGCATCGCCCACGGCACCCCGGCGAGGGCGCCCGGAACGGTGATCGCCAGCCGATCCGCGGGAG
The DNA here is from genome assembly GCF_004337555.1 of Microbacterium sp. PI-1. Classification (NCBI taxonomy): domain Bacteria; kingdom Bacillati; phylum Actinomycetota; class Actinomycetes; order Micrococcales; family Microbacteriaceae; genus Microbacterium; species Microbacterium sp. PI-1. Next base: position 88,120 of record NZ_SJYZ01000013.1, on the reverse strand, counting down.
GCGCTGCCCGAAGCAGGGGAGTGAGCACCTCCGCATCGAGGAGTGCCAGGCGGGAGGCGAGCGCCCGCTCCGTCACCGCCCCCATCAGCCCGCCACGAGTGAGCGCGGCCATGTCGAGGTCGGCGCGGAGACCGTCGAGTGCCGCCTCCACGCGCGCCCAGGACAGGTCGACGACCGTGGCTCCCGAAGACGCCACGACGATGCCGTGCAGGGTGGAACCCGTGAACACGTAGGAGAGCACCGTGGTGCCGGGAGCGAGTCGCGCTGTCGCCTCCGTGAGGTCGAGTCGTTCGCGGGTGCCGCCGGACCCGGTCATGGTCCACTGGCGTTCTCGCACCCGGTCGCGCAGGGCCCGCACCCTGGCATCCCTGGTCCAGTCGGCGCCGGCGAGCTCGGCGCGCAGCATCCGCAGTTCCGCCAGATCGACGGCGAGGGATTCGTCATGCGGAGGCCGGACCGGTGCGACCTGCTGGCTGAGGTGTCGTGCGCGTTCCGACCACTCGAACAGGGTCTCCGGTTCTTTCAGTCTCGCCGCGGCGGAGAGCCCCGCGAACATCAGGTCACTGCCGTGCATGGCCACCGACGCCTGCAGGTCGAGCGCACCGAAAGACTGCTGCCAGGTGGTGAGGAGGTCGAGTCCGGCCGCGGCAGCACGCAGCGCCTCCCGGTCGCGTCCGGCCGAGGTGGCTCGCGCAGCCCGCACTTCCTGGGCGCGAAGGCGGAGCGGGGTCGGAGCGTTCTCGTCGAGCCGGGGCAGGCGCCCGCGGCCGTCTCGGCGGGCACTCAGCCGCAGACCGGTCGCCTCGGTGCGGAATCCTGCACGGTCGAGAGCCTTCGCGACGCGGTCGAACTCGTCCGCATCGATCGCGCGTTGCGGGTGGGCGCGCTGCCCTGCTTCCAACCGCACGGCGTCGGCGCGGGCCGCCCATCCGTGGTTCGCGAGCGCGGTGAAGCGCCGCGCCGCAGTCCGGGCCGCCCGCTCCGCGGCGGCGGGGTCGTGGCGAAGGAGCGAGCGGGCGAGATGGAACTCGGCTTCGCCTCTGGCCTGCCTCATCCGCTGCGCCCCGAACTCGGCGGCGACCTGGGCGAGCAGCGCCTCCGCCTCGGTGGTGAGCCCCGCATCGCGGAGCACCTCGGCACGATCCAGGTCGCTGATCGCCGCAGCGAGGTCGCTGATCGCCGCGAGTTTCGGGCGCGAACGGGTCATCTGCGTGAGGGCGGTGACGAGGTCGCCTCCGAGGAGCGCCGCATAGCCGAGGTTGTGCCGCGCTTCGGCGAGCGGGCCCTCGTCGTCGTTCGCCTCGTACACCGCGACGGCGCGACGCAGGTCCTCGACGCACGTCTCCAGCTCGCGCTGCTGCATCCGCACGACGGAGCGGTTCAGCAGGCAGTTCGCGAGCTCGGTCGTCTCGTCGCCGATCGCCGTCAACGTGTCGATCGCGCGGGTGAGCATGGCCTCCGCCTCCGCGAGTCGGCCGCCGTGCATGAGGAGCGTGCCGAGTTGACCGCTGAGCACCGCGATCGTCTCGGGGCGCAGCCCGGAGCGCCCGAGGGCGTTCCGGCACAGCTGCTCGGCCGCCGCGGGCTGCCCCTTCTGGGCGAGGACGTACGCCACCGTGCCGTCGATCCGTGCGCGCAGGTCGGGGTCGTCGGTGCGCGCCGAGGCGGTGTCGAGCGCGCGCCGCGCCTGTGTGAACCTCCTCGCGTTCGCCGCCTCGACGCCACGTCGGTGCAGCTCGATCGCGGACAGGGGCATCGCTCCAGAATGCCCTGCCGTAGGGCCGTCCCGCTACGGATGTCGGGAGAACCGGCCGCACATCAGTGACGGATGTCGGGAGAACGGACGGATGTCGGACGTGCGACGGCGTGTCGCCCTGCCATCCGTGAATCGCCCCGACATCCGTACCGCGAGGCGGTGCGGGCGGCGCGGGCGGCGCGGGGCACGTCAGTGCGGGTCGACGGGAGTCGGGAGGGACTTCAGGACGGCGGCGACCGCCTTCGCGGCGACGCCCGGCGTGACGCCCCCGATCGGTACGGTGCCCAGCTGTGCGGCGATGCGCCCCGCGACGTACGGCGCCGAGAACGACGTTCCGCTCCACACCGCGAACCCGCCCCGGTAGTCGTCCGGGTCGATCGTCTCCCGGCGAAGGCCGTCGACATCCGCGCGGGAGGCCGCCTGGGTGCCGCCGACGAACGCGGGTGAGGTGCTGACCACGGCGGCACCGGGCGCATAGGCCTGCACCCACGGCCCGATGTTCGAGAACAGCGCCACCGATTGCGCGGACGGATTCAGCGCCCCGACCGACACGAGCGGTGCATTCTGGTCCGAGGGGATGCCGTTGTCCGCGCCCGGCCAGGGCCAGAGCGACGCGGGGAAGGAGGGGCGGTCGATCGCGTCGTTGCCCGCGGAGCAGACGACCACGCAGCCGAGTTCCCGGGCTTTGGCGAGCAGCTGGAACAGGGTGAGGCTGAACAGGCCGTCGGTCGGTGTCTCGTGGTAGTAGCTGAGCGAGAGGTTGAGGACGTCGATCGGGAAGCCGGTCTTCGGGTCGGCGCGATGGCGGCTGAGGAGCGTGACGACCTGCGCGATCGTCTCCAGCAGGGTGCTCTCGTCGATCACGCCGAGAGCACCGGCCACGCGGATCGACAGGATGTCGGCGTCCGGCGCGGTCTGTCGCACGAGTCCCGCGATGAAGGTGCCATGCCCTGCGACCGCGTCGATCTCGCCGTCGAGCTGCCCGTAGAGGTCGGGGTAGCGTTCCGGGTCGGCATCGTCCGTGAGTCCCACCGGCACCCCGTCGAGGTCGATCGTGCGGGTGACGATGTCGGCGGGAAGCCAGGCATGCTCTCCGCATCCGGTGTCGAGCACCGCGACCACGGGTCGACGCCCGCGTTTCGGGGCGGCACCGCGCACGGGCGCCGGGCCGAGCCAGGTCACCGGCTGTCGTGCCCCTCGTCCCGGCTCGAGGTAGTCATCGCTGCCTCCGGCCGCGCCCGCGCCCCGGATCGGGTTGGTGCGAGTGAACGGATTCGTCCGCGTGAAGGGGTTGGTACGGGTGAACGGATTGAGCCCGACCGGGTCGATCGACAGCACGTGATCGAGGCTGGTGCGCGGCATCGTCGAGCGGGACATGCGGCGGGCGCGCTGGAGCACCCGCCAGGCGTCGGGTGCCACGGGCGATTCGCCGCGGACCGGTTCGTCGGGAGTCCGCAGTCGTGCGCGCAGGAAGCCGGGAACGCCCGGAACCAGTTCGCCGTCGACCGCCGAGCGGCTGCCGTCCTCGATCTCGAGCTGCCAGCCGAAGGTGTCCGCCGCGTCACGCAGCGTGCGCACCTCGCGGTCGTAGGCCTCATCGTCGCCGAGCGCGCGGGTGATCAGCAGTCGCTCGGGCAGGTAGGCCGTCGGATAGGCGCGGATCCCGTCCACCGGCTCCGTGCTCGGATCGAGTGCCGTGCCCCGGCGGATCGATCCCTCTGCGCGGTCCTGCCAGGTCCATCCCTTGGGCTGCTCCATCGTCATCCTCTCGGTGCGGGTCTCCCCGCGGCATCATCGACGGGCGGTGCCCGCGGTCACAGCTCGAACTGCGGGGTCGCGAGCGTACGCGTCTCGTCCCCGATCTGGGTCGTCAGCCGCACGCGCGTGAGCCCGGGCGGCACCTCGTCGAATACGAAGCGCCCCGTCTCCTCGGGCGCGGTCGATCGGATCCGTTCACCCTGGGTCAGCACGATCTCCGCCGCCGCGGTGTCGACCCACCCGTCGACGCGGCGCCGACCGGACGCCGTCCGTGTGACGTGCAGCAGGATGCTCGTCGAGCCGTCGCTGAACTGCAGGGTCAGCGCATCGGCCTCGCCGCGCACCGCGCCGAGCTCCCCTTCGACCAGGGTGAGCAGCGCGTATTCGCGGTTCAGACCGTCGGCGGCGACCGCCGCGACCATGCGGTCGATCAGGCCCGCCGGCATCGGATCGACCTCGCTCCACAGCGTGCGGAGTCGGGCGAACATCTGGGCGTCCTCGTGCTCGGTCATGCGAGTCCCCCTGTCTGCGCCGCCGGTGGCGCGTCCAGCAGGTCGCGCAGCTTGGCCAGGCACCGGTTCCGTGTGGGGCCGATGCTGCCGATGGGCATGGCGAGGTCGCCGGCGATCCGGGCGTAGTCGGGTCGGTCTTCGAAGGCGATCACGCGCAGCAGCTTCTGACAGCGCTCGTTGAGTCGGCGCACGGCCGACCAGAGCCGACGGTTCTCATCGCCGCGCGCCGCGTGCTCTTCGGCAGACGCCTGCTCGGGAAGAAGGGTGTCGAGGTCGTCGGTGTCGGTGGTGTCGACGCGTCCGTGCGCTTTCGCGACCTTCCAGGCTTCGCGCCGGGCGGTGGTGGTCAGCCAGGCGGAGACGGCGCGGGGGTCGCTGATCGATTCATGCCCGCGCACCAGCTGCAGCCAGGTCGTCTGCACGACGTCTTCCGCGAGCGTGCGTTCGAGCCCGTACGCCCGCACCACGTGCCACAGCACGGGTGTCATGAGATGTACGAGCTCGTCCATGGCGCGACTGCTGCCCTCGCGCCATGCATCGAACAGGTTCGCGGCGCGCTCCCATCGGGAGAGCCCGTCGTCCGAGGCAGGATCGAGCGCAGCGCCGGGTGCACCGTCGATCATGAAGCCCATTGTGATCACACCTACCAGGAGCACGGCAAGGGCTTTCTGATACATGTCCGAGTCCAAAAACCCTCGCTCCGCCCCGGTCGGCGGCCGCGGCGGAGGCGGATAGCGTTGAGGGGTGACTCTCCTCGCCGTTCTGCTCTTCCTCAACGCCGCCTTCAACGCCGTCGTCTGGCCGCAGTTCTACAAGCGGGTCGCCAAGGATCCGCGGGCGCGGGACGAGAACGGCAAGGCCACGCCGTTCCTCACGGTGCACGTCGTCCTCATCGCGATCGCCCTCGCGCTCGCCCTCGCCTCGGTGATCGCCGGCATCGCGGCTCTCGCCGGCGCGCTCTAGACGCTCCGGCGCCCCGATCCGCGAAGGAGTCAGGCGGATTCGAACTGCTCGGCGTGCGTCGCCCAGCCCGACTCGACGGGCAGGGCCCGCAGTGCGCGGTTGCCGACCGCGAGGATCACGGACACCAGGCACAGCGCGGCGCAGATCAGCAGCGTCCCCTCACGTCCGATCCAGGCGAGTCCGAATCCCGCGACCAGAGGGGCGAGCGGCATGGCGCCCATCGCGAGCACGCCGGCGGCGCTGTTGGCGCGACCGAGGAGTGCGCTCGGGGTCGCGACCATGAAGTAGCCCAGCATCGCGGCGTTGAGGGAGGGGAGCAGCAGGACGGATGCGCCCAGCACGAGCGCGATGGCCCACGGCTCGGCGACCGTCGACAGTGCGACCGCACCTCCCGCGACCACGGCGAGTCCCGCGATCGTGAGCACTCCGGCCCGGATGCGCGGCACGAGCATCGGTGCGCAGGCGGCGCCGACGAGCATCACCGCGCCGATCGACGCGGAGAGGGTGCCGATCACGAACTCCGGGTAGCCCTCCTGCTGGAGTGCGTAGATGACGGTCGTGATCGCGGCGTTGAAGCCGAGGTTGATGATCGTGGTGATCAACAGCACCCCGCGGAGGTCGGGGCGGGAGAACAGCCACCGGAACCCCTCGCGCAGCTCGGCCCACGCGTTCGGCTTCCTCGCGGCGGGGGCGGCGGAGTCGTCTTGCGCGGCACCCTCGTCGACCACCCCGGCGCGGCGGGCCTGGCGTCCGAGCACCCAGGCGGTCAGAGCGGCGATCGCGTGGCACAGGGTCATCGCCACGCCGACGAGCCATCCGCCGACGCCCAGGAGCAGACCGCCGAGGGGGCCGCCCGCGAGCTGGAGGGCCGCATCCCGTCCCTGGTTCGCGGCCTGGGCGCGCCCCATCGCCTCGTCGGGCACGATCTCCTTGATCGCGCTCTCGCCGGCGACGTCGAACAGACCGCTGCGTGCGGCCAGCAGGACGTCGATCACGAGGAGCGAGCCGAAGGTCAGGGCGTCTCCGAGGGCGAGGAGGGTGAAGCCGCCCGCGAGCACGATGCCGATCACGGAGCCGAGGAGCATCAGGGCGATGCGCCGGTGTCGATCGGCGAGCACGCCGCCGGCGAGCGTCATCAGCAGACGCGCGATCATGCCCGCGCCACCGATGATGCCTGCCTGGGCGGGGTCGTTCGTGACGATCAGGGCCAGCAGCGGGATCGCGAAGCCGAAGAGTGCGGCGGCGAGGCCCTTGCTCGTGTCGCTCACGAGCCAGGTGAGATACCGCGTGTTCTGCCAGAGGCGGTGCGGCGCGGTCCGGGTGGTCATGCGTCGAGATTAGATGCGCAAGAACAATTGCGCAAGCATCATTGCGCAATTTACCGCGCGGGTAGGATCGGCACATGACGGAGGACGGCGCGAAGAAGGGCACGAGCGAAGATCCGGTCTGGATGACGACGGCCATGCTCAAGGCCTACTCGCATCCGCTTCGGCGCCAGATGATCCGCCTCTTCTCGCGGCGCGACTTCCTCCGTGCCGCCGACATCGCCGCCGAACTCGGAGTGCCCGCCAACAGCGCCAGCTTCCACCTGCGCGCGCTCTTCGAGGCCGGTCTGATCGAGGAGGCGCCCGACAAGGCCCGCGATCGGCGGGATCGGGTGTGGACGGGGCGCAACGGCGCGCTCAATGTCGGCGGCCCGGAGAGCCCGGTCGCCGACGACGAGCTTCGGCTCGCGGTCGTCGCCGCCCTGGTCGAAGACCACCAGGATCTGGTGCGACGCGTCATGGCGTGGACGCCCGAGTACGTCGCCGGACGCACCACCGAAGTGCACGCCTCCTTCACGCAGCGCACCATCCGCTTGACCCAGGCCGAGTTCGAGGAAGCCATGGCGAGCTTCGGCAAGGTGCTGGATGCGGCGGGCGAGGCGCACGACAGCAGTGATCCGGATGGCCGCTACTGGCAGCTGGATCTGATCGCCGCCGACGACTCCATCTGACGCGGCTACGCCGGCTCCGTGCGGGGAGTGCCGCTCAGGATCAGGATGCGACGCAGGTGCATCGTGGTGAGCACCCCCGGCCCCATCGTGCGACGCACATCGACCGTGCGTTCGTCGATGACCTCCAGGAGGATCCGGATCGCCCGTGCCGCGTCCTCACGTGCGCGGTGATCCTCACTCGATGACGCATCGCCCCGTGCGATCACGTCCGCCACCGCATGGCAGGCGGCGGAGAGGGGCTCGGGCAGCGCGGCGTCGAGGGTGATGCCCGCGGGTCGGTCCCAGATGGTGTCGGCGATCCCGTCGGCGATGTCGCGGATCAGGTGGGCGATGCGATCGAGCGCGGCGAGCTCCGCATAGCTCGCCTGAACGCGGGTGCGATGCCCGCGCGCGCGAGGGTTGCCCCGCCGGCTCTCCTCGGCCTCCGCCAGCGCCGCCCGGAGCTCGGCCGAGGTGTCGGCGAGCGACTCCGCGTCCTCCGCCCACTGCTCGTTCTCGGGAGGCCACGACGTGGAGACCGCCGAGCCGATGTCGTGCAGGTGCGTCGCCAGCTGCTCCCGGAACGCCGCCAGCTGCCCCGCCGCGGCCACGGTGAGAGGCGCCGGGGCGATCGCCACGTTCACGACCAGCCCGATCACCACTCCGACCGCGGTCTGCGTCAGGTACCCGAGCGAGTAGTCGTCGGCGTTCTGCCCGCCGATGATCAGCACGAAGAGCGCCGCCATCGGCACGTACTCGCGTCCGGCCCCGAACCAGCCCGTGCCCGAGAGCAGCACCCCGATCGCGACGACGAGGGGGATCGTCCACCAGTTGGGTCCGACGGTCAGCACGACCACGGTGGCGAGTCCGATCCCGGTGGCGAGTCCCAGGAGCGTCTGCAGGCTCGACCTCGCGGATCCCATCAGGGTGGGGTACATGCTCACGAGCGCGCCGAGGGGTGCGTAGTACGGATACTCCTGCGTGACTCCCGGCATGTGCGGAGCGATCAGCCACGCGAGTGCCACTGCGAGGGCGGTCTTGGCCACCAACAGCAGCCGCGCCGGACGGACCGCGTCGTGCAGGGCACGGGCGATTCCGACGCGTCGCGCGGGGAGTCGGGGTCGGCTCGGGGTCACGGCATCTTCTCCTCGGACGGCGGACACCGCGACAGTATGCGGTCGACGTCGTGCCCGCGACAGGCTTGCGTCGACGGGCACGCGCCGGTAGCGCGCGAAGACGCCGACCGCCCGAGGAGGGCGATCGGCGTCGACGGCGGGTGGATCGCTAGGGGATCGCCCTCCGGAAGGCGAGGAACGAGACGCCCATCAGAACTGCGGTGGCCACGAGGCCCCAGAGCGCGAGGCCGACGGCTCCGAGGTCGCCGATGCCAGCCCCGACCTGGCCCCACAGCTCGAGCCGGGTCACGAGGTAGACCAGGCCGACGAGTACGAGCGCCAGCGTGATCCACACGATCGTCAGTACCATCAGGCCCCAGCTCTTGTAGATCGTGGCTCCCGTGAACCCGACCACGAAGAAGAACAGTGCGAGGGCGAAGTAGACGACGAACGCGCCGAGCGGGCCGGCCTCCCACAGCCACGGGAGGTAGAACAGCCAACCGTTCACGCCGTAGCCGTTCGTGGCGACCTCGATGCCCCCGCCGATCAGGAACAGGACGCCCATGAACGTGCTGGCGAGGACCGCCGTGAGCATCGTGCCGAAGAAGAACTCACGACGCGTGATGCTCATCGCCTGGGAGAACGGGAAGGTGAGCGTCATGGCCGAGAGGCCGATGGCGAAGAAGTACCAGAGGGGTGCCTGACCGCCGCCGCCGTACTTGGGGGAATCGCCCGGGATCATCGCATAGATCAGCACCGAGATCAGGGTTGCTCCGGCGAGGACGATCAGCGGGACCCAGATGAAGGTCTGTCGATTGATCATCTGCAGGCGGATGACGTTGAGCGTGCGTCGCATCAGCGCACCTCCTCTTTCGTGGTGGCCGATCTCGGGGAGCCGGCCTCGGCCTTCTGGGTGAGACGCACGATCAGCTGCTGCAGTGAGACCGGGGCGAGGTCGAGTCCGGAGGCCGTGATCTCCGCGCGCTCCTCGGCCGACACTGTGCCGAGGACGGTGACGGAGGCCACGCGGCCCAGCGCCTCGCGGTGCAGCACTTCGCGGTCGCCGACCCAGGCGTCGACCTTCGCGGCGTCGCCCACGACGGTCACGGCGCGGTCGCGCACGGCATCCGTGTCTTCGTGGAGGAGGATCTGACCGTTGTCGATCACGATCACCTTCTCGATCAGGTTGGACACCTCATCGATCAAGTGGGACGAGAGGATGACGGTGCGCGGGTGCTCGGCGTAGTCCTCGACCAGACGGTCGTAGAAGATCTGCCGGGCGACGGCGTCGAGGCCGAGGTAGGGCTCGTCGAAGAAGGTGATCTCGGCGCGCGAGGCGAGTCCGATGATGACCCCGACGGCCGAGAGCTGACCGCGGGAGAGCTTCTTGATCGTCTGCTTCATCGGGAGTTGGAACTCGTGGATGAGCTCATCGGCGAGCGCCTGGTCCCAGTTCGGGAAGAACAGGCTCGCGGCCTTGAAAGCGTGCTTCGGATAGGCGTCGTCCGGGTACTTCTGGCTTTCGCGCACGAAGCAGATGCGGCTGAGCACGTGCGCGTTCTCGTAGGGGTGCTCGCCGAACACCGTGACGGTGCCGGAGGACTCGAAGTTCTGCGCCGTGAGGATCGACATGAGGGTCGTCTTGCCGGCGCCGTTGCGGCCGAGCAGGCCGTAGATCGCGCCTCCCTCGATCGCGAGCGACACATTGTCGAGTGCTCGCTTCTCCTTGTAGCGCTTGCTGAGGTTCTGCACCTCGATGACGGTGGTCATGCGGGGGTCTTCCCTTCTGCGTCGGTGGTGTGTGCGGCGCGCTGCCGGAGCAGGTCCGCGAGGTCTTCGGCGCCGAGCCCGAGCGTGCGGGCTTCGGCGAGGAGCGGGTCGATGTAGCGGTGGGCGAAGGCGGCGCGGCGCTCGCCGAGGAGCAGGTCCCTGGCGCCTTCGGCGACGAACATGCCGATGCCTCGGCGCTTGTAGAGCACTCCCTTGTCGGTGAGCATGGCGACTCCCTTGGCTGCGGTGGCGGGGTTGATCCGGTAGAACGCGGCCAGCTCGTTCGTGGAAGGGGCCTGCGCCTCTTCGGCGAGCGAGCCGTCGACGATCGAGTCCTCGATCTGCTCGGCGATCTGGAGGAAGAGCGGCTTGCCTTCTTCGATCACGAGTCCTCCGCGTGGTTAGTGGGTTACTTACTCGACTAAGTAACCATAGAACCTCGATCGATGTCAACCCCTTCGCCGACCTCGTCCGCGCGTACAGTGGGCTGGTGTCGGAGTTCCCTTACAGCCGCCTGCGCCGCTGGCCCGATGTCGAGGCGGACAACCTCCAGGCGCACGATGCCACGGATGAGCTGCTCGTCGACCGGGCGCGCGCCTTCGGTGCTCCGGGGTCCGAGACCGTGGTCATCGGTGACGGCTTCGGTGCGATCACCCTGGCGCTCACGGACGCCGGGCTCGACGGTGTCCGGGTCCACCAGGACCTCGCGACGGGGCGCCGCGCACTGCAGCGGAACGCCGAAGAGCTCGGGATCACGGGGTTCGTCTCGCACGAACTCGAGCCCGCGCTGCTCGAAGGCGCGCGTCTCGTGGTGCTGCAGCTCCCGAAATCACTGGCGGAGCTCGAGGAGATCGCGGATGCCGTCGCACGCTGGGCCGCGCCCGACGTGGTCCTCGTGGCCGGCGGCCGGGTGAAGCACATGACGCTCACCCAGAACGAGGTGCTGGGGCGGAGTTTCGCGCACGTGCAGGCGCAGCGCGCCGAGCGGAAGTCCCGGCTGATCGACGCGTCGGGACCCCTTCCCGTCCCCGCGGATCCGCCGTTCCCCGTGACGGCGCAGCACGATGGGCTGACCCTGGTCGCCCACGGTGGCGCGTTCGCGGGCGCTCGTCTCGACATCGGCACGCGGGTGCTGTGCGAAGTGCTCGGTCTGGGTGGTTCACAACTCCTCAAAGATGGCGGGAATCAGACCCGAAACGGCCCGATCGGTGCGGGCGGCGAGGATTCTTCCGGAGTTGTGAACGCGACGGAGGGGCCACGCGTGCTCGATCTCGGTTGCGGTACCGGCGCGCTCGGCGTCTCGTTCGCCCTCGCACATCCGGAGGCGCGGGTGACCGCGACCGACCGCTCGGCCGCAGCCGTGGCATCTGCGCGAGCGACGGCGTCCGCGAACGGGGTGGCCGACCGCGTCACGGTCATGCATGACGACGCAGGGTCCGAGCTGCCGGACGGCTCGTTCGACATCGTCCTGCTGAACCCGCCCTTCCACCTCGGCACGAGCATCCACACGGGCGCCGCCACCCGCCTCTTCGACGCCGCGGCCCGCGTGCTCCGACCGGGTGGCGAGCTCTTCACGGTCTACAACTCCTCCCTCGGATACCGCGCCGAATTGACTCGTCTGATCGGCGCCACCGAACAGCTCCGACGCACCCCGAAGTTCACTGTGACCCGCAGCGTCCGGGGCCGCTGAGCGCGCGTTTCGACCCTCGATGAATGCCCGTTATGCGATCGTTGGATACCTGTGCAATCCCCCGGTCAGCGGAAGAAAAAGAACGTGGTCACACCGCCGGGATTTGCCCCTGATCGGCCATTTCGTTACGTTGGAACGTGGGCCTGACGGCCCGAAGACCAGTCCGCGATCACGTCCTTCTTTCGATGAGCTGTGCTGCGAAGAGGCGTGGGCGTACGGTCGATGCTCTATCGCGGTGGATCCGAAATCCACCGTCTGTGCCGCCACAGCAGACATGTCGAACGGCCTCGAGAGCATCACCCGGACGTAACCGAAGCAGGCTCAGCCACCCGAAGGCGAGCCGCAGGGGAAACGTGTCCGAAATCGCTCTCGAAGCGCGCAATCTATACAAGGTTTTCGGTAAGAATCCGAACACCGCCGTCCGTCGCCTGAAGGCTGGTGAGAGCCGAGCCGCCGTGACCGACGCCGGCACCGCAGCGGTCATCGACGCCAGCTTCACCGTCAACCGCGGGGAGATCTTCGTCATCATGGGCCTGTCCGGATCGGGCAAGTCCACCATCATCCGCATGCTCAACGGCCTGCATGATGTGACCGACGGCTCCGTCACGGTGAACGGCGACCCGATCACCGGAATCCCGGCCTCGAAGCTTCGCGAGATCCGTCGCGACCGCATCTCGATGGTCTTCCAGCACTTCGCCCTGCTGCCGCACCGCACGGTCGCGGCGAACGTCGCCTACCCTCTCGAGCTCAAGGGCACGCCCAAGGCCGAGCGCTTGGCCAAGGCGGAGGAGATCCTCGCCCTGGTGGGTCTCGAGGGCCAGGGCGACAAGCTTCCCTCCGAGCTGTCCGGTGGAATGCAGCAGCGCGTCGGCATCGCCCGCGCGCTCTCCGCCGACAGCGACATCCTGTTGATGGATGAGGCGTTCAGCGCGCTCGACCCGCTGATCCGCCGCGAGATGCAGGAGCAGCTGCTCGAACTGCAGCAGAAGCTCCAGAAGACGATCGTGTTCATCACGCACGACCTGAACGAGGCCATGTTCCTCGGTGACCGGATCGCCGTGATGCGCGACGGTCGCATCGTGCAGATCGGTACGCCCGAGGACATCCTGATGGACCCGGCGAACGACTACGTCGAGCAGTTCGTGCAGGATGTGGACCGTGCCCGCGTTCTCACCGCGGCCAACGTGATGGAGCGTCCGCGCCCCGTCGTGCCGCACACCGCGGGCCCCCGCACGGCCCTGCGCCAGATGCGCGATGCCTACATGTCGGCGACCTACGTGGTGGGTCGCGACCGGCAGCTGGTCGGCGTCGTGACCGACCGTGACGCGGTCAAGCTCGTCCGCCAGGGCGCGACCACCCTCGACTCCGTCGTCAAGCCGGTGCCGCAGAGCGTGCGTGAAGATGACGTGCTGATGAACCTGTTCGTGCCCGCCGTCGAGTCGCCGCTGCCGCTCGCGGTGACGGATACCGAAGGTCGACTCGTCGGTGTGATCCCCCGCGTGACCCTGCTCGCGGCGCTGGGCCCCGGCCCGGGCGCGACCGAGGAGATCACCCTCCCGATGATGCCCATGCCGCAGGCCGAGATCGATGCGGTGCTCGATGACGGGTGGACCGCTGAACCGGCGGATGCCCCGACGACGGAGGAGGTGCGCTGATGGACGGATTCCGCATTCCCATCGGGACCTGGATCGAATCGGTCGTCGACTGGATCAAGGACAACCTCGACGGACTGCTCGACGCGATCTCGTTCGTGATGAGGTTCCTCGTCGACGGGTTGACGACCATCCTCCTCACACCGAGCTTCCCGGTCATCATCGTGATCGCCGCGCTCATCGCGTGGATCGTGCGGTCCTGGCAGCTCGCGCTCGGCACGATCGTGTCGTTCGGACTGATCGTCGGGATGGACCTCTGGGTTCCCGCGATGCAGACCCTCGCGCTCGTGCTCGTCGCGGCCGTGATCGCCGTGCTGATCGCCGTGCCGCTGGGCATCTGGTCGGCGCGCAACGCCACCGTGCGTGCGGTGCTCAAGCCCGTGCTCGACTTCATGCAGACCATGCCGGCGTTCGTGTACCTGATCCCCGCGATCGTGTTCTTCGGCATCGGCGTGGTGCCCGGCCTCGTGGCCACCGTGATCTTCGCGCTGCCCCCGGGCGTGCGTCTGACCGAGCTCGGCATCCGCGGAGTCGACTCCGAGACCGTCGAGGCCGGACAGGCGTTCGGTGCGAAGCCGGGGCAGATCCTGCGCGGCATCCAGCTCCCGCTCGCGATGCCGACCATCATGGCCGGCGTCAACCAGGTCATCATGCTCGCCCTGTCGATGGCGGTCATCGCCGGAATGGCGGGCGCGGACGGACTCGGGAAGATGGTGGTCGAGGCGATCTCGACGATCAACATCCCGAAGGGCGTCGAGGCCGGTCTCGGCGTCGTGCTGATCGCGGTCTTCCTCGATCGCGTCACGGCGGCGCTGGGGGCACCCGGCGAGAACCGCTCCTCGCTGCTCAGCATGATCGAGCGACTCCGCACGCCGAACGGCGGAGGGAGCGGAACAGCATCCGCCCCCGCCTCCGAGAAGGATGCCGACCGGAAGGATGCCGCGGATCAGGCGGAGCGCGAGACGGTCGCTCCTCGACGCAGCGCTGTCGGCGGCGGCCCCCTCTGAGCACTATCCATAACTCCTACGGAACAACACCCATACGGAACTGAGAGAGAGAAATCACATGAAGAAGAAGATCCTTGCACTCACCGCAGTCGGCATCGCCGCATCGCTCACCCTCGCGGGGTGCAGCGGCGACGGTGCAGGCGGCACGGGCGGCGACAGCAACGCCGACGACAAGGGCACCATCACGCTGGGCTTCCTGCCCTCGTGGACCGACGGCCTCAGCACCGCGTACCTGCTGCAGGACCAGCTTGAGAAGATCGGCTACACGGTCGAGATGAAGACGCTGACCGAGGCGGGGCCGCTCTACACCGGCCTTGCGCAGGGTGACGTCGACATGTACCCCTCGGCCTGGCCCGAGCTGACGCACGCCTCTTACATGGAGGAGTACGGCGACGACATCGAGGACATCGGCACGTACTACGACAACGCCAAGCTCACGATCGCGGTGCCGGAGTACTCCGAGCTGAACTCGATCGAGGACCTCAAGGGCAAGGGTGCCGAGTTCGACGGCAAGATCATCGGCATCGAGCCGGGTGCGGGCCTCACCGCTCAGACCGAGAAGATGATCCCCGAGTACGGCCTCGACGGCGAGTACCAGCTCGTCACCTCGTCGACCGCCGCGATGCTCACCGAGCTGAAGACCGCGACCGACAAGCAGGAGGACCTCGTCGTCACGCTGTGGCGTCCGTTCTGGGCCAACGACGCCTTCGGCATGAAGGACCTCGAAGACCCGATGGGTGCCATGGGCGAGGCCGAGGGCCTGCACTTCCTGGGTACCAAGGGCTTCGCCGAGGAGTTCCCCGAGGCTGCGGAGCTGATCGGGAAGATCAAGCTCGACGACGCCCAGTACGGCGCACTCGAAGACCTCGTGGTCAACGAGTACGGCGAGGGCAAGGAAGCCGACGCGGTCGACGCGTGGCTGAAGGAGTACGGCGACGAGTTCGACTGGACCGTCACCAGCTGACCTGATCCAGGTCGCACTTCCCCGTCAAGGGTTCGCTCCCGTCGCACTCTCTGTCGTCCCGGTCCGCCGGGCGGCAGGAGTGCGACGGGAGCTTCTGGGTTCGGGGGCGGGAGTCAGTAGCCCAAGCGGGCTCGAACATCGTTGAGCAGCTGCGAGGAGCGCAATGCCGCGTCTGGCGCGACGGCAGAGATGCCCTGCACCAGCACGTCCGAGATCAGAATGGCCGAAAGGCTCTCAGACGTCAGTCCCGTCGGGGTGTGCGGTGCGGTCAGGATCGTATCGACGCGTGACGAGAGCCGGTCATGGAGTTCGTCGGTCACGAGGATGACGCCGGCGCCCATCAACTGCGCGTGATCCAGGAGCACGTCGATGTCACGGGTCACCCGCCCGGGCGCGAAGATGACGAGGATGTCCTTCGCCCCGAGGTTCATGACCTCATCGGCGAGGCGGAAGCCGTCCGTGCTGAGCCGCCGCGTGGTGAGGCCCGTACGCCGCAGGCGCAGTGCGAGATTCTCGGCGGCGATGCCGGAGGCGCCGAGGCCGTAGCAGTAGATGCTCTCGGCGCGCATGAGCAGCGTGATCGCCGCGGAGTACGCGTCGTCGTCGTTCGATGTGCGGGCGAGTTCGATGAGTGACGCGGCCTCGTCCCAGGTTTCCTTCTGGATCCGGGCGAGATCCTGTCCGATGTGCTCGATACGCGTCTTGAGCCGCACCTCAGGCGAGACGCTGCTCGAGAAGGGGGCCGCGACCTCCTGTTTCAAGTGCGAGAGTCCCGAGTACCCGAGCTTCTGCAGGGTGCGGACGACCGAGGCGTTCGAGGTGCCGCTCTGGGTGCCGAGCTCGGCGGCGCTCGCGTAGAGGATGTGCTCGGCGGAGGTCGATGACAGGACGCGGCAGACGGCTCGTTCGGACTTCGAGAGGTCGTTCCATGTCCTGGCGATGCGCGCTCGGAGACCGGAGAGCGCGGGATTATCTGTATCACTTGTTACAAACGGTTCCATTGCTGTATCATTCTGTTCGAGAGGCGCATCATCCGTAACGGATGTTTCAATCATCCTGGGTGCATCGACTTTCCGCAACAGACTCAGCAGACAGGGAGGTCCCATGCCGGCTACCACGCCGATCCGCATGATCGAGATAAGTGGAGCGCCGCGCGAACGTGGGCGCCTCTACGGGGACGCCGCGGCTGACCTCATCGCAGGATCGCTGGAGTACTACAAGGAAGCGTTGACCCAGCAGACGGGCATGAGCTGGGCCGAGATCACGGCCTCCGTCTCGCAGTGGCTTCCGATCAGCGAGCAGATCGCCCCGCATCTGATCGAGGAGATGCGCGGGATCGCCGAGGGAGCGGGCGTCTCCTTCGCCGAGATCCTCACATTGAACGTGCGCGGGGAGTTCGTCTACGACCACCAGAGCCCTGCGAAAGGTGTGATCGCGGCGGCACGGGTCGACGATGACGAACGTGATGCGGTCGACGGGTGCACATCCTTCTTCCTGACCGGGGAGGGCAGCGGCACGGGGCACACCCTCGTCGGACAGAACTGGGATTGGCGCACGCGTACAGCGGGTACGACCCTCATCGTCCGCGTCGTGCAGGATCCGCTTCCCACGGTGATCATGCAGGTCGAGGCCGGTCAGGTGGGCCGCCACGGAGCCAACTCCGCGGGGATCTCGCTCAATGCCAATGGTCTCGGTGGAAGTTTCGGCAATGCGGTCGGAGTGCCGCAGACCTTGATCCGTCGACTCGTCCTCGACCAGGGCGATATCGCGAGTGCGCTCAGGACGCTCGTCAAGACGCGGCCCCATATCGCGAGCAACGCCCTGCTCGCCGACCGCAGCGGATTCGGCATCGATCTCGAGACCACGCCGAGCGGTGTGGATTGGATCTATCCCGAACGCGGTGTGATCGCCCACACCAACCACTTCCAAGCATCCGTGCCCCCGCAGCTCGCCGGGTCCTACCTCCCGGTATCCGCGGACTCGCTGCTCCGTCTGCCGCGTGTCGAGGCAGGACTCGCCAGGGTGGCGATGGCGGAGTCACCCGAGGAGAGTTACGCATTCGTCCGCGAGGCGATGTCGGATCACATCGGTTTCCCCGAAGGGGTCTGTACACATCCGCACCCTGACAGTCCTCCGGTGAAGCAGTGGTCGACGCTCCTCTCGAGCTGTGTCGATCTGACGACCGGTGAGTACCGCGTCGCGAACGGGTTCCCGTGCGAGACCGACTACGAGGTGCTGCCTTGGAATCTCTACGACCCCACCCACTGACAGACTGAAACACGAGGAGATAGCGTTCAATGAAGAAGCAGCATCACCCCATCACGCTGATGATCGGCGCGATCACAGCGTCGGCGTTCGTCCTGGTCGGTTGCAGCTCGAGCTCGGACGACGACGGTGGCGGCGACACCGCCTTCGACGTCCCGTTCGGCGCGACGACACCTGCCGCTGCCGGCTCACTCGATACCGTGACCTGGATGCTCGGAGGAGAGCCGACGACGCTCGACGCCGACATCGACGCCACCACCGCCGACGACACGGTCCTCGCGAATGTCTGCGATCGGCTCATGCAGGTGCAACCTGACCTCACCCTCGGGCAGGGGCTGGCATCAGACGCGCAGTGGACCGATGACACCCATCTCGTCTTCACCATCAGGCAGGACGCGCTGTTCCATGACGGAAGCCCCGTGAGCACCGCCGACGTCTTGTGGAGCATGCAGCGACATTCCGCTGAGGGCGCTGCCGAATCCGACGAGTACCGGAATGTGGTCGCGATCGAACAGACCGGTGATGACCAGATCACCGTCACGACGTCGCAGCCGGACGCCATCCTCCTCCAGGCGATGGCGGGCGACGGTGGCATCGTCTGGAACCCGCGTGTGATCGAAGCCGAAGGGGAGGACTTCGGCAGCCCCGGTTCCGCTTCCGCCTGCAGCGGACCGTACGAGGTGACCTCGTGGGATGCGGGGTCGCAGCTCACCATCACCAAGTTCGCCGACTACTGGAACTCAGACGTCGACGCTCTCACGAACGAGATCGTCTTCCGCTGGGCCGATGAGACTGCGATCGCAAACTCGGTCACGACGGGCGAAGCCCAGGGGTCCTTCCTGGAGAACGCAGGTGCCGCGAGGAGCTTCATCGAGAGCGCAGACGTCTCCGTCTATCAAGGTCCCTCAACGAACGCCTGGGTGCTCGAGACGACAGATCGTGGCGCGCTGACGGATGAGCGCGTCCGTCAGGCGCTCTCGCTCGCTCTCGATCGCACCGGGGTGGCCGCTGCCGCTTTCGGCGGTCTCGCCCAGCCGTGGAAGACGCCGGTCGGATCGGGGGCCTGGGGATACCAGGTCGATACCTTCGAGCAGGCGTACGACGCACTCGAAGGAGCGCCCGCGAAGCCGAGCGATGCCGACCTCGCCGCCGCCGAAGACCTGATCTCCGAGGCAGGCGTCCCGTCCGCTCCGATCGTCGTCGCGTCCAACGGGTCGTCGACGCACAACGTCATCGCGAACGCGCTCGTGTCCGCCGCGCAGTCCATCGGGCTGGAGGCGGAGATCACGGTGATCCCCCAGGTGCAGTACGGCGACTTCTACTCCGACCCCGAATTGCGGGGTCAGGCGGACTTGTGGCCCGATGAGTACTACATCTCGAAGAACGACCCGCTCGGCTTCTACAAGAACGGCGCATCCGATGCGAGCGTGAACTTCGGCGTCTTCGCCGACCCGGAATACGATGCGCTGGTCGATGAAGGCTACGCGGCGACGGACGACGTCGAGCGCGCCGCGATCACGATCGAGTTGCAGAAGCGCTGGGTGGAGCACGCCGTGTGGATCCCGGTCGTGGCGACGCCGTCGACGCTCATCATGTCGAACGACGTCACCGGCGTACCGGCCTCTGCGGCCTTCATCTACTACCCGTGGGCCGTCGACCTCGGCAGCACGAAGGGGTAGTCGTGGTGGCGCTCGCGTTCCGCAAGCTCGCCGGCATGGTCTTCACGCTGGTGATCGCCTCCTTCATCATCTTCGCTGCGATGTACGCCGCGCCGGGTGATCCGGTCACGTTCCTCATCGGCAACCCCGAGAACCTGACCCCGGAGCGGATCGCGAGCGTCCGGGCCCAGTACCACCTCGACGAGCCGATGCTCGTTCAGTACGGGCACTGGGCCTCGGGAGTCCTCACCGGCGACTTCGGCCAGTCTTTCCAGTACCACCAGCCGGTGAGTGCGCTCCTTGCCGCGAGGGTGCCCATCACCCTGTCGCTCGTCGCGTACGCAGCCATCCTGCTCACAGTGATCGGCATCGGTCTCGGTGTCATGGCCGCCGTGCGCCGGGGGAAGGCGGTCGACACCGCTATCACCGGAGCAACGACCCTCGCCGCGAGCATCCCCTCCTTCGTGTTGGGCATTGCCTTCGTCGCGCTCTTCGCCGTGGAGCTGCGGTGGTTCCCGGTCGCCGGCGCAGGCACGGCGGGATTCGATCGCGTGTACGCGCTCACTCTTCCTGCGCTTACCCTCGCCGTCACCGCGCTCGCGATCGTGAGTCGTGTCACGCGCCAATCGATGATCGAGCAGTTCTCTTCCGAGCATGTCGAGGCTGCCCGCGCTTCGGGGCTGCGCGAACGGTATGTCGTGCGTGATCACGTCTTGCGCGCAGCCTGGGGGCCGATCATCACCATGATCGCGCTCGTCATCGCGAGCATGATCGCCGGAACGGTCGCAGTCGAGACGGTGTTCGGGATATCCGGCGTCGGCTCGCTCCTCGTCGATGCGATCAACACGCATGACTTCCCGGTGGTGCAAGCGGTGCTCCTCTTCATGGTCGTCGCCTACATGATCGTCACGACGATCGTCGACCTGCTCCTGCCCGTGCTCGACCCCCGAATCGGACGAAGGGCGGTGTCCGCATGACCTCGATCCTGCTCCCGCGGGTTCGCAGACGCCGGCGGTCCGGATCCGACCTCGGGTTCTGGATCTCCTGCGGCTTCCTCGCCCTCATCGCCGTCGCGGCCGCCTTCGCCCCACTCCTCGCCCCCTACGAGGCCGACAGTGTCGACTTCGCGGCGATTTGGGAAGGTCCGAGCGCACAGCACCTGCTCGGCACGGACCAACTCGGACGCGACCTCTTCTCCCGGTTGCTCATCGGGGCAGGCGAGACGCTGGTGGGCCCGGTGGTGCTGCTCGTGCTCGCCACCATCCTCGGTGTGGCGATCGGCGTATTGGCGGCATGGCGAGGGGGGTGGATCGATACCGTCCTGGCCCGCGTGACCGACGTGATGTTCGCGTTCCCCGGCCTGCTCTTCGTCGTGCTCGTCATCGCCGTGTTCGGCAAGGGTCCCGCAACAGCGATCGTTGCACTCGCGCTCGCCTATGCACCGGTGATCGCGAAGTACACGCGAAGCCTTGCGTTGAGCGAGATGACGCGTCCCTACATCGACGCCTACCGGGTTCAGGGGCTCGGCGGCTTGACGATCTGCCTGCGCGGAGTCATCCCGAACCTGCTGCCTCCGCTCGTCGGATACCTGGTCGTGCTCTTCGGGGAAGCTCTCATGAGCCTTGCGACGTTGAGTTTCCTCGGGTTCGGCGCGCAGCCTCCGAGTTCCGAATGGGGCCTGATGGTGCAGGAGGGGCAACCCGGCATCATCCAGGGAGAGTTCCTCCCGACGCTGGTGCCCGGTGCTGCCATCGCCATCGTCGTCATCGCGGTGAACGTCGCCGGGGTGCGTGTGGCCGACCGACTTCTTGCGAAGGGATGAGTGATGCTCCTCGAAATTCAGGACCTTGATCTCGCCTTCGGGCACGGTGAAGACGCGGTGAAGATCCTCACCGGCATCACCCTGAGTGTGGACCGCGGCGAACTCGTCGGGCTCGTGGGCGAGTCGGGCTCGGGAAAGTCGACGACGGTGCGCGCGGCCCTCGCCCTCTATGGCGAGGAAGCGACGATCGCGGGGAGTATCCGGATCGATGGAACACAGATGGTGGCCGCCGACGAAAGGACCCGACGACGGGTGCGCTCCGCATCCGTCTCGCTTGTGCAGCAGGACCCGCGTTCCGCACTCAACCCCGTGCGGCGCATCGGGGATTCGCTCTCCGAACGACTCGTCCGTGTCCACGGGTGGCAGCGAAGCCGTGCGGAGGCGCACATCATCCAGCTCTTGGCCGCGGTGGGGCTGACTCACCCGGAGCGGCGCATGCGGCAGTTTCCGCACGAGCTCTCGGGCGGCATGCTTCAGCGCGTCGTCATCGCATCGGCGCTGAGCGCCGACCCTGCGCTCCTTCTCGCCGACGAGGCGACGAGCGCGCTCGACGTGACGACGCAAGCCGAGATCGTCGCCATCTTCCAGCGGCAGATCCGTGAACGTGGTCTCGGGATGCTCTTCATCACCCACGACCTGGCACTCGCGGGCGCGATCTGCGATCGGATCCATGTCCTTCGGCAGGGTGAGATCGTGGAGACGCTGACGAAACCCGGGCTCTTCGCGGATGCGGTCCACCCGTACACACTCTCGCTGATCGAAGCTGCCCCCGTGCTCGACACGAAGGAGCCGTCATGAGTCTGGTGGAAGTCTCCGATCTGTACCGGGCGTTTCGGATGGGTCCGGGAACAGAGCGCGTCGTCGCTGTCAACAACGTGAGTTTCGCCATCGACGCAGGTGAGGCGCTCGGTCTCGTCGGTGAATCGGGCTCGGGCAAGTCGACGATCGCCCGGATTCTCGTCGGTCTGGAGCGCGCCGACGCGGGGTCGGCGGTGATCGACGGTGTCGATCGCCTCCGCAGGCCGCGCGGCAGGGCTGAGCGCCTGGCGAGAGCTCGCGCGGTGCAGATGGTGTTCCAGGACCCGAACGGGTCGCTGGATCGCCGACTGACCGTGCGGCAGACGCTGCGGCGGACTCTGAGGCTGCGAGAGGAGGCAGCGGGTCCTCATGCCGACCGTACGATCGCGGAGCTGCTGGATCGGGTGCGACTCACCGAACGGCATGCCGACGCGAAGCCCCACGAGCTTTCGGGCGGTCAGCGACAGCGCGTTGCGATCGCACGGGCACTCGCGGTCTCTCCTCGTCTCGTCGTCCTCGACGAGGCCGTATCCGCACTCGATGTCTCCGTGCAGGCTCAGGTACTCGAACTCCTCGCCGAGATCCAGCGCGAGTCGAGGGTGAGCTACCTGTTCGTCAGTCACGATCTCGCTGTCGTCCGCGAACTCTGCTCCCGGGTTCTCGTGCTCTTCCGTGGCGCAGTCGTCGAACAGGGGGATACCGAGCGGGTTCTGACCCATCCCGAGCACCCCTATTCGCAACTCCTCATCGCTTCGACGCCCGGCCCGGGGTGGGATCCGGAGCGGGTCGTCCGCGACCGGATGACGTTCACGCAGCGCATGGAGGTCGTGGGCGGGGGCGAATCGGGCTAGTCGCCCTCATCGCGTCGAGGTCACGCCCTGCCCGACGCCCACACGCAGATGAAGGAGATCTCTTGATCTGAAGGACTCAGGGTTCTGAGGGGCCTTCGAATCAAGAGATCTCCTTCATCTGGTGCGGGGCCAGATCGGGGAGAAGATCAGCTGACCTTCTTCCGGTAGGAGATGATCGCGAACACGTAGGCGACCACGAGGATGCCGACGCACCAGGCGAGGGCGACCCAGATGTCGTTGCCGACGGGCTGCTCGGCGAACAGCGCCTGGATGGTGTTGACGATCGAGGTGACCGGCTGGTTCTCGGCGAACCACTGCACCGGTGCCGGCATGGTGTCGGTCGGGACGAAGGCCGAGCTGATGAACGGGAGGAAGATCAGCGGGTACGAGAACGCGCTCGCCCCGTCGACCGTCTTGGCGTTCAGGCCCGCGATGATGGCGAGCCAGGTGAGCGCCAGGGTGAACAGCATCAGGATGCCGATGACGGCGAGCCAGGCCCAGAAGCTCGCCCCGGTGCGGAAGCCCATCACGAATCCGACGCCGAAGATGATCGCCAGGGTGATCGCATTCGCGGTCAGTGAGGTGAGCACGTGCGCCCACAGCACACTCGACCGGGCGATCGGCATGGAGTGGAAGCGCTCGAAGATCCCGCTCTGCATGTCGGTGAAGAGCCGGAATGCGGTGTAAGCGATCCCCGAGGCGATCGCGATGAGCAGGATGCCGGGGAGCAGGTAGTTCACGTAGTTCTCGGCGCCGGTGCTCTGCTGGAGCGCGCCGCCGAAGACGTACACGAACAGCAGCATCAGGGCGATCGGGGTGACCGCCGTGGTGATGATGGTGTCGGGACTGCGGAAGATGTGCCGCATGGAGCGGCCGGTGAGCGTCGCCGTGTCGGCCGTGAAGTGCATGGTCATGCTGCGTCCTCCTTCTGCGTGGACGAGGGGCCGATGAGGGTGAGGAAGATCTCCTCGAGGGTGGGCTGCTTCTCGACGTACTCGACCTTCGCGGCCGGCAGCAGGCGCTTCAGCCCGGCGAGGGTGTCGTTCGCGATGATGCGGCCCTCGTGCAGGATCGCGATGCGGTCGGCCAGTTGCTCCGCCTCATCGAGGTACTGCGTGGTGAGCAGCACGGTGGTTCCGGTGTTCGCGAGCTCCTTGATCACGTCCCACACCTCGATGCGGGCTTCGGGGTCGAGGCCGGTCGTCGGCTCGTCGAGGTAGATGACCTCGGGGTGCCCGACCAGGCTCATCGCGATGTCGAGCCGGCGACGCATGCCGCCCGAGTAGGTGCCGACCTTGCGGTTGCCGGCATCCGTCAGGCGGAAGGTCGCCAGCAGATCGTCGGCGACCTTCCCGGGGTCGGGCAGATGCCGCAGCTTCGCGACCAGCACCAGGTTCTCGCGTCCGGTGAGGATCTCGTCGACGGCGGCGAACTGTCCGGTCAGGCTGATGCGCTCCCGGACGCCGACCGGGTTCGCCGCCACGTCGATACCCTGCACGGTCGCCGTTCCGGCATCCGCCTTCAGCAGGGTGGAGAGGACACGCACCATCGTGGTCTTGCCGGCGCCGTTCGAGCCGAGGAGGGCGAAGATGCTGCCCTTCTCGACCTCGAAGTCGACCCCGCGCAGGACATGCAGATCCTTGTAGGACTTCTCGATACCGCGTACCGAGATGGCGGCGTTCGTCATGACTCGTTCTCCTTCTTCCTCGCGTCGTCGAACGCCTTGATGAGGCGCGCGCGCTCCTTGTCGATCCACTGGGTGCCGCCGTAGGCGCGGGCATACTCCTCGGCGTACTCGACGGGGTCGTCGCCCACGATCGCGCTGACGGGGGTGCCGTCGATGGCAGCGCGCTCCCACAGGTCCGCGAGGTCGAGGAACATGGTGACGATGGTGTCGCCGTCGGTGATGCCGCCGTAGTACAGGTAGTACCGGTACTGGGCGTTCGCCACCTCGCGGTACGGCGAGGGGAGGACGTCGATGCGGGCCTTGGCCTGCTTGTACTGCTTCTTCTGCTCGAGCGATCCGGTGAGCGCTTCGATCCACTTCGCGGCCATGATCAGTTCTCCTCGTTCGTGTTGTTCAGTCGTTCGATGTGCGTGCGGAGGAAGTCCCAGGTCTTCCAGAACTCCCCGAGCTCCTGGCGGCCCTGCGCGTTCAGGGTGTACACCTTGCGGGGCGGCCCCTTCTCGCTCGGGACCTTCTCGACGTCGACGAGCTTCTTCTGCTCGATGCGCACCAGGAGTGCGTAGATCGTGCCCTCGGCGATGTCGGTGAACCCGTGGTCGCGGATGCGGGTCGTGATCTCGTATCCGTAGGCCGGCTGCTCGGCGAGGAGCGCCAGAACTATGCCCTCCAGAGTGCCCTTGAGCATCTCGGTCATCTGCTTGCCCATCAGGTCCTCCCTTCCTCTCTCGGTACTCAGTGTTGCTGGGTACCGGTACAAAGTAACACTGAGTACCGGTACTTAGCAACACCGAATACCGGGATCTTCCGAGAAGTTTCCTGAGGGTTTCCTGGCGCGCGAAAACGAGGGCTCGCCGAACGGCGGCGCGGAGTCCCGCTGCTACGGGAACAGGCGGCGGAGCAGCGGAAGATCGTCGTCGCTCAACGCCTGGGTGATCACGGCTGCGGTCTCCGGGTGCATGTCCTTCTCGAGGCGCTTCCAGAGCCACCGGGCGGCACCCAGATCTGCCGTGGCGACAGCGGTCGAGAACGCCGCCACGCCGTCGTAGTAGGGGATGGTGGAGGAGCCGGGCTCGGCGTTGTACGGCCCGTAGATGTCGACGAACGGAAGCGTCGGATCCGGGCGCAGGTAGAGGGTGTCGCCCGGGCTGATCGGCTCGTTGGCGCGCACGTGGTTGAAGCTGGAGACCGTGACGTAGTCGACGCAGAATCGCTCGCCGATCGCGATGAGGCTGTCGCCGGCCCGCACCTCGTAGGAGAAGATCTCGCCGGCCGCATCCAGCGTGACGGGTCCGCTCGCCAGCTCCGACGCGCCCATCTCGACGAGCTCGCCCAGGAGCTTGGCGTGCATCGGAGAGCCGTCGTCCCGGTAGATGTTGATGAGCGCGTTGGTGGTGCAGTCACCGGGACCACCGGCGGGAACGCTGATGCCGTCGCCCAGGTCGACGAGTCCGCCCTGCTCGGTCTTCTCCGCGCGACTCGTCGGGGCCGTGGAGGGCTCGGCGGCGAAGCGCTCCGACACCCACGAGCCCGCGTCGACGACAGCCGGCGCGGCGCCGATCACGGCGGGAGCCGCTACGGCGACCAACCCCGCGATGGCGACGACGACGACCGCGGTCGTGATCTTGGTGGTGCGCTGCATCCCGACAGCATGGCATCCCTCCCCGCCGGGACGCGAGAGCCCGTGCGGAGGGAGCATGCCGTACGCGGGGTGAAAAGGCGGGGTGAATTCTCCGGGATCGGCCGGAGCGGTCGTCGGGGGGCGGGCAGTCTGGCGGATGGCCCGAGCCGAGTTCGCCATGTCTGGATGGTGCTCGGCGGTCGCCTGAGGGGGCGGGGGTTTCCGTGTGCGAACGCGCACCGGGGAAGCGATGAATGGGGAGTCTGTCATGGGGTTTCGTGTTGCCCGCAAGGACCACACAGCCAATGGCCTTCCGTCCGAGCGGCACAGCCGCTGGCGGGGCCGCGCGAAGAAGCTGATCGGAGGCGCCCTGAGCACGGCGCTGGTCGCCTCGTCGATGGTGTTCATCGGAGGCACGCTCACGGCGGCTCCCGCGATCGCGGCTGACCCGTTCCTCTGCACGCCGGGCGCCGTGTACGTGCAGAGCACGACCGAGGTGCGCGAGTTCATCGTGGACGAGCAGGGCGGCACACCGGGAAACGGCGGCACGCTCGGTTCCACCACCCTCGGCGTCGACCACTCCAACAATGCCCTCGGCATCTCCTCCAGCGGCCGCTACGCCTACACGGTCACCAATGCGGCCGGATCCAAGGTGCTGGCCAAGCATGACCGCGTGACCGACTCCACGAGCCGCACCACGTTCACGCTCAACTCCTCCGTGCTCCGAGGTGCCGTCCACCCGGTGACCGGCGTCTACTACTTCGCCAGCGGTACCGTCAGCGGCGCCATCAACCTCTACGCCTGGAACGAGAGCGTCACTCCGCAGGCCTACGTGCAGGTCGGCACGCTCCGCCCCACCGCCGGCAGCAGCGCGTTCGGCGCCAACGGCGACATGGCCTTCAGCGCCTCGGGCCAGCTCGTGCTCGTGGCCGACAATGTCATCTACTCGTCCGACCTTCCCACCTCGCTCGCGCCGAGCACCGCCACGATCGACGCCAAGCAGGTCCACAACATGGGCGACGGCGTGCAGGGCAACGGCATCGCGTTCGGAAACCTCGGCCACATCTTCGTGTCGGTCTCCGGAGGCGGAAACCGCATCATCGAGGTCGACCTCCCCCGCGGCGTGACCGTCAACACCACCTCGATCGGAACCTTCGGGCCGACCGACATGGCCAGCTGCACCTTCCCGAACACCCTCACGCTGAAGAAGGACCTCCCCGAGGGGCGTCACGCCGCCACCGACCAGTTCGCCCTGCGTGTGCAGTCGCCGGCCGGCTATCAGGTCGCGCAGACGGACGCCACCACCCGCGGAGAGGCCACGGGGCTGCAGCCGGACTACGCCGGACCGGTGTTCACCAACCAGGGCGACACCTTCCGCCTCTCCGAGTCCGCATCCGGAACCACGGACAGCACCCGGTACGCCGAATCGCTCGACTGCGTGCAGGTCGAATCCGACGGCTCCACGTCTCCGGTCGCCGTGACCGCAGACGGCAGCGTCGTCCAGCCCGCCGGTGCGCTCGGCACCGACGTCACGTGCACGTTCACGAACGTACGTCTCGCACCCGACCTGGCGCTGCGCAAGACCTCCGACCCGGCCGACGGCGTCGCCGTGCAGGCGGGTCAGCGCATCACGTACACCGTCGAGGCGGAGAACACGGGCAACACGATCCTCGACCCCGTCCGCGTGAGCGACGACCTGTCCGGCGTGCTCGCGTTCGCCGAGTACCAGGGAGACGTCGCCACGGAGCTCGATGGCTCCCCCGTCGCGTCCGGCGCCGCAACCATCACCGGTGACGACCTCGCCTGGACCGGCGCGCTCGAGCCCGGTCAGGTGCTCACCATCACGTATTCGGTGATCGTCGACGCCGATGTCGAAGGAGAGCGGATCGCCAACAGCGTCACCGCCTCCGGCACCCCTCCCGGCGGCTTGCCCCCGGTCGATCCTCCCGCGGTCACGACCGAGCACCCGGTAGCGGGCTACACCGTCGCCAAGAGCTCCAGCCCCGCTGCCGGCACCGTCGTGGAGCCGGGGCAGACCATCGAGTACACGGTGACCGGCACCAACACCGGTGCCACGGTGCTGAATCCGGCCTCCCTCTCCGACGACCTGTCGGCCGTGTTCGCACACGCCGCCTACAACTCCGACGTCGCCACCGAGATCGACGGCGCACCCGTCGCCGCGGGCGCAGCGACCATCACGGGCGACGACCTCGCCTGGACCGGCACGCTCCAGCCCGGACAGAGCGTGACGATCACGTACTCCGTGACCGTGGAGGCCGACACCTCGGGTGAGATCCTGAAGAACACCGTCAGCGGCACCGCGACGCCCACGACTCCGGACCCGAGTGACCCCGACGGGCCGCAGGTGCCGGGCGAACCCATCGTCCCGCCCACGGTCACCACCGAGCACCCGGTGATCGGTTCGGGATTCACGATCAGCAAGTCCGCCGACCCCGCCTCGGGCACCGCCGTCTCGGCCGGCGACACCGTGACCTACACGATCACCGGAACCAACACGGGTGACACCGACCTCGATCCGGCCCGGATCGTCGACGACCTGTCGGGTGTGCTCGATGACGCCGGCTACAACGACGACGTGACCGCCGACCGCGGCTCCGTCACCGTCAGCGGCGACACGCTCACCTGGACGGGCGATGTGCCCCGCGGCGAGTCCGTCACCATCCGCTACTCGGTGACCGTCGATGCCGGAGTCCAGAAGGCGCTGCTGAACAACGTCGCCCGTGGCACGGCCACACCGCGGATCCCGGTCGACCCGGCCGACCCCGACGGTCCCACGACCCTGGGGACCCCGATCGTCCCGCCGCCCGCGGAGACGAACCACCCGGTCGTCGAGACCGGCCTCGAGGTGACGAAGTCCGCGGACCCCGTCTCCGGCACCGCCGTGCGCGCGGGCGACACGATCACGTACACGATCTCCGGTGTCAACACGGGTAACACGACGCTCGACCCCGCGTCCATCGTCGACGACCTGTCCGCCGTGCTCGCCCACGCTCAGTACGGCGGCGACGCGAGCGCATCGACCGGAGCCGTCGAGCTCGACGGCACGACGCTCACCTGGACCGGGGCGCTCGCTCCCGGCGCCAGGGTCGACATCACCTACACGGTGACGGTCGACGCCGACGCGACCGGCGTGCTGCTGCGCAACACCGTCACGGGTGAGGGGACCCCGCTCATCCCGGTGGACCCGACCGACCCCGACAGCCCCACCACGCCCGGTACCCCGGTCACGACGCCGCCGTCGACGACGGAGCACCCGGTCGCCACCCCCGGCTTCACGGTCGCGAAGTCCGCCGACCCCGCATCGGGGACGCGTGTCGATCCCGGCAGCGTGATCACCTACACCGTCACGGGCACGAACACGGGTGACACCGTGCTCGACCCTGCATCGATCGCCGATGATCTGCGCGGCGCGCTTGCTCATGCCTCGTACAACGACGACGTGACCGCCACCCGCGGCGACGTCAGCGTGGTGGACGCCGCCCTCGACTGGAGCGGTGTGCTGCTCCCGGGCCAGGACGTCGTCATCACCTATTCCGTGACGGTCGACCCGACCGCCGGGGGTGAGACGATCGCGAACACGGCCACGGGCACGGCGACGCCACTCATCCCGACGGACCCGAGCGACCCGGACAGCCCCACCACGCCGGGCACGCCGATCACGCCGCCGCCGGCGACGACGGAGCACCCGGTCAACGAGCCCGGCTTCACCTTCGCCAAGACCGCCGAACCGGCTGCGGGCACAGCCGTGGATCCCGGTGATGTGCTGACCTACACGCTGACGGCCGTCAACACCGGTCAGACGGTGCTCGACCCGGTCGAGATCACGGATGACCTCTCGAAGGTGCTGCCGTACGCCTCGTACAACGACGACGCCGTGGCCGTGATCGGCGGGCTGCCCTCCGGTGCGGTGGCGGTCGACGGCGCGGAGCTCGACTGGTCCGGTGCGCTCGCCGTCGGTCAGACCGTGGTCATCACGTACTCGGTGACGGTCGGAGCCGACGGAGTGGGATCCGTGCTCGAGAACAGTGCGAGCGCGACGGCGACCCCGCCCGGAGGGTCCGTCATCACCCCGCCGCCCGGCACCACGACGAACGCCGTGAACGTCCCCGGATTCTCGGTGTCGAAGAGCGCCGACCCGGTGGCGGGCACGGCGGTCGACCCCGGCAGCGTCATCACCTACACGGTGACCGGGGTGAACACCGGTGAGACGGTCCTCGATCCGGTCGCGATCGTGGATGACCTCTCCGGCGTCCTCGCCCACGCCGACTACAACGACGACGCGGCCGCCCTGATCGGCACGACCGCCTCGACCGCCCCGGTGGTCTCCGGCGACAGCCTGTCGTGGACGGGAGCCCTCCAGGTCGGCGAGACCGTCACGATCACGTACTCCGTGACCGTGCAGGCGGATGCCGGGGGAGCGATCCTCGAGAACTCGGCTTCGGGATCGGCGACCCCGCCCGGCGGTGTGCCGCCGATCGAGACGCCGCCGGCCACGACGGAGCACCCGGTCAACGAGCCCGGCTTCGAGCTCCGCAAGTCGGCCGACCCCGCGTCGGGAACCCGCGTCGATCCCGGCAGCGTCATCACCTACACGGTGACCGGCGTGAACACCGGAGAGACCGCGCTGGCGCCGGTGAGCATCAGCGACGACCTCTCGGACGTCCTCGCCCACGCCGTCTACAACGACGACGCCACGGCGACCGTGATCGACGGATCCGCGCCCGCTCCGGTCGTGGACGGTGACGAGCTCACCTGGTCGGGCGCGCTCGCCGTCGGTCAGCGCGTCACCATCACGTACTCGGTGACCGTGAACGGCGACGCAGGTGGTGCGACGATCGCGAACACGGTCGCGGGAACCGCCACCCCGCCCGGTGGCGGGGAGCTCACGCCGCCTCCGGTGACGACCGAGAACCCGGTCGGTACCCCGGGCTTCACCTTCGTCAAGACGGCCGATCCCGGTTCGGAGAAGGCCGTGGCCGCGGGAAGCGTGGTCACCTACCGGCTCGTCGGCACCAACACGGGGGAGACCGGGCTGGATGACGTCGTCATCACGGATGACCTCTCCGGCGTGCTGCGGCATGCCGACCTCCGACCCGGTGCGACCGCCGTCGTGGGTGACCGCGCGGTGGCGGCTCCCGCGGTGGACGGGAACCAGCTGCGCTGGAGCGGCAGCCTCGCCCAGGGAGAGAGCATCACCATCACGTACTCCGTGATCGTGCACGCTGACGCGGCAGGCGCGAAGCTGCACAACGTGGCTGTGGGGACGGCCACTCCTCCCGGCGGTGAGACGATCACGCCGCCGACGAGTTCGACCGATAACCCGGTGCTGACGCCGCTCGCGCTCACCGGCGGAATCCTGGCCCCGTGGGTGCTGGCTCTGGCGATCGCTCTGCTGCTCGGCGGTGCCGTGCTGCTGATCGTGCGCCGACGCCGCTCGCAGGCCTGACGCTCGTCGGGAAGGCCCCGTCCGTCGTGATGCGACGGGCGGGGCCTTCGGCGTGTGCAGTCGGCGGGTGGTTGGCGCCGGCGCTCAGTCGGGCAGGAGGCCGTGACGGGCCGCCTGCTCCAACGCCTCGGAGCGATTGCCGGCGTCGAGCTTGCGGTAGATGCTGCGGAGCTGGGTCTTGAGGGTGTTCTGCGAGACGCGCAGCTCAGCGGCGATCGTCGGCAGCGGCGCACCGGACGTCAGCGTGCGCAGCACCACCTGCTCACGGGGGGTCAGGCGGGGGCGGCTCTCGAAGGACGGCAGAGCGGATCGCCGGGGGAAGGTGGCGCGACCGGTCGGATCGAGGTCGGCGCGGACCGCACCGAAGTCCTCCGCGCCCAGGAGCACGAGCGGAGTGGTGAGGCCGCGGTCCGCGAGCTGCGCGCTCAACGTCGCGCTCGACGGCTGCGCGGCGGCCGGGGACACCCGGCGCAGAGCGGCGCTGTGCACCGCCAGCGCTTCGGCGCGTTCTCGGGCCGTGGAGGGACGCAGGCGGGTCTGTCCCAGGAGTCGGACCACGTCAGCGGCCGCGCCGTCGATGAGAGCCAGACGTGCTCGCTTCACGACGGTGCCGAAACGATCGGACCCGGCATCGCGCTGGACGATGCTCTTCGCGGTGCCGACGTCGCCGAGGGCGAGGTGCAGCAGCACCCGCGGCCGGGAGAGCGCGTGGCGCACGTGGGCGGCGCTCGCCTCCCTCCCTCGGAGGCGCGCGAAAGACTCGAGGCGCTCCAGGCCCCCTGCTGCATCTCCCTCGTGCAGGGCGATCCACGCCTCCACGGAGGCCATCGTCGTCCAGTGCTCGCTCGTCGCTCGGTATGGCTCGAAGAAGCGGATGTGCTGCTTCGCCGCCGGGAGGTCGCCGTCCTCCACCGCGAGCATCGCACCGGCGATCCGGTAGAACGTGCTCTGGTAGCTGTCCAGGAGCTCCGGGTCCCACTCGCCGTCGCGCACGAGGGAGAAGTAGTGCCGCGCTTCGGGCAGGTCGCCGTTCAGGGCGTGGACACCCGCGAGGAGGCAGATGCCGTGGAAGCCGTTCGTGCTCCCGTGCGCCGCGGCGAGCGCCGTGGCCCGCTCCCAGACCTCGATGGCTTCGTCCAGCTGTCCGCCGTAGTACAGGGAGATGCCGATGTGCGTGCACATGAGTGGCACATCGCGGGCGTACTGCTGCCATTGCGATTCCGGTGTCTCCTGGAACAGCGCCAGGGCTCGCGCGGCCATCTGGGCGGCCGGCTCCGGCCGCCCGATGGCACGCAGGGAGGCGCTCTCCGCCGCCCAGATGAAGATCCGCTCCGTGGCTGACAGGGTGGGCCGACGGGAGTTCGCCGCAGCCACCGCCATGCGCAGCAGTTGGAGCCCCCGCTGGCGTCGGAGCCTGCTGGGTTTGAGGCTCATCCCCAGCAGCATGGCCACGAGCGGCTCCTGCTTGAGTCGTGCCACAGGGACGTCGGCGAGCAGCTCCGCGACCGCGCGCCGATCGCGGTGGAGCAGGCGATTCCACCCGGACATCGTGACGTGTTTCGCGAGCCGTAGATCGTCGTCCTCCAGGGCGAGTCGCAGCCCTTCGAGGGGCATGTCGCGGCGAATCGCCCCTTCTGCCGCGAGGCGTCGGAGGTGCGCGACTTCGCCGGGGAAGGATCGGCGCAGCTCACGGCGCAGCATGCCGCGCGTCAGCGGGGTGAGGGCGAAGGTGTCGCGTCCATCGTCCGACCACCGACCGAAGCCGAACGTCTCGGCCTGGTCGAGGGCTTTCGCGATGTCGGGGTCACGCGTGAGTGCGACGGCCAAGGGGAGATCGACCGAATCGGTCACGCTGATGCGCAACAGTCCCTCGAGGGTCTGCGTGTCGAACGCGCACTCGGCGAGCCGGTCCTGCAGATAGTCCTCGATCACGGTCGTCGCAGCGCGAAGCGACTCGGCATCCGCTCCGGCTCCGCGGAGGGCCAGCGCACGGATGAGCGCGGGGAAGCCCGCGGTCGCCTCCCGGATCTCGCCGGCCATGTCGTCATCGACCCCGAGCGCGCGAGAGATCTCCTCGGTGTCGAACATGAGGTCCGACGGCGCGATGACCTTCGTGTCGATCACGAGATCCAGACCCTCGCTGTCGAAGGGGCTGGGGCGATTGGTGGCGACGATCAGCCGCGTGCGCGGGGTGGTGGCGATGGCGCGGCACAGGGCGAACACGCCTTCGCGGTCCACGGGGGCCGCGTCGTCGAGTACCACGACCAGAGGACCTTCCGCGTGGCGCAGGCGCGAGGTCACGGCAGGCCATCCATCCTCCGCGAGGTCGTGTGCGACGTCTGTGCGCGGCAGAGCTCGAAGCAGAGCGCGGGCGAGCGCCGCGCTGGGCGCGGTGGCGGGCGAGGCGGTGATCCAGACCACGCGCGATGCAGTGGCGGACGCCCACTCCACGAGGGCGGTCGTCTTGCCCGACCCGGACGCGGCACGGATGAGCGTCAGAGGTGTGTCGGTCTCGAGTGTGGCGGTCAGCCGCGGCCTACTGATCGCGTGCGCCGATACTCGCGGTACATGTCCATCCCCCTGCGCGACAAATGCCGACACCCCAACCTCCCCAGGTCCCCGCCTCTACGATATTCCGAAATATCGGTGGGGCAAGCTCCCGGGGACGGTGTCGGCCGCTCGGGTGGAAGTCAGCCCATCAGGAACGAGAGCGATACCCCGACGACGATCGCGACACCCACGTAGATGAGGTTCGGCAGCTGGAATGAGTGGTCGAAGACGAACTTGCCCATCTTCGTCGTGCCGGTCTGGTCGAACGCCACGGTGGCCACCTGGCTGCCGTTCGCCGGCAGCGTGTAGATCCCCATGGTCGACGGCCACAGCCCCACCAGTAGAGGTGCCGGAAGCCCGATCGTGATACCGATCGGCACGATCGCGTTGGTCGCGCTCGATTGGCTCGTGGTGAGCATGGCGACCGCGAAGAGTGCCATCGCGAAGAGCAGCGCGCCGAGGAAGGCCGACGATCCGGAGACCACCGATCCGAGCCCGTCGACGATGAGGGTCTGGTTCGCCGCCACGAACGTGTTGGCGAGCCAGGCGATACCGAACAGGGCGATGGCCCCCACGATGCCGGCGGGGAAGGTCGGCTGCTTGGGGACGTCGGCGGCCTTGACCTTGCAGAACACGAAGATCAGGGCGGCGATGATGCCCATCGTGACCTCGATGATGACGGTCACACTGAGTCGGACGGGATCGCCGGCATCGTCGGTCCCGATCACCGGACGCAGATTCTCGAACAGCCCGAAGAACACGATCACCGCGACGCCTGCGAGGAACAGGGAGGCCGAGAGCACGGCCGTCGGCGGGAGCTTGTGCTCGTGCGCGTCCACCGCCGGGGGCTTGATCTGGTGGTCGGCCAGGCGTCGCTGGAACTCCGGGTCGTCGTCGAGGTCCTTGCCATGACGCATCATCACGAGCGCGGCGACGAAGAGCCCGGCGATGGAGGCCGGCCACATGATGAGCAGCAGTCCTCCGAGATCCACGCCCTGCGGCGCGAGCAGGACCACCATCGATGCGGTCGCGGCCGAGACGGGCGAGCACAGGATGCCGACTTGCGAGGCGACGGCCGAGACCGAGAGGGCGCGTTCGGGGCGGATCTTCTGCTGGTAGGAGACATCGTAGATCACGGGCAACAGCGGGTAGAAGATGTTGCCCGTGCCGGCCCCGACGGTGAAGAGGAACGACATGGCCGGGGCGAGGAACACGACCGACTTCGGTTTGCGCCGGATCACTCTGGCCGCGACGGACACCATCCAGTCGATACCTCCGGCGGCTTGCATGGTGGAGGCGGCAGTGATCACGGTGATGACGATGAAGACCGCGTCGACCGGGGCGTTGCCCGGCGCTTCGCCGAACACGAAGATGAGGAGGGCGACGCCCACCAGCCCCCAGACGCCGAGACCGATCCCGCTGGTGCGCGTGCCCATGTAGATCGCACCGACGACGATGATCAGCTGTGCGAGGAGGATCCACACGTTGTCGTTCATGACGACGGCCCCTTCGTGATCGGAGCGGACCCGGTGAGCACGGTCGTCGGCAGTTCGGTCTCGACGATCTTCCCGTCGATCGCCTCGACCCGCAGGGCGAGCGCGTCCTCGACAGGACTGATGGCGGTGACGAACTCGGAGTTCGCGAAGTGCAGCGACTGAAGGTTGCCGACGGCATAGCCCATGGAGAGCTCCCCGCTGAGGAGGGAGGCGTGAAAGAGAGGGCGCCGCTGATCCTCGGCGTCGTAGTGCGGGCAGAAGCTGCCGTTCAGGAACCCGAGTCCCTCGGGGAGCACCTGGAGGGTCGGACCGTAGCTGTCGGTCGTGCCGCCCTCGAACCAGCAGATGCCACCGGCGCTGCCACCGGTGAACACGACGTTCGAGTCGGGATCCTCCCACATCTCACGCATGATGACGTCGAGGCCCTGTCTCTTCCATACGTCGAGCATGTTCGCGGTGTTGCCGCCGCCGACGTGGATCACGTCGAACCCTCTCACGAAGCCCGCCAGGTCGTCGACCGCACGATGGAAGAGGGGGAGATGGTGCGGTGCGCACCGGTCCGAGTCGTAGGTGGAGTAGAAGCTCAGGATGTACGCGGCGTCGTCGCCGGTCGCCGTCCCGACGAAGAGGACCCGGGGTCGCTCCTTGCCGGTGAGTCCAAGGATGTAGTCGTGCGTCGGGTCGTTCCGCCGCTCCATCATGGCCTTACCGGCCCCAGTAGCCACCACGTGAGACATCGGCCGCCCTCCGACTAGATCGTGCCGCCACCATAGAGGGGCGGCACCCGCGGCGTCCAGAGGGTCTTCACCCCGGGCGGAGGAACGTATATCGGTACATCACCCGCCGCCTTCGGGTAGTGGATAACGTGTTACCCGGTGACCGGGGTTCACCCCCTCGCCCCGGTCACCGAGTGGCTTGTCCATCCGGAGCAGTGCGTTGCTCGGCGAGCCGCGCACGCAGAGCAGCGGTGCCGTCGTGATCCGTGGTGCCTAACCGTGGAGGCGTGCGGCGACGACCACGCCCTCGAGCAGTGCCACAGTCCGACTCCGTGCGCCCGCCGGGTGAAGACCGAGCGCCGTCGTGAGCTCGAGGGCGAGCGCGGCGT
This sequence comes from Microbacterium sp. PI-1, assembly GCF_004337555.1. Taxonomy (NCBI): domain Bacteria; kingdom Bacillati; phylum Actinomycetota; class Actinomycetes; order Micrococcales; family Microbacteriaceae; genus Microbacterium; species Microbacterium sp. PI-1. The sequence continues at coordinate 51,641 of NZ_SJYZ01000013.1, read as the reverse complement.
GCCCGGCGGCGTTCGGGTGGAAGGGATCGTTCATCAGGCCCCACGGCACCTCGCCGTCTCCGAGCGCGGCGAAGCGGGCGAACTGATCCACGAGGATGACGTCGTCGTCCGCGGCGACCCGACGCACCGCTGCGGCGAACTCGCCGATCCGCGCGCGCTCCGGGGCGTTGGCGACATCGATCGCGGGCGGCGTCTGCAGCACCGGGACGGCACCGAGTCCGCGCACGCGGACGACGAAGTCGTGCAGGGACGAGGCATACTCCTCCGGGGAGACCTCGGTGCGCTCGCCGCCGGTCGCGGCATCGTTCGTGCCGATCATGAGCGTGACGACATCGGGCCGCCAGGACTCGACGCGGCGGTCCCAGTCGTCGAGGATGTCGCTGATGCGGTGCCCGCTGATCGCTGTGTTCATGACCACGTCGCGCACGCGCTCGCGCTCGCCCCGGATGATCTCGTGCAGGTGCTCGGGGTAGCTGCGGACCCCCTGCGTGTGGACCAGGCCGTGGGTGATGGAATCGCCCGTGATCACCCAGTTCAGCGGTTCGGCGCCGACAAGGGCGTCGGCGAGGCGGCGGAGGTCGGCGGTGGCGGATTCGGCGTTCGGCACGGCATAGAGCCTATCGCCGCGGCCATCCTCACCGCGCTTCTGCGTGCGGGACGACCGCCCGCGGGCGCTGCGGATGCGAAAGACTGAAGGCATGACCTCTTCTGCGCTCGACACCCTCCTCGCCCGCATCGTCGAGAGCGGCGTGATCGATGAACCGGTCGCCGAGAACGGCCTCGTGTACGGGAGAGCGAGCATCGACGCGGCGGGCACGGTGGTGAAGGTCAACGTCGATCCCGAGTTCGACGGCGACCACGACGACGAGATCGACCAGGAGGCGTTGATCGCTGCGATCTCGCGCATCCTGTCGGTCAGCGAGTCCCGGTGGCGGGCCGTGGTCGACGAGGTGGCGACCGAGATCGACGATGCGGTCGACGATGAGCCGGTCGTCGAGCAGATCGATCTGCGTGATGACCTCGAGGCCACGTCGGTCGTGGTGTTCGCCGACGCCGTGCTGCTCGCCTTCCTCGCGCCGAAGCAGTTCCCCGATGCGCGGATTCTCGTGCAGTTGGATGAGGATCTCGAGGTCGACGGCATCGAGGTCCGAGAAGACCTGCTCGACCACGCATGACCACGCGCATCGAGGACTATGCCCTGCTGAGCAACTGCCGCACGGCGGCGCTCGTCTCGCGCGCAGGAAGCATCGATTGGCTGTGTCTGCCGCGGCTCGACTCGGCGTCGACGTTCGCGGCCATGCTCGGAGACGAGTCCCACGGTCGCTGGCTGCTGCATCCGACAGACCCCGGGGCCGTGAGCACCCGGCGATACGACGAAGACACCTTCGTGCTCGTGACCCGGTGGGAGAGCGGGGACGCGGTCGCCGAAGTGCACGACTTCATGCCGATCGGCCTCGACCCCGATGCCGCCATCCGCCGTAGCGACCTCATCCGCAGGGTCGTCGGGGTGCGCGGCTCGATGCGCTTCGAGCAGCGGCTGAGCATCCGCTTCGACTACGCCAGGGTGATGCCGTGGGTGCGTCAGGTCGGTTCGCACGATGCACCGTGTCTGGTCGCGATGGGCGGTCCCGATGCCGTGGCCGTGCGTGGCGCCGCTCTGGAGCCGATCGACCATCAGCATCGTGGCGAGCTGACGGTGACCGCCGGTGAGACGCGCGACCTCCACCTGACCTGGTTCCCGTCGCACCTCGACCTCCCTCCCACCCTCGACGGCGAGAAGGAACTCGGCGCGACGAAGCAGTGGTGGCAGGACTGGGCTGACCGGATCTCGCACGACGGTCCGCACCGCGACGAGGTGGTCAGGTCGCTGCTGATCCTGCGGGCGCTGACCAATCATGAGACGGGCGGCATCGCAGCTGCGGCGACGATGGCACTGCCCGAGGAGATCGGAGGCAGGCGCAACTGGGACTATCGCTACGTCTGGTTGCGTGATGCCGCTCTGACCCTCGAGGCCCTGTGCGCGCACGGCTTCCTCGGCGTGGCAGGCCAGTGGCGGGAGTGGCTGCTGCGAGCGGTCGCCGGTGATCCCGCCGATCTGCAGATCATGTACGGCCCGGCGGGAGAGCGAGATCTTCCGGAGCGTGCTCTGCCGCACCTGCCCGGGTACGAGGCGTCCACGCCCGTGCGGATCGGCAACGGCGCAGCCGACCAGTATCAGGCGGATGTCGTCGGCGAAGTCGTGGTGACGCTGTCGGCCGCGCGGGCGGCGGGACTCACCGAGTCGGGCTTCTCCTGGCCGCTGGAGCGCGAGTTGCTGCGGTTCGCCTCCGAGCAGATCGAGCGTCCGGATCAGGGCCTGTGGGAGATCCGCGGTGAGCCTCGGTACTTCACCCATTCGCGGGTGATGATGTGGGCGGCGTTCGACCGTGCGGTGCGCGCGGTCGAGGAGCACGGCTTCGACGGCCCCGTCGAGCGGTGGCGTGGGCTGCGCGATCGGATGCGCGAGGAGATCGATCGTGACGGCGTCGTCGACGGCCACTTCGTGCAGCACTACGAGACGACCGAGGTCGACGCCTCGCTCCTGCTCCTTCCGCAGGTGGGCTACTGTCGGCCGGACGACCCGCGGATGCGGGCGACGGTCGCACGGATCGAGCAGACCCTGATGGCGGGCGGGCTGGTGCGGCGGTACCGCACGGCGACGGGGGTGGACGGCCTCGCCGGGACGGAGGGAGCCTTCCTCGCGTGTTCGTTCTGGCTGGTCGAGCAGTACGCCATGACCGGACGGCGCGCTGAGGCGCAGGCACTCATGGAGAGGCTGTGCGCACTGGCGAACGACGTGGGGATGCTGTCGGAGGAGTACGACCCGGTGGCGGGGCGGCAGCTCGGCAACACCCCGCAGGCGTTCTCCCACCTTGCGCTCGTGCGGGCTGCCGATGCCCTGTCGCGGACGGAACCGCGGACGCGCTGACCTTTCCCGCGGTGCGGGCCCTTCCTAGGATGTGGACATGGCGGAACCGGTGAAGAAGCGGGACCCTCTGGTCCAGCGCCAGAGGTTCTCCGTCAACGCGGCTCTCGATGACGCCTTCTTCGTGTTCGCCGGTCTCGCCGCGGTCTGGCTCGCGTACCTCATCGTCACCGAAGCGTTCTCGTGGGGCTGGTGGGCCATCGCCTTCGCGGTCGTGTTCTGGCTGCTCCTCGCCTACCTCGTCCTGCCGAGACTGCACGCGATCCTCACGCGCATCTACGTGCCCAGTTACTTCATCGGCCGCGCACGCACGAGTGACGGCCTGCTCGGCGACCCGGTGAACCTGGCCGTCCTCGGCTCGGAGGAGCAGCTCACCCGGTGCATGGCCGAGGCCGGATGGACGCGTGCCGACGACATCACCGCGGAGTCGACGTGGCGCATCGTGCTGTCGACCGTGCTGCGGCGCAGCTACGACGAGGCACCGGTCAGCCCGCTCTTCCTGTTCGGTCGTCGGCAGGACCTCGCATATCAGCAGGAGGTCGAGGGCAACCCCGCCAAGCGGCACCACGTGCGGTTCTGGCGCTGCCCCGAGGGGTGGATGCTGCCCGGCGGTCACCGCGTGGATTGGGTGGCTGCCGGCACCTTCGATCGGGCCGTCGGCTTCTCGCTCTTCACCCTCCAGATCACCCACAAGATCGATGCGGACATCGATATCGAACGCGATCACATCGTCGGCACGCTGCGCCGCGCGCACAGCGGGGTGCGCATCGTCATCATCCGCGACTTCTCCACGGGCTATCACTCGCGAAACGGCGGCGGCGACAGCATCCACACCGACGGCGACCTGCCGGTCATCGATCTCCGCGGCGTCACGAAGGCACCTGCCTCGGGCTCCGCCGGGGAGCCCGAGGAGCAGGCGCCGGTCACGGAACTGCGGGGGCTGTCGTGAAACGCCCTCTGGCCACGGGGCTCGGCGCCGTGCTGATGTCGCTCCGCGTAGCGTGGGGGTTCATCTCGATCCTCATCTACGCGCTGAACTGGGCGGCGATCAGAGAAGAGGTCTTCTCTTCCGAGAACGGCCTGGAGGCGGTGCCCGGGGACGTCGCCGATCTCCTGATCGTCATCGGTCTCTGCGCGCTCGGCGTCTGGTACGTGTTCTACGGCGTGCTCGCCGGGCTCGTGTTCGCCGGAGCCAACTGGGCGCGCATCGTGGCGATGAGCTTCGCCTCGCTCAGCATCATCGTCGTGTTCCTCGACTGGTGGAACGCCGGCATCCCCGTGACGTTCCGCACATCGCTCGCGAGCGTGGCCCTCGACATCCTCGTGCTGCTCGCCCTGTCGGCGCAGAGTGCACGCGGCTATGCCCGGCGCAACGACCCCCGCTCGATCACAACCACTTCTTATACTTGAACACCCCGTAGAGGGCGACGGCGAACGCGGCCATCGCGCCGATCGCCATCGGATACCCGAAGGCCCAGTGCAGCTCGGGCATGACGTCGAAGTTCATCCCGTAGACCGTGCCGACGAGCGTCGGCGCGAAGATGATCGCCGCCCAGGAGGAGATCTTCTTGATCTCGTCGTTCTGTGCGAGCCCGGCCTCGGTCTGGCGGCGGGCCACGAGCGCGGAGTGCACGGTCAGCGCGTTCTCGAGGATGGCCCGGAACGAGTCGACCCGCTCGTTGACGCGGATCGTGTGGTCGAGGACGTCACGCAGCGACCGCTGCAGCTCCTCGTCGATGCGGTACTTCTCGGACCCGCGACGCAGCCACTCCAGCATCCCGCTCAGAGGATGCACCGCCCGCTGGAAGTTGATCACTTCGCGGGAGAGTTCATAGATGCGCCGGGAGAGCGCGCTGTCGTCGGCGCCGTCGCCGAAGAGCTGGTCCTCGATCTCGTCGATGTCGTTGAGGAGCCCCGCCACGATCGGCTCGTACCCGTCGACGACCTCGTCGAGGATCGCGTAGAGCACCGCTTCCGGTCCCATCGCGAGCAGCTCGGGGTGGGCCTCCATGCGCATCCGGACGGCGGCGAGGTTCGGCGACTCGGCGTGGCGGATGGTCACCACGAAATCGGGGCCGACGAAGAGGTGCAGCTCGCCGAACTCGATCGACTCCTCCTTGTCGCGGTACCGGGCGGGGCGGAGGACGGCGAACAGGGTGTCGCCGTAGCGCTCCACCTTCGAGCGCTGGTGCCCGGAGAGCGCATCCTCGACGGCGAGAGGGTGCAGGTCGAACTCCCGGGCGACCGAGGCCACTTCCTCGGGGCTGGGCCGGTACAGCCCGATCCAGGCGATGCCCCCGGCCGCATCCAGCATCCGGTAGGTCTCGTCCAGGTTCTTGGGGGTCTCCACGCGACGTCCGTGGACGTACACGCCGTTGTCGATGAGCGCCATGATGCGGCTCCGTTCTCGCGGGCGCACGGCAGCGGAGAGCTCCGTGCGCGGATTCGTCAGGGGGCGGATGACGCCACCGACGCTGCGGGAAGGACGTGCGCGTGCGGATCGGAGGATCAACGCGAGAGCGCAGGGAGTCGCGACGCAGCGAAGGCGGCGTCGTAACTATCACCGGACATCGCCATCACCGCCTTTCGGGACTCTTCGGGTCGAGCGACCCAACGCGCCAGCATACTCCTGTCGCCTGGGAACGGTGTCCACGGATCCGCGCACCACGAGGAGTGTGACCATGCCCTGGATACTGGTCACGACGCAGAGCGTGCACCTCAATGCGAGTCGCGCCCGACGCAGGTACCGGAGGTTCCTCGATCGTCTTCCGCACCGGGAGCATGCTCCCGACCCCGCGGAGCTGGTCGCGGAGAAGGACTGCTCCCGTGCCCGCTGGGTGCGCGAGGTTCTCTCGACGACCCGCGAGCAGGATCGACACCTCGCCGTGCTGACGGCGCTTGAGGGTTTCACGATCCGCGAAGCCGTCGGCATCGGCGAACCGGCTGCCAAGGTGCGGCTCTCGCGGCTCCGTGCCCGCCTCTCCCAGACGCCGCATGACCTCTCGATGACACGGTCGCACCGACATCGGCAGCTTCCACCTCGGGTAGCGCCCGCGGGCCTCAGGGGAGCAGTGTCGCGGTGTTGCCAGTGGTGATCGCCCACCGTGCTTCGGCCGAGAGCGAGGATGCCGCGAGCTGCAGGGCCGTCGCCTCGGGGGTCTGCACGGGGAATGCGCTGCCGAAGACCCAGCGCTCCGGGTCGTCCCCGAGCCGGTCGGCGACGTGCGTCGGCCCGTTGACGTGCCACAGGTCCAGACGCAGCCCCCGTGGGGCGCTGTCGCCGAGGTGCCGGTTCAGCTCGATCCAGTCCGCCCGGTTGAGGCCGCTCAGCAGCAGCGGATGTGCAGGGGTCTCCCGCACGAGGTCCGCGATCCGGTGCACCTCGACGTCGACCGCGGGGGAGAGCGGATGCCGCACCCTGGCGTCGTCGAGCCGGGCGATCAGCTGCAGCGGGAGGTCGCGTTCGGCACACGCTTCGAGCACCGGGCGCACGGTGGCGACGTCATAGCGGTGGAACCCCGGAGCGACGCGGACGCCCCGGGCACCCGCGTCCACCGCGTCGTCGAGCTCGTCCTGCCAGCCGGGGTCGCGCGGGTCGAGCGTCACGCACACGCGGAACAGCGGGTCGTCTGCGCAGGAGGAGAGCACGGCCTCATTGCCGGTGCGGGTGTCGAAGCCGAACAGTGATGCCAGGTGCGAGACCCAGACGGAGCGCAGCCCGAAGCGGTGGGCGTAGGCGCGCAGGTCATCGGCATCCGCGGCGGACGAGAGCCGATACGGCCACTGGCCCACGAAGCACGTGGTGTCGGTGGCGCCGAGGTCGGCGAAGGCGCGCAGCATCCGGTGCGCCTGGGCGGTCACGCGGCCACCTCCGTGAGCCAGCGGGCGACCGTGCCGCCGAACACCCGCTCCTCCGTGTCGGTGTCGAGTCCGGCCCCGAGCACCTTGCCGACGTTGGCCGCGAGGTCGATGTGGTGCAGGTCCGACCCGAAGACGACCCGGTCGGGACCGAGTCGCTGCACGGCGAGGGCGACCTCGCCAGCGCCGATGATCGTGCCCGAGGTGTCGACCGCGATGTTCGGCACCGAGCGAACGGTGTTCACCGCCGACTCCGGCTGACCGCCCAGGTGCGCCATCAGGAAACGTGCGTCGGGATGGCGTCGGGCGGCGGCCGCGATGTGATCGGCCGTGGATTCGTAGGGGAAGCGGCCGATGGTCTTGCGCCAGGCATGGGCGAGCACGATCAGGCGGTGCTCCGCGGCGTATTCGAGGATCGGATCGGTGAGCGGATCGTCGGCGAGTGTCGCGATCCAGAGCTTGATGCCGATCATCCCGCGCTCCTCGACGTTGCGCCGCAGGTCGTCGAGGCTGTCGCGGCCGAAGCGCGGATTGACGTAGCAGTAGCCGCGCAGCCGATCGGGGTGGCGGCGCAGCTCCCCCGCCAGCACGGCGTTCATCCGCCTGACCTCGTCGAGGTTCGGGTGGGGCTGGAAGCCCCCGATGTTGCTGCACAGGAACAGGTCGATGCCGAGCCGCGCGCCTGCCTCGAACACCTCGGGGTCGAAACGGCCCTCGTCGAGATGCGTGTGCGCGTCGATGCCGGTCACGCTGTCGCCTCACGAGCGGCCACGGCGGCGCGGCGCAGCGTCTCGTCGATGTCGGCCTCCGTGTGGGCGGCGTTGACGTAGACCACGCGGTAGAACGAGAGCCCGACGCGGAAGGCCGCCCGCAGGAATGCCTGCAGCTCCTCGTTCGGCCCCACGAACTGCAGGCACGCGGGGTGTCCCACGAGGCGGAGGCCGGAGCCGACCTCGGCGAACAGCGCGTTCAGACCATCCTGCAGTCGCGTTCCGGACGCATGGAGGCGGGCGATCACGCCGCGGTCGCGGATCGCGGTCATCGTCGCCGTGGCCGCCGCGAGCGAGAGGGTCTCGCCCCCGTACGTCGAGGTCACGACGACCTCGCCGCGGTCGAGCACGGCGAGCACCTCACGTCGCCCGCAGTAGACGGCGAGCGGCATCCCGTTCGCGATCCCCTTGCCGAACACCGACAGGTCGGGGAGCACCCCGGTCGCCTCGGCCATCCCACCGAGGGCCACCCGGAAGCCGGTGACCATCTCGTCGTAGGCCAGCAGCGCGCCGTGCCGGTCGGCGAGCTCGCGCAGGTAGCGGTAGAAGTCGGCGGCGTCGGGCACGGCGGGGTAGTCGGCCGCGACGAGGATGACCGCGATCTCCGAGCCGCGGGTGAGGAACAGGCGGTCGAGGGTCGCACGGTCGTCCCAGGCGACTGCATGGTGCAGGGCGGCGAGGGCCGCAGGGACTCCGGCCACGGCGTCCCTGGTCGCCCCCGGGAGCACCCTGGCGCCCGCGGCGAGGGAATTGAGCCAGCCGTTGTATCCGATCTGCACGACCCGGTCGCGGCCGGTGTGCGCGCGGGCGATGCGGATCACGGCGGCCAGCGCTTCGCCGCCGGTCTTCAGGAAGCGAGCGGCTTCGGCACCGGGCACGAGCGAGCAGAACAGCTCGGCGGTCGTCGTCTCGAGCGGATGCGGGTGGCCGAACAGGATGCCGTCGTCGAGCTGGGCGCGGATCGCGGCGTCGACGGTGGGATCCGCATAGCCGAGCGTGACGGGACCGAGGGCGCACCGGTAGTCGATGAACTCGCGTCCGCGGTCGTCCCAGACGCGGCATCCTCGTCCGCGGACGATCACCTCCGGCTCGTCGGGCAGCAGGGTCGGCGTCTTGGAGTTCGTGCTCGAGCCGACCGGCATCACCGCCAGCGCACGCTGCCGCCATCCGGTGGTCGTCTGCGGGGTCTGCATGCGGGGCCTCTCTGCCGTGTGTGGTCCGTCGGGTCCGGTCTAGATGAGCGCGACGACCTCGCCGCCGCGCGCCGCGGAGGCCTGGGCGGCCTTGGCGATCTCGACCGTGCGGATGCCGACGCTGGCATCCGGCTGGGGCTGTCGCCCCGCACCCAGGGCGTGCACGAACTCGTCGAGCAGCAGCGCGTCGAGATCCGCACCCACCGGGCTCCAGGTCTCGCCCTGCGCGTCGTGCCCGGCGACGCCCTTCGCGAAGGGGCTGACCGTGATGGTGCCGCGCTCGGCGACGATCTGCAGCGTGAGTCCGCCCCACGTGGCCGAGCTCATCGGCCAGCTCCAGGAGCAGTCGATCGTGGCGATCACGCCGCTCGGGTACTGGATCGTGACGAGCCCGCCGGTCTCGACCGAGAGCTCTCGCTGTGCGTGCAGGATGCTGTTCGACACGGCGCGGACGGACTGCGCCCGCTCGCCCAGCAGTTCGTCGAGGATGTCGGCGCAGTGCACGACGTGATCGACCAGGGCGCCGCCGCCGGCCAGCTCGGGGTCGGTGAACCATGCCCGGTCCTGTGGGAGCTTGCCGTTGTTGATGCCCGTGACTCCGAGGATCCGCCCGAGGCGACCACTGCGCAGTTCGTCGATCGCATCGCGCACGCCGGGGGCGAAGCGCACCGGGTAGGCGACCATCAGGATGACGCCGGCCCGGTCGCAGGCATCGCGCATCGCGACGGCATCCTCGACGGTCGTGGCCAGGGGCTTCTCGCACAGCACGTGCACTCCGGCGGCGGCCGCACGCTCGACGAGGGCGCGATGCCGGGAGTTCTCTGCGGCGATGACGACGGCGTCGGGCTTCCATGCGAAGGCCTCGTCGTAGGTCTCGACGTACGCGACGCCGAGTTCGGCGGCCAGGGCGGCACCGCGAGGGGCGTCGTCCGGTGCCGTCGCGCCGTCGGGGTCGGCGGTGATGAGCTCGATCGACGGCATCGCCTTCAGCGCGTGCACGTAGCTCAGGGCGTGCGTGTGCGCGAAGGAGAGGACGGCGATCCGCAGGGCGGCGGGAGCGGTCATCGGGCGGCCTCCTCGGTCTCGGAGCGGGCGGAGTCGTCGTGGAGGGGGAGCGCGACCGGCGCACCGGCGGCGATCGAGGCGTACGCGGCCTCGGCCACGGCGACGGCCTCGATGCCGTCAGCGGGACCGACCCTGGCGTCACGTCCCTCGCGGAGGGCGGCCACGAAGTCCGCGATCTCGGCGTAGTACGGGCTCTCCTCCGGCGACATCGGGGGCAGGTAGTCGGTGGCTCCGGCGTCGAGCACCGCGTCGGTGCGCAGGGCGTGGTCTTCGGCGCTGTCGTAGCGCAGGCGCCCCTCGGAGCCGGTGACCTCGACGCTGGTGCGGAACGGCATCCCCGGTGCCACCCAGCTGGCGTGCAGGTGACTGATCACCCCGTTGCGGTGGGTCAGCACGACGTGCGCGGTGACGGGCGCGGGAACCCGGTCCTCGACGGTGGGCGGGTTCTGCACCGCGTAGACGGTGGCGACGGGGCCGGCGAACCACACCGCCTGGTCGATGTCGTGGATCATCAGATCGCGGATGACACCGCCGCCGGTGCTCTCCGAGAAGAACCAGGGCGTCTGTGGGGCGGAGCCGGCTCGGCTGAACCGCTGCACCGCGAGGGCGCCGATGCGACCTGCGTCGATCCCCGCCTTGATCTGCGCGTACTCGCCCATGTACCGCACGACGTGCGCGGGGAAGAGTTGCACGCCCGCCTCCTCGGCGGCCTGGGCGACGGTGGTCGCGGCTTCGGCGGTCGCCGCGAGCGGCTTCTCGCAGATCACATCGCGCCCACGGCCGATCGCACGCAGGGCGAAGTCGGCGTGGGTGCTGCTGGGGGTCACGATGTCGACGAGGTCGACCAGTCCGATGAGGGTGTCGACATCGGCGACGAGCTCGAACCCGTACTCCTCGGCGATCTCCTCGGCCCCGACGAGGGACGTCACGTACCCCTCGACGCCGAGCGCCCGCCAGGCGTCGGCGTGCACGCGCGAGATGCCTCCCGCGCCGATGAGTCCGACCTTCAACGTGCTCACTGCTTCTCCTCGGTGTTCTCGACGTCCGTGTCATCGGCTGCGGCCGACTCGTGCAGCAGGGGCGTGATCGGCGGGGCCGGCATGTCCTCAATGCCGTAGATCTGGGCGGCATGCCGCTGGAAGGCGTGCACGACGGCACCGTGCGCTGCGGCCTCCGCGCCCAGACGGGCCTCGGCGATCGGCACCTGGAACGGCAGCCCGAGGTGGCCGGGCAGGGCGGCCCGCAGGGGGGCGAGCAGCTGCTCGTGCGCCGCGGAGAGTCCGCCGCCGATCACGATCATCGCCGGGTCGACCGTCATCGTCAGGGTGGCGATGCCATGGGCGAGTTCATCGATGAAGCCGTCGAGCTCCTGCTGCGCCGCGGCGTCGCCGCCGCGTGCCTTCGCGAAGACCTCGGCTGCCGTCGGGGCGGTGCGCCACGAGATCTGCCCGGTCTCGGTGTTCAGACCGCGGAAGGCGAGGCGGCCGATGTCTCCGGCGGCGTTGTGGATGCCGCGGCGCGGGCGACCGCCGAGGATGAGTCCCATCGCGATGCGGTTGCCGACCGAGAGGTAGATGACGTCGTCGACCAGCTGCGCGACACCCAGGTGGTGCTCGGCGACCGCGGCCAGACGCACGCCGTTGTCGACCGCGACCGGGCAGCCGAGGGCGTGTCGCAGCTGGGAGCCGATGTCGATGCCCGACCACTCGGGGATGACGACCGAGGTGGTCACCCGCCCGGCGTCGTCGACGATGCCAGGGAGGGAGACGCCGACCGCGCGCACTCTGGAGGCGGGGATGGAGACGGCGGCGAGCGTGCGACGCACGTCATCGATCACGGCTGCGAGCTTCGAGGCGCCGTCCGGCTGCGCGGCGACACCGGTGTAGCTGCGCTGCGCGATCACGAGTCCGGCCAGATCGGCCAGCACGACGCGGACGCTCGCGACGCCGATGTCGACGCCCACCACGGTCCCGGCGGCGGCGTGGAACATGTAGCGGCGGGCCGGTCGCCCCGCACCGCCGCCGTTCCGCACCGGCGCGTCGACGATCAGCCCCGAGTCTCCGAGCGCGGTCACCGCGTTCTCGACGGAGGTGCGCGAGATCTCGAGCGATCGGGAGAGATCGTTGACGGTCGCGGGACCCGTGTCGCGCAGCTGCAGGGCGGATCGCGCAACGATCGAGAGTGGACTGGTCACGGCCATGTGCTGTCCCTTCTTCTTCTCCGTCGTCGGGTGCGATCAAATTAGCACACCGAATTCTCAGATCAAGCTTTGATGTTCTCGAACGGGAAACACGCCTGAAACAAGCCTCTGCGAACTTGTACTTGACGAATTATCCCATCCCAGTGTCATAATGAACCGTACTCAGCACGGTTCAAGCAAAGGAGCACCATGCGCGTCAGCAAGTTCATCGGCGTCGCCGCGGGAGTCGCGGCCGCCACCCTGTTGGCCGGATGTTCGGCCGGCGGAGGCAGCACCGCAGAGGGTGAGCAGGACATCACGGTCTGGCTCTACCCCGTCATCGCCGACGAGGCGGTGCACAAGGACTTCTGGGACTCGACGATCGCCGACTTCGAGAAGAAGAACGAGAACATCAACGTCACCTACGAGATCTTCCCGTGGGCGAACCGCGACGAGGCGCTCCAGACCGCGATCGCGGCGGGCAAGGGCCCGGATGTCGTCTACCTCATCCCCGACCAGCTCTCGGCGTACCAGAAGTCGATCGCTCCGCTCAACGACCTGTTGAGCGAGGAGCGCCAGAGCGAACTCCTGCCGAACGTGAAGAAGTCAGTCACGCTCGACGGAGACATCCTCGGCGCCCCAGTCCTCACCAGTGCGATGCCGCTCATCTGCAACGCCGCCGCCTTCGAGGCAGCCGGCGTCACCGAGTACCCCGAGACCTGGGACGACATCACCGCGATGGCGCCGAAGTTCACCGAGAAGGGCATGTACACCCTGAACTACCCGGCCTCCGCCGAGAACACCCTGAACCTCACCTACTACCCGCTGCTGTGGCAGGCGGGTGGAGAGGTCTACACCAAGGACGGCGACGTCGGGTTCGACAGCAAGGAAGGCACGCAGGCGCTGACCTTCCTCACCGATCTGGCCGAGGCCGGTGCACTCGACCCCGAGGCGCTCACCACCAACGTCCCGCTCGAGCAGACCGCGGTCGCTCAGGGCAGGGTCGCGTGCACGTGGAACAACGCCGTCACCGAGGTCGTGCCGTTCTGGGGTGAAGAGAACGTCAAGGTCCTCGCCCCGCTCACCGAGAAGGAGTCCGTGGCCTACGGCACCGTCGGGTCGCTCTCGGTGCTCAAGGGCTCCAAGGCGCAGGATGCGGCCGCGAAGTTCGCGGAATACGCCACCGGCGCCGACGTCGTCGAGCCGTACCTCAAGGCCGCCGGCTTCTTCTCGGCGCTCAGCACCACCGAGCCGCTGTACGCGGACGACCCGCTGCTCGGCGAGGTCGAGAAGTACGTCCCCGACACCACGGTCGGCGAGCTCAACGCCTCATCGCGTGCTCTCATGGGCGTGCTGGCTCCGGAGATCCAGGCGGCTCTGCTCGGGGACAAGTCCCCGGAGGACGCGCTGAAGGATGCTGCGGCCGCCGCGGCGCCGCTGGTCAAGAAGTAAGCAGTACCGGGGGCATGCGGAGCCCGAACTCCGCATGCCCCCGCCCCCTTCACTCCCCCCACGTGAGGTACCACTGATGACGACGGCAACCACGGCGAAGAGGCCCGCAGGTCGGGTCACGCGGGTTCTCGCGCGACGAGAGGCGCGGATCGCGTTCCTCTTCGTGCTCCCCGCCTTCCTCCTGTTCATCGCCTTCCGCTTCGGCCCGAGCATCGTCGGGGTCGCGCTGAGCTTCTTCGACTACGACATCACCGGCGAGATCGCCTGGCGCGGACTCGACCACTTCCAGCGCATGATCGCCGATCCGCTGTTCTGGCGGGCGATGGGCACCACTCTCATCTACACGGTGTTCGCGGTCCCGATCGCGCTGGTGCTCTCCACCGTAATGGCCCTCGGGGTGCGCCGCGCCTTCCGCGGCGCGCGGTTCTTCCGCTCGATCTTCTTCCTCCCCGTCATCACCTCGCTCGTGCTGGCCGGGTCGATCTTCGTCTGGATCTTCTCCGCGAACGGCCCCTGGTCGGCCCTGATGACCCCGCTGGGTCTCGGCGGATCCTGGCTCGGCAGCACCGTCCTCGTCATCCCGGCCATCATCGTGGTCGGCGTCTGGTCGCGGTTCGGCTACGGGATGATGATCCTCATCGCCGCGCTGCAGGATGTCCCGCGCGAGCTCGAGGAAGCGGCCCTGGTCGACGGTGCCAACGCCTGGCAGCGCTTCCGGTACATCATCCTCCCGGTGCTGCGCCCGACGTTCTTCTTCCTCGCGGTGATCGAGACGACCGCCGCCTTCCAGGTGTTCGACGTCATCTACGTCATGACCCAGGGTGGACCGGCGAACGCCAGCTACTCGCTCGTGTACATGCTCTACGACCAGGGCTTCCGCTACTTCGACTACGGCTACGCGGCGGCGATCGGTGTGGCCTTGTTCATCATGACCCTCGTCGTCGCGCTCATCCAGCGCCTGGTGATCGGAAAGCAGAAATGACCGCTCTGTTGCAGCCTCCGACGCAGACCTCGACGACGCCGCCGAAGATGTCGACGAAGCAGCGCCGCGCCTACCGTGCACTCCAGCCGACCGGGTGGGGGATCGTCGGGCGCTGGATCTGGCTGAGTCTGGCCGGCATCCTCAGCTTCTTCCCCTTCTACGCGATGGTCGTGCTGAGCCTGAAGCCCGGCATGGTCGTCGAGCTGCCCGGGTCGCTGCTGCCGTGGACGGACATCTCCTTCGACGCCTACGAACAGGTGCTCGCAGGGCAGAACATCCTCGGCTGGCTCGGCAACACCCTCATCTACTCGCTCGTCTCGGTCGTCGCGGTGCTGTTCCTCTCGGCGCTCGCGGGCTACGCCTTCGCGAAGAAGCGCTTCCGCGGCAAGGAGGTGATGTTCTGGTCGTTCCTCTCGATGGTGATGGTCCCGTTCCACGTCACCCTGATCCCGACGTTCATCCTGATGGCGAACCTTGGCGGCGTCGACACCTACTGGGGTCTGATCCTGCCGTCGCTCGCCAACGCGCAGGCCGTGTTCCTGATGCGTCAGTTCATCCAGGGGCTGCCCGATGAGCTGTTCGAGGCCGCGCGCATCGACGGAGCGGGAGAGTTCCGCATCTTCCTGCGGATCGTGCTGCCGCTGTGCAAGCCGATCCTCGCCACTCTCGGGATCTTCGTCTTCCTGTGGCACTGGAACGACTTCCTGTGGCCGCTCATCATCGCCAAGTCCAACGCGATGTTCACACTCACCGTCGGCATCTCGTCGCTGCAACAGCAGAACGTCCCGCTGAGCACCATGCTCGCCGGATCCGTCGTCGCGCTGCTGCCCATCTTCCTCGCGTACCTCATCGCTCAGCGGTACGTGCAGGAGGGCGTGGCCGGTACGGGCATCAAGGGCTGAGAAGAAGGGAAAGCAGCAACGTGACTCAGCACAGATTCGATTCAGAGGCGGAACTCGAGGAGGCTCTCGCGACACCGAGCGCCGGCCTCATCGAGGACCTCGCATGCGGGGCGGGCGACCTCGTGATCCTCGGCGCCGGCGGCAAGATGGGCCCGACGCTTGCGATGCTCGCGCGCCGCGGGATGGACGCGGCCGGGCGTCAGGGAGACGCCGTCCACGCCGTCTCCCGCTTCGGTGACGCCGCGATCCGCGAGCGTCTGGAGAACGCCGGCGTCAAGGTCGTCCCGTTCGACCTGATCGAGAACGACGACTTCTCCTCGCTACCGGATGCTCCGAACGTGGTGTTCATGGTCGGCGCGAAGTTCGGCGCCGCCACCAACGCCTCCTGGGCGTGGGAGGTCAACGCCGCCCTGCCCGACCGCGTCGCCCGCCGCTACCGCGACAGCGCGATCTCGGTGCTCTCGACCGGCAACATCTACCCCTTCCTGCCCGCCTCCTCCGGCGGAGCATCCGAAGAGGTCTCGCCCGCGCCCATCGGCGAGTACGCGCAGTCCTGCCTCGGCCGGGAGCGCGTGTTCGAGTTCGGCGCTCAGGAACGCGGCACCAAGGTCGCGATCATCCGCCTGAACTACGCCGTCGACCTGCGCTACGGCGTGCTCGCCGACATCGGCAGCGCCGTGCACGCGGGGCAGCCCGTGTCGGTCGCCACGGCCAACGTCAACGTCATCTGGCAGGGCTACGCGAACGAGGTCGTGCTGCGCAGCCTCGTACACGCCTCGACCGACCCGTTCACGATCAACCTCACCGGACCGGAGCTGCTGAGCGTCGAGTCGATCGCCCGCCGCTTCGGCACCCTGTTCGGCCGTGAGGTCGAGATCGTCGACGAGCCGCAGCCGACCGCGCTGCTCAGCGACGCCCGCCGCTGCATGGCGCTGTTCGGCTATCCGTCGGTGTCGGCCGAGACCCTGATCGGCCTGCAGGCCGAGTGGATCGACGCCGCCCTGCCCATGATCGCCAAGCCGACCAAGTGGGCCGTCCGGGACGGGAAGTTCTGATGGCCGTTCCCCGGTTGCGACCGAAGGCTGCCGCGACCCTCGCCCGTGGCGCCGTGATCCCGGCGCACCCGCTCGCGCTCACGCCCGAGCGACGCATCGACGAGCGTCGACAGCGCGCGCTCACCCGCTATTACCTCGATGCCGGTGCCGGGGGCATCGCCGTCGGGGTGCACACGACCCAGTTCGAGATCCGCGACCCCGAGCACGCCCTCTTCGAGCCCGTGCTGGCGCTCGCCGCGGAGGAGATGGATGCGCGCGCGGGTGACGACATCGTGCGCATCGCGGGCGTCGCAGGCGGCACGTCTCAGGCCGTCGCCGAGGCAGAGCTCGCCCGCGGGCTGGGCTACGACGCCGTCCTGGTGAGTCCTCGCGTCGCGGGCGCCGACGAGCGTGCCCTGCTCGAACGCGCCCGCGCCGTGGGCGAGGTGCTGCCGGTCGTCGGCTTCTATCTGCAGACGGCGATCGGTGGGCCGGTGCTCGACCGGGAGTTCTGGCGGGAGTTC
Source organism: Microbacterium sp. PI-1 (assembly GCF_004337555.1). NCBI lineage: Bacteria > Bacillati > Actinomycetota > Actinomycetes > Micrococcales > Microbacteriaceae > Microbacterium > Microbacterium sp. PI-1. The sequence goes on along the minus strand of NZ_SJYZ01000013.1, from coordinate 34,717 downwards.
GCCTCGATCCCGGCCGTCGTCGCCGTCAAGGCCGCGCCCTTTGACCGGTACCGCACCCTCGAACTCGTGCGCGGCGTCGCCGCCTCCGGCCGTGCCGACGAGATCGCGCTCTACACCGGCAACGACGACGCGATCGTCGCCGATCTGCTCTCCGAGTTCCACGTGGATTCGCCCACCGGACCGCGCACGCTGCGCTTCGTCGGTGGGCTGCTCGGACAGTGGGCGGTCGGGACCCGTGCCGCGGTCGGTCTGCTCGAACGCGCGCAGCGCGCGATGGGCGGAGACGCGGAGGCGTACCGTGAGCTCGGGCTCGTCGCATCCGACATGGTCGACGTCAATCAGGCGGTGTTCGATCCGGGCAACGACTTCCACGGGGTGATCGCGGGCGTCCACGAGATGCTCCGGCAGCAGGGTCTGCTCGACGGCATCTGGTGCCTCGATCCCGCGGAAGGGCTCTCGCCGGGTCAGTCCGAGGAGATCGAGCGGGTGCGTCGCGCGTACCCCGCCCTCAACGACGACGCCTTCATCGCCGAGAACCTCGAGGCCTGGCTGGCATGAGTGCTGCGACGAGTGCGCCGACCGTGGTCGCGGTCGTCTCGGACGAGCTCTTCGCGGAGTTCTTCTCGCCGGAGGATGCCGAGCGGTTGCGTGTGGTCGCCGCGGGGCTGGGCGGCGCATTCGTGCGCGTGGACCGGCTCTCCGATGCGGAGCTCGCCCAGGCGCGCATCGTCATCACGAGCTGGGGCGTCGGGCCGTTCGACGCCGCCGTGCTCGCCGCGCTGCCGCAGCTCCAGCTGATCGCACACACCGGTGCCACGATCAAGCCCTTCGCGACCGATGCGGTGTTCGACCGCGGCATCCTGGTCACTCAGGCGGGCGCGGGGATGGCGCGATCGGTGGCCGAGGTGTCGCTGACGTTCACGCTCGCACTGCTGCACCGGGTGCCCGAGATGCACAACGCGCTGCGGGAGACCGCGGGGTGGTGGGACGCGGACGCCGTGGGCGTGCAGCGTGAGATCCTCGGCGCGCCCATCGCCGTGATCGGCGCCTCGCGCACCGGACGGGCATATCTGGAGCTGATCCGAGCGGTCGGCGCCGAGGCGCTGCTGGTCGATCCGACGATCGACGCGGAGGAGGCCGCAGCTCTCGGAGCCGAGCTCGTGTCGCTCGATGAGGCGTTGCAGCGCGCGCAGATCGTCGCCGTGCACGCGCCCACCCTCCCGGAGACGCATCACCTGATCGGTCGGCGCGAGCTCGCACTCATGCGCGACGGCGCCGGACTCGTGAACACGGCGCGCTCCTGGCTGGTCGATGAGGTCGCGCTGATCGATGAGCTGCGGAGCGGCCGGATCAGCGCCGCGGTCGACGTGTTCGACGAGGAGCCGTTCGCCACGGACAGCCCGTTTCGCTCGCTGCCCGGGGTGCTCGTGACCCCGCACCGCGCGGCGGGCACGAGCCAGGGACGGCTGCGCCAGGGGCGGATCGTCGCCGACGAGCTCGACGCCTTCGCCGCAGGTCGTCCCCTCGCGCACACCGTCTCCCGCGACCAGCTGTCTTCGATGGCATGACCCGGTCGCCGCTGCGTGTTGCTTTCGCCGGACTCGCGCACTCGCATCCGTACACCGACGCCGTCAACGTCCGTGCGCTCGGCGCCGAGGTCCTCGGAGTCCACGATGCGGACGCGGCAACGGCCACTGCGTTCGCGGCGCGCTTCGGCGGTGTGGCGACGGCATCCGTGGGCGAGATGCTCGCGCTGCGGCCCGACCTCGTCATCGCGACGCCGCGGCCGCACGAGGTCGCGCCGGTCCTGCGGGCTCTCGGCGCGGCGTCCGCACCCGTCTTCGTGAACAAGGTGATCGCGGCGACGGCGGATCAGCTCGGGGACGTGGATCGCGCGCTGGCATCGTCGGCCGCCCCCATCGGCACGAGCTCGGTCCTCCGGTTCGCCCCCGCGCTCGTCGCCCTTGCAGCCGAGGTCGATGCGGACGAGGTGCTCGGTCTCCGCGTGCATGCTCAGCACGACAACGCGGCCTTCCAGCTGCCCGACCGCTCCTGGCAGGACGACCCGCTGCGCGGCGGAGGCACGCTCATGACGGTCGGGGTGCACGCCTGGGAGATGCTCGACGTCGTCCTGCCGGGGGCGGTGCTGGTCGAAGGATCGGGCTGGACCCGCGTGCGCAGCGGATCCGGCACCGCATCCGAGGATGCCGCGGGGTTCGACGTGACACTGCGGCTTCCCGGAGCGCAGCGCGAGGTGCCGGTGCAGGCGCTCGTCACGGGAGTGCCCGGTCCGGACGTGTACACGGTCGACGTGATCACCCGCGGAGGCATCCGTTCCGTCGCTCTCGACGGGGAAGACGCGAACGACACGCTCGGGTTCCGCGGCCTGATCCGTGCGCTGCTCGATGCGGCGCCACAGGGTGCGACGGTCGCCGCGTGGTCGGCGGCGCGTGTCGTCGTGGCGAACACGATCCGTGCCGCCGAGATCGCTCGGGGTGAGCGGTGAGCGGGGCGAGGATCCGCGCTGCTGTCGCGGAGGATGAGGCCGGGCTCGCGGCATTGTGGGCGACGGCGTTCGCGCCTCCGCTCACCCCCGACCAGTGGGTCGTCGACAGCGAGCGGCTTGCGCACACGCTCGTGGCTGAAGACGACGAGGGTCTCTGCGGATCCATCTACGGCCTGCCCAAGCGCCTCCGGGAGTCCGAGGGTGGCATCGCCGAGGTGCACGCCATCGGGAGCGTCGCGGTCGCCGCGCATGCGAGAGGTCAGGGGCTCGCGCGTCGACTTGTCGCCGCGACCCTGGAAGTCGGGCAGGGCGCTGACTGGGCGTTGCTGTTCACCGGTGCGCCGGAGGTGTACCGCTCGAGCAGGTTCGAGACCTTCTCGATGCCGCGGGCCCTCGCCGGGCGCTGGGGGGCATGCGCGATGTCCGCCCCTGCGGTGACTCCGGTCGTGACCGAACCCGTCGGGCCCGGAAGCTTCGACACGGTGAGAGCGGTCTACGAGCGCTCGCGCGAGGGGCGCGTCGTCCTCGCGCCGGTGCGCAGCGAGCGGGACTGGGCGATGGCGGAGGTGCGGATGAGCGGGACGACCCTGTACCGGCGGGTCGAGGGATCGGCCGTTCTCGGATACGCGATCGCCGAGCACCGCGGCGAGATCGGCTCCCTCCTGGAAAGTGCCGTGCTCCCGGACGCCGACGATCCGGCCGGAGTGCACCGCGCCCTGCTCGCCGCGGTTTCCGCGGACTGGGCATCCGCCGGTGTGAGATCCTGCGATCTCGCGGTGCCCGCGCTGCCGGAGGACGAGCGCGTGATGAGGGACTTCGCCCCCGAGGCTGTGCGCCAGGACGACCGCACCGGGATGATCTGCCCGCTCCGCCGCGCGCCGCGACTGCACGGCATCCGCCACTTCACGGCGGGCGACTACTTCTGAGCGATGCGCTCGGAGAGAGCACTGGGGACTGGGGATCGATCGGATGATGCGTCCCGGCCGGAGGGCCGGACCGACGCCAGAGCGCGGCGATGAAGCCGCAAGGAGGATGACCATGACCCAGCTGGATGACACCCGTAGCGAGACGGCGGCCCTGCGCAGCCGGCGCATGCTGCTCGCCGGATTCGGTGCGGCCGCACTGGGCGGCGTGGCCGCCGTCGGCACCTCGTCGCCCGCGCGAGCGGCCGACCCGATCGCACCGCAGAGTTCCTCAGGCTCGGACTCGGTCGCCAACGGCGGTACGGCCGCCGCACTCGCCAAGCGCAAGGGCAAGGACGGCGACCTCGTGCGCACCACCGGGTACGCGGCGGTCGGAGACGGCGGCGACGGTCTGTACCGATTTGTGAAGAAGGATGCCCCGGCGGCCAACGGCGGCACCGTGCTGGCCGGGCCCAAGGGTGGCGCCTGGGTGCTCGTGCACGACGGGATCGTCGACTTCCGGATGTTCGGGATCAAGGATGCGAGCATCGCCGCCGATGATGCGCTCGACGCGATGGTGAACGACGCGAGCATCCACCGCATCGAGGCGCACAGCGACCTCAACTTCGTGCGCCGGCACAGATTCTCCCGGTCGAACATCGCGTTCGACTTCGGCGGTCACCTCATGACGACCGACGGCATCGAGAACGCGGGGAAGGATGATCCCTTCGCGGCGGTCATGTTCTTCCGTGGCGAGGTGACCGATGCCGTCCACGAGGCGCGACTGAACGAGGCTGTCCCCGATCTCGGTGACGTCTTCCCGGTGGCCGACTCCTCGTTTTTCACCGTCGGCGACTGGTACGCCGCCGAGGTCAACGCCCTGGCAGGTCGGTGGGAGCGCGAGCTGCAGCGCCTCGTGCAGGTGACGCAGATCGTGGATGGCACGCACATCCGCATCAACTACAAGAACGGCTGGCCGCTCGGCAAGGACCGCACGATGACCTGGCGGCGTGTGGTGCCGGTGCAGGACGTGACGGTGTCGAACCTGAAGTTCCTGGGCACCGGGACCGACGAGTACACGGGCTCCCACCCGCTGGCGTTCGAGTACGCGGTGCGCTGCGACGTGGACCACATCGATGGGACGGGGACCTTCTGGCCGCTCATCCAGCGCCGGTGGAACACCTACTACTCGACGGTGAGCTGCACGCTCAAGAACCCGACCTCGGTCACCTGGGGAGGCGCCGGCTACCTGACGCAGCAGATCTACTGCCTCTACGGATACGTCGCCAACTGCCACACCGCGAACGCCCGGCACCTGAACGACTTCACCGCGAGTGCGTACTGCCTGGTGGAGAACTGCCACGGCGACGGTGACGACCAGGGGCCGTTCGTCACCCACGGCCAGTACGAGCACGATCTCACCTACACCGGCAACTCGGGACTCATGACCTTCGCGAACTCCGGTGCGGCCTGGGGGTCTGCGGCCAAGCGCATCACGGTGCGCAAGCACGTGTGCTCGTGGTTCGTCGCCCGCGTGCGCATCACCGATCTCACGCTCGAAGACGTGCAGGTGGTCGGCAAGCCGTCGCTCGCCGGCTCCGGGATGCTGTGGATCAACGCCGACGGCGCGCAGCTGCGCGGGTGCACCGCATCCGACACCCTCGTGATCACGCAGGCGTCCGACAACTCGGGGCGGCCCACCGTGATCGCCGACTCGCACTTCACGTTCGTCGCCCCGGGCGAGCTCACCAACGCCACGGTGAAGACGCCCGTCACGTTCGTCGACACCGTGCTCGACCGGGTCGGCGGCATGAAGATCGCCGGCTCGGGTGCGGTCACGTTCCGTGGCTCGACGCTGAACGCGGCGGACGACGCGGCGCCGATCGTGTCGTCATCCGGGCACCTGCGGTTCGAGGGCTCGACGCTCCGCAACGCCCGCATCGATGCCGCGCGGGGTGAGCGGCAAGCGGTCGAGATCGCGGGTTCGGATGTCGCGATCAAGGGTGGGACCGGCATCTCCCGGACCGGCGACGGCGAGCTGCACCTGGCCCTGTCGGACAGCACTTTCCGTGCCGAGGGGTCGGCGTCGCACGTCTCGCTCAAGAAGGGGGCGACCCACTACCGTGCGGTCGGCAACCGGTTCGAGGGCGGAGCGCTGGAGCTGGCGGATGGTGCCTTCGGCGGCGCATCCACGCTCCTGCACACCGGCAACGTCGAGTCGGGCGTGACCCGCGCAGCCTTCCCTGGCGAGGGCGACCGCGTGGTCGACGCGGGCAACCTCGTCGTCTGAGTCCGGCCACCCCCTCGCGAGTGCACGGGATGTCTGCGAGTGCACGGCTCCGTGACGCGACGAAGCCGTGCACTCGACGGGAAGCCGTGCATCGCGAAGGAGGTGGGGAGGGGGCTAGGGCGTGACCAGGGCGGCGCTGCGCTGCCAGAGAGCCTCGGCGAGGGCGGCGTCGTTCACCTGGGGGTTGACCCTCGCGGTGAGCTGTCGCTCGTCATAGTAGGCGCCGGAGAACCAGGTCTCATCGGGGGTTCCCTCGATGAACCAGCGCAGAGTGGCACCGCCCTTGTCCGCCCCGATGAGCATGAGGTGCTTGAGCGGCGTGCGGTACAGCAGCCGCATGATGCTCGACGAGTCCGATGCGAAGTTCGTCTGCACCGTGCCGGGGTGGAAGGCGACCGCGCTCAGTCCGTCGGCATGGAACTTCGTGTGCAGACTCTTGGCGAACAGCACGTTCGCGAGCTTCGCATCGCCATAGGCCTTGTTCGGGCTGAAGCGACGGGTGTTGTCGAGGTCGTCGACATCGAGGTGGCCGAAGAGGCGATGGGCGATGCTCGAGGTGTTGACGACCGCGCCCCCGGATGCCAGCAGTTGCGGCAGCAGCAGGCTCGTGAGCAGGAACGGTGCCAGGTGGTTGACCTGCATGGTCTTCTCGAAGCCGTCCACGGTCGGGGTCTGGTCGCCGAAGATGCCGCCCGCGTTGTTCGCCAGCACGTCGATGCCGTCATCGCCGACGGCATCCGCGATCTTCTCGGCCAGGGTTCGCACGTCGTCGAGACGCGCGAAGTCGGCGGTGAACCACGTGGCGTCCGTCTCCTCGGCGACGGCGCGGGTCTTCTCGGCGGACCGGCCGACCAGGATGAGCCGGTGGGAGGACGCCGCGAGCTGGCGGGCGGCAGCGGACCCGATCCCGTCGGATGCTCCGGTGAGGACGATCGTCTTCGGCGGCACGGGGCGCGTCAATCGGTTTCGGCGGACGGGGTGATGCGCCGGACCGCCCGCGTCACATGCTCGGCGATCACGGCCTGCGCCCTCTCGGGGTCGCCGCTCGCGATCGCGTCGACGATCTGCTGGTGACTGCGCACGTGCTCCTCCTGCTCGGCGGGGTCGAGGGCGGCGTTGGCGGCGTGCAGGAAGCCCGTGATGCGACCGCGCAGCTGTCCGCTCAGTTCGTCCAGGAAGCGGTGCTCGGCGAGATCGGCGAGGGTCTCGTGGAAGAGGCGATCCTGGCGCAGCACCTCGTCGATGTCTCCCGGAGCCGCATCCGACATCGCCTGGATGATCGCACCGAGCCGCGCCGCCGAGTCCTCGTTCCACCGTTCCTGCACGCGGATCGCCATGAACTGCTCGAGCACGATGCGCAGACTCGAGATCTCCTCGAGGTCCTGCGCACTCAACTGGGCGACGCGCGCGCCGCGACGGGGCTCGCGCGTGATGAGGCGCTCCTCGGCGAGGCGGGTCAGGGCCTCGCGCACCGGGATGTGGCTGACACCGAGGCGGTCGGCGAGCTTTCGCTCGACGAGGCGCTCCCCGGGGGCGAGCTCGCCGGAGTGGATGGCCGAGCGCAGCTCGTCCGTGACCTGTTCGGCGATGTTCTGATCCGAGACGCTGCGCATTCGGGTGCCCTCCTCGATCCGCGGTGCGGTCAGCTCGTCGAGCGGGCGCGTGATCGTTCGCTCGATGCTATGGCAGATTTCTCCTGAGTGGCGGGATGACGACCCGCGGAGACGTGACCAGAACGTGATCGCATCCGCTCGATTCGCTCTAGACGTATCGGCGCGTTTGCTACATGCTATAGCGAAACCCTTACTCACCTCATGCATCACCCGACCCTTGGAGGCACCCATGTCGCGTCGTCGTGTATTGCTCGGCGGAGCAGCGCTGCTCACCGCCGTGCTCATCACCGCTGGCTGCAGCAGCACCCCGTCGAACTCCGACGGCCAGGCGCAGGAAGGTGGCACTCTCACCGTCGCCGCGGCGCAGGGCATCCCGCAGCTCAACCCGGCCATCCGCACGTTCGCCTGGGAGGAGGTGCTGTTCCCACTGCTCTGGAACGGCCTGACCAAGACCGACGAGTCCGGTGAGATCGTCGGCGACCTCGCCGAGAAGTGGGAGGCCTCGGAGGACCAGAAGACCTGGACCTTCACCCTCCGCGAAGGCGTCACATTCTCCAACGGCGACCCGTTCACCGCCGAGGATGCCGTGGCATCGTTCGACTACTACCTGGACCCCGAGACCGCGACCCAGGAGAAGAACAAGATCGACATGGTGACGGATGTCACCGCATCCGACGAGAAGACCGTCGTCATCACGCTCTCCGAGCCGATCGCGACCTTCGCCGCCGGCATCGTCTGGGTCAAGATGCTCGACGTCGACGCGCTCGACACGATCGACAAGGAGCCGATCGGCACCGGTCCCTACATCGTCGACAAGTTCACGCCCGACGACAGCCTGACCCTCGTGCCGAACCCCGAGTACTTCGGTGAGGACCCCGCGCTCGACGAGATCACGATCGTCAAGGCCGCCGAATCCACCGCTGCCGTCACGGGCCTGCGCTCGGGCGATCTCGATGTGCTGTGGTCCGTTCCGCAGGGTGACGTCGCGGGCCTCGAGGGCGGCGGCGACATCGCGCTCGTCAGGCCCGAGAACCCGAGCCAGTGGCCGTCGTGGGAGGTCGACACGCAGTCCGCTCCGTTCAACGACGCGCGCGCACGTCAGGCTCTCGCCTACGCGACCGACCGCGAGGCCATCCTCGAGGCCGCGTATTACGGGCAGGGCACGGTCTCGCCCACCAACAACGCGCTCGGCGAAGTGAACCCGTGGTTCGGCGGCGACCTGACCGACTACTCCTACGACCTCGACAAGGCCAAGGAGCTGTTCGCCGAGGTGGGTATCACCGAGGGCAGCACACTCACCTGGTGGGGCATCGCGGGGCAGTACCCCGAGTGGAACACCAGCGGTGAGATCCTGCAGGCGAGCCTGAAGGAGATCGGCATCACGCTCAAGATCGACAACAATGACATCGGCACCTGGGTGGACTCGTTCTACCCGGCGGGCAAGAGCTTTCCCGGCTACATCGTGCCCAACTTCCAGTCGACGCCCCCGGAGCCCGCATACTCGCTGAACTTCTACCTCGAGGGCCGCTGCGAGTGCAACTGGGTCGACCCCGATTTCCAGCAGGCGTTCGCGGATGCCGTCGCCGAGCCGGACGAGGCCGCGCGTGCCGAGAAGTGGGGCACGGTGCAGACGATCATCAACCAGCAGGTTCCGCTGATCGTGCCGCTGCAGTCCACGGTGGTCACCGCGACCAGCACCGAGGTCGACGGCGTCTGGGTCGAGGGCGGCGGGCAGCTGCACCTCGAGAACGCGCAGCTCAAGGGCTGACGTGGCACTGTCCATCCTTCGGCGGGTGGCGATCAGCATCGCGATGCTGATCGCCACCTCGCTTCTCGTCTTCGTCGTCCTCCGGCTGCTGCCGGGCGACCCCGTCATCACCCGTCTCGGCTCGACGCCGGGCGTGGATGCCGAGATGCTCCAGCGCCTGCGCGAAGAGGCCGGCCTCGACGCCCCGATCATCGAGCAGTACCTCCGCTGGATCGGCGGCGTCTTCACCGGCGACTTCGGGCAGTCGTACTTCAATCAGTACTCGGTCACCGAGCTCATCGCGCAGCGACTCCCCGCCACGCTCGAGCTCACCCTGATCGGCATCCTGCTGGCCGTGCTCATCGCGACCCCCGCCGCCGTGATCGCCTCGCTGCGCCCGCTCGGCGTGGTCGACCGCATCCTCACCGCGATCTCGACCGCCGGCATGGCGCTTCCGCAGTTCCTGATCGGCATCGTGCTGATCGTGGTCTTCGCAGTGCAGCTCAAAGTGCTGCCTGCCCGCGGCTACACGCCGTTCAGCGAGGATCCGGGCGACAACCTCGTGCGGATGATCCTGCCCGCCTTCACGCTTGCCTTCGCCGCGGCGCCCCTGCTCATGCGGTTCCTGCGGGCGTCGATGGTCGAGGTGCTCGACGCCCCGTACATCCGCACCGCCCGCGGCAAGGGCCAGTCGGCGAGCGGGGTCGTGATCGGGCATGCGCTGCGTAACGCCCTCATCCCCGGGCTCACGATGCTCGGCCTCATCGTCGGCTACACGCTCGGCGGCGTCGTGATCGTCGAGTACGTGTTCGGCGTTCCCGGACTCGGCTCCCTCGCGATCGATGCGGTGTTCAAGCGCGACTACGCCGTGCTGCAGTCGGTCGTGCTGCTGATCTCCGCGATGTTCATCCTCACCACGCTCATCGTCGACCTCCTCTACGGCGTGCTCGACCCGCGTCTTCGTGCAAGGAGCAGCCGTGGCTGACACCCTCACCCTCGCTCTGCGCTCGACCCGCCCGCGTCGCCGGCTCGCGCTCGCCTCGTGGATCCCGCTCGCCCTCCTCGCCGTCATCGTGCTGGCCTGCGTGCTCGCGCCGGTCATCGCCCCGTACGACCCGTCGGCGCAGTCCCCCGATCGCTTCGCCGGACCCTCGGCCGTGCACGTGTTCGGCACCGACGAGCTCGGGCGCGACCTCTTCAGTCGCGTGCTCTACGGCGGACAGCTGACGATCTTCATCGCCGGTGGCGCCACGCTGGTCGCGATGGTGCTCGGTATCGCCTGGGGCATGGCGGCCGCCTTCGCCCGCGGCATCTGGGACGAGATCCTCATGCGCCTGGCCGACACGGTCATGGCGATCCCGCAGATCCTGTTCGCCCTGGTGTTCATCTCGGCGTTCGGCGCCGACCCGGTAAAGCTGGCCGTGATCATCGGCATCCTGCTCACGCCCACCACCGCGCGCCTCGTGCGCTCCTCGGTGCTCAGCGAGCTGCAGGAGGACTACTTCACCGCGGCCGTCGCCTTCGGATCGAAGCACAGCCGTCTGCTGTTCGCCGAGGTGCTGCCCAATGCCCGTGGCCCGATCGTGGTGCAGGCGGCCATCAACGCCGCCAACGCCATCCTGCTCGAGGCGTCGATGAGCTTCGTCGGGCTCGGCATCGCGCCGCCCGAGGCGACCTGGGGCACCCTCGTGCAGCAGGGCTACCAGAAGATGTACCAGTCGATCGGGTACGTGCTGTTTCCGGCGCTGTTCATCTTCGTCACCATCTGGCTGCTCAACGTGCTCGCCGATCAGTTCGGCGGCGATCGGAAGGGGAAGGGTCGATGACCGATGCCACGCCCGTCCTGCAGGTGCAGGATCTCACCGTCTCCTACGGCGACGCGATGCCGGTCAAGGGCATCAGGTTCACGGTGCGCCCCGGCGAGCGGATCGGTCTGGTCGGCGAGTCCGGTTCGGGCAAGTCGCTCACGGCTCTGTCGATCATGCGACTCAACGACGGCGCGAAGCTCGGTGGCAGCATTCGTCTGCGCGATCGCGAGCTGCTCACGCTGAGCAAGCGGGAGATGACGCGGGTGCGTGGCGGCGAGATCGCTATGGTCTACCAGGACCCGATGTCGTCCCTCAACCCCGTGCGCACGATCGGACACCAGCTCGTCGAGGCGATTCGCCTGCACGACCGGGTCTCGAAGGAGGCCGCGCGGACCCGGGCCGTCGAGCTGCTGACCGAGGTGGGCGTCCCGCTCCCCGAGGAGCGCCTTGCGCAATACCCGCACGAGTTCTCGGGTGGAATGCGGCAGCGCGTGATGATCGCGATGGCCATGTCGTCGCGGCCGGCCGTGCTGATCGCCGACGAGCCCACCACGGCGCTCGACGTCACCACGCAGTCGCGCATCATCGACCTGCTCGACCGGCTGGCGGATGAGCACGGGACCGCAGTCGTGCTCATCACCCACGACCTCGGCGTCGCGGCCGGCTTCTGCGAGCGCATCCACGTCATGCGGCACGGGCGGGTGATCGAGGAGGCTCCGGTCGACAAGCTCTACGCCGAACCGGAGCACCCCTACACGAAGGCGCTGCTCGGGGCCGTGGTCGATCTCACGATCGACGTGCATGAGCCGATCCGCACCGCCGCGGAGGTGCTCGAACGCGGCACCGAGCCGGTCGTCGAAGCCGGCTCGATCAGCGCGGTCGACCGCGCCCGCGAGTCGGGTGATGTCCTGGTCGACGTGCAGGGCGTGTCGAAGGTGTTCACGCTCGGGTCGGGTCGGCGGGTGACCGCGGTCGACGACGTGTCGTTCCAGATCCGCCGCGGCGAGACCGTGGGGCTTGTGGGCGAGTCCGGTTCGGGCAAGTCGACGGTCTCGAAGGCCGTGCTCGCGCTCGGAGGGATCGATGCCGGGACCGTGGTCTTCGACGGGCATCGCCCGCACGAGATGCGGGGCGAGGAGCTGCGGCACCTGCGGCGTCGGATGCAGATGGTCTTCCAGGATCCGTTCTCTGCGTTGAACCGGCGGCAGACCGTGTCGCAGATCATCGAGGCGCCGCTGCTCGCGCACGGAATCGGCAACCGGGTGACCCGCGCCGAGAAGGTCCGCGAGGCAATGCACCGCGTGCGACTGGACGAGGAGTTCGCGCACCGGCTCCCCCGCTCGATGTCGGGCGGACAGTGTCAGCGCGTGTCGATCGCGCGATCGCTCGTGCTCGAACCCGAGTTCCTGGTGCTCGACGAGTCGGTGTCGGCGCTCGACGTGTCGATCCAGGCGCAGGTGCTCAACCTGCTGCGCGACCTACAGGCGGAGCTGGGCCTGACCTACCTCTTCATCAGCCACGACCTCGCCGTCATCCGGTACATGTCGTCGACGGTGGCCGTGATGAAGCAGGGGCGGATCGTCGAGATCGGCGCCCGCGACGCCCTGTTCGCGAACCCTCAGCACGAGTACACGCGCGGGCTCATGGCTGCGATCCCGGTGGCCGACCCGGTGCTGGAGCGTCGGCGCCGTGCCGAGGCCGCGGCGCTCTGGCAGGCTCAGGGGATGACGACCGGCGTGGTGCCGGTCGGCTCGGGACGAGGCGCATGATGACCGGGGCCGCGATCGGAGATCGCATCCGCATTCCCCGCACACAGGCGCGCCTCGGTGTCGCCCGACGCGACATCACCCCGCCCACCGGCATCCGTGCGAAGAACTGGGGTCCCGCCGATTGGGAGCGCTCCGAGGGGGCGCACCGTCCTTTCGAGCTCACCGCGCTCGCCGTGATCTCGTCCAACGACCGGCCGCGGCTGCTGCTGGCGGTCGACGGCACGTGGTGGCGCCGTGTCGCCGACGAGCAGGCAGTGCGCGGGGCGATCCTGTCGGGTCTCGGACTCGAGCCCGATCAGCTGATGCTCTCGCTCTCGCACACGCACGCCGGCGCGGTGCTCTGTGCGGCCGACGCGCATCTGCCGGGCGGAGAGCTGATCCCGGGGTACCTCGAGGCGCTCGCCGCCGCGGGCATCGCCGCCGGCCGTGAGGCGCTCGACGGCGCCGTTCCCGGACTCATCGAGTGGACCACGGGGCGCTGCACGCTCGCCGCCGACCGGGAGCTCGACGTGGACGGCCGACCACTGGTGGGGTACAACCCCGCGGGCGAGGCCGACGACACCGTGATGATCGGTCGGCTCAGCGTCGAAGGTGTCGTCCGGGGCACGCTCGTCAACTACGCGTGCCACCCGACGACGCTCGCGTGGCAGAATCGCGAGGTCTCACCGGACTACGTCGGAGCGATGCGCGAGATCGTCGAGTCCGCCACGGATGCGCCGTGCCTTTTCGTGCAGGGAGCCTCGGGTGAGCTGGCCCCGCGCGAGCAGTACACCGGCGATGTCACGGTCGCCGACAGGCACGGACGCTCGCTCGGCCACGCGGTGCTCGCCGCTCTCGACGCCCTCCCGGCTCCGGGCGAGGAGCTGACCCTCGACGGGATCGTGGAGTCGGGGGCACCCCTCGCGATCTGGACCGGGCGTGCGGTCGCCGGCGGGGAGGATGCGGCGGGATCGATGACGTCGGTGGAGCTGCCGCTGAGAGAGCTGCCGACGCTCGATGAGCTCGCCGAGGAGTGGAAGGACATCGACCCGCGATCTCGCGAGGAGCGTCTCGGCCGTGCCCGCAACCTGCGCGACGGATACATCGAGGGGCCGACCGTGCAGCACCCGGTCTGGGCCTGGCGCCTCGGCGATGCCGTGATCGTCGGGCATCCGGGCGAGGCGTACTCGCGTCTGCAGACCACGCTGCGCGCACGCTTCCCGGAGACGCCGATCGTGCTGATGAACCTCACGAACGGGCCCGGCTTCGTGTATCTGCCGACCCGGGATGCCTACGAGCGGGGCGCGTACCAGGCCTGGCAGACGCCGCTCGCACCCGGCGCGCTCGACGCGCTCGAGGAGCACGCCGTCGCGGTCGTGGCCGATCTGCTCGACCGCTGACCGCAGCGTCGACTACACTTGCTATAGCAAATCGTGAACCCCAGAGGAGAGCCATGACCGCCCCCATCCCTGTCGGCTCCGTCGCCATCGTCACCGGAGGATCCGCCGGCATCGGCTGGGAGATCGGCCAGCGCCTCGCCGCCGACGGCTACGTCGTCGTCGCCGCCGACCGCGTGCCCGGCCTCACCGCGGGCGAGAACCCCGCCGGCATCCTCTGGCGCGAGCTCGACGTGACCGACCACGCCGGCGTCGACCGGGTGTTCGGCGAGATCGAGGCCGAGCTCGGGCCGATCGAGGTGCTCGTCAACAACGCGGGCATCCAGCGCCATCGGGGCATCGAGGATCTCAGCTGGGACGAGTGGGCCGCCGTGGTCGACGTCAACCTGCACGGGGTCTTCTCGGCGTTGCAGGCGGCCGGCAAGCGGATGCTGGAGCGCGGCGAAGGCCGCATCGTCAACATCTCCTCCATCTCCTCTCGCGGCTCCGCCGGCCGCGCCCCCTACGCCACGACCAAGGCCGCGGTGATCGGCCTGACCTCGACCGCCGGAGCTGAGTGGGCCTCGCGCGGGGTGCGGGTCAACGCGGTCGCCCCCGGCTACGTCGACACCGGCGTCTTCCGCCAGGGTGTCGAGGCGGGCACGCTCAGCCTCGACACGATCCTGTCGCGCATCCCGGCGAAGCGCCTGGCCGAGGCGAGCGAGATCGCCGCGGCGGTCAGCTTCCTCGTCTCCGACCAGTCGCGCTACATGAACGGCCAGACCCTCTACGTCGACGGCGGCTTCATGGTCGACTACGGCGTCCCGCTCGCGAAGAAGCCCGCATGACGACCATCGCCCGCATCGACACGGCCACGGCCGTGCTGTCGCTCCCGGCCCCGCTGCAGTTGGGCGCGATGACCGTGACACGCAGGGAGTACAGCGCCGTGCGGGCGACCGACGCCGACGGCACGACCGGCGTCGCCTACTGCCTCTCGCGAGAAGCGCCGATGGCCGAGATCGTCGACCGCCTCGTGGCCGCCCATGCGGTCGGTGCGGACGCCGATGACCCGGCCTCGACCTGGGAGCGGATGCTGCGCGGCAGTGCCATCGTCGGCCGGGTGGGTCTGGTGCGGCGTGCCATCGGACTCGTCGACATCGCGCTGTGGGACATCGCTGCCCAGCGTGCGGGAGTCCCCCTGTGGTCCCTGCTCGGCACGGGTGACGCTCCGCGCGATTCGATGCTGGTCGCGGCCTACCCGTCACCGACGCGGAGTCCCCGCGAGGTCGCCGACGAGGTGCTCGCTCAGGCCGACGGCTGGACGAACGTGAAGATCTCGCGATC
This sequence comes from Microbacterium sp. PI-1, assembly GCF_004337555.1. Lineage (NCBI taxonomy): Bacteria > Bacillati > Actinomycetota > Actinomycetes > Micrococcales > Microbacteriaceae > Microbacterium > Microbacterium sp. PI-1. The sequence continues at coordinate 19,383 of NZ_SJYZ01000013.1, read as the reverse complement.
GCCCGATCCCGCGTACATGCGCGAGCTCATCGCGACGCTCACCGCCGAGCTCCCCGCCGCCACCGGACTGGTCGTCGACGTCGGTTTCGGATGGCCGGATCCCGATGCCGCGCTCGCCGAGATCGCGCAGTGGGGCGACCCGCAGCTCGCCTGGCTCGAGGACCCGCTGCTCCCCGAAGACGCCGCGGGGTGTGCGCGGATCCGCCGGGAATCGGGGCTCCCGGTCTCGGTGGGCGACGAGGTCACCGATCCTGCCGTGCTCCGTGCTCTCGTCGAAGAGGGCGCGGTCGACGTGCTGCGGCTCGACGTCGTCGCGATCGGCGGGGTGACCCCGGCGCGCGAGATGATCGCGTGGGCGGCCGGCCGCGGTGTCCCGGTCTCGGGGCACGTCTATCCTGAGGTCACCGCGCACCTGGGCATCGGGGTCGAGACGTTCGCGCGCGGGGTCAACCCCTACGACCCGGCGCCGTCGTTCATCATCGGCGGACCCTCGTTCGAGGGCCGGGTGCGGCCGACGGATGCCGTGGGCCTCGGCTTCGACCTGGATCCCGCCGTCTTCCGATTCGAGAGGGACTGAGATGACAGACTCCCCGCGCAGCGTCGTGGTCACCGGCAGCGGCAAGGGCATCGGTCGGGCCGTCGCCGAGCGCCTCACCGCCGATGGGTGGATCGTGGTCGGGCTCGAGCGTTCGTCGGGATCCGGCACGGTCGAAGACGGGGTCGTGGCCGAGGTCGTCCTCGGCGACGCGGCCGACCGGGCCGCGCACGAGCGCGCCGCCGCTGCCGCCCTGGCGCGGGCGCCACTCGCCGGGTGGGTCAACAACGCCGGCATCACGAAGCGCACGGCGCTGCACGACCTCGATGAAGACACCGTGCGTGAGATCCTCGGCATCAACGGCTTCGGCTACATCTGGGGCTGTGCGACCGCGGTGTCGGCCTTCGTCGACCAGGGGCTCGCGGGCGCGATCGTCAACATCGGTTCGATCCACGGACGCTCCAGCTTCACCGACCACGCCGCCTACGAGTTCACGAAGGGCGGCATCGACGCTCTCACCCGCAGCGTGGCCGTGTCGTACGGCGCACTCGGCATCCGTGCCAACACGGTCGCACCCGGGGGTGTGCGCACCCCGCACCTCGAAGCGCAGATCGCGCGCGCGGCAGACCCCGCCGCCGAAGAGCGTGCGCTCGCGGAAGGGCCGCCCATGGGCCGCATCGCCCGAGCCGAGGAGGTCGCCGCGGTCACCGCGTTCCTCCTTTCGGGCGAGGCGCCGTATCTCTCGGGCCAGTCGATCGCGGTCGACGGGGCGTGGACCGCATCCTTCGGCGACATCGCGATCGACCCGGCCCTGCGCGCGCGCTTCGAGGACTGACGGAAGACCCGCAGGCGCCTTTCAACGGAGGTACGCGTCCACGAGCAAGGCCCCGCGGATGACCCGCAGCTCGTCGATGATGCGCGCGAGGCTCTTCGCGCTCACCGAAGACAGCACGAGGTCGTGGGGACCCAGGGGCTCGAGCTTCCCGGTGCGGATGCGGACGACCTCCCAGCCCGCGGCGCGGAGGGCTCTGTCCTTGCGCAGATCCGCATCCTGTCTCTTGCCGACGTGCTCCAGACCGTGGCGGCCGACGGTGTCGTACTCGAGCGCGACGCGCAACTCCGGGAACACGATGTCGGGCCACACCTCGGTGTGACGGAAGAAGGGGCGGGACACCTTCACCGCGTTCACCGGCGCGTCGAACTCGATCAGTGCGTCGAGACCCGCACGCAGGCGTCCCTCCGCGGCGGATGCGGGGCGCGGCGCGCACTCGCTCACGAACGCGGTCCCCGCGGGCAGGTCGGGGGTCTTCGTGCAGAGCGCGGGCGCGGGACGAGGAGGTCGGCGCGGGAGGGCGCGTGCCTCGCCGAGCACGACCGGCTGCGGGCGAGCGAGCGCGGAGCACTCCGGGCACCACGCAGAGCGGCGCCGCGCCGGTCCCGGACGCTCGCGCTGCTCGGTGGGTGTGGCGGCGAACCGATGCCCGACCGCGCACTCCCAACAGAGGAGCACATCGGCCGCCAGGGGGATCTGTGACAGGACGATGCCGTGGTTGAGCTCCGGGTGGTACTGCCGGATCAGTTCCGGATACGCCGCCCATCCGGCACGGTAGGTGCCCACGTCGTACGGAACGGCGCGACTGCGGGAGAACTGCCGTCGCGCCCACCATTGCTTCACCGGTTCCGGCACGCGCCGACAGTATCCGTGAGCACCGACACCGCGTCGCCACTCCCGATGCCACCACTGGTGTCCCCGGTCCGTGCGACGATCCGCACGTCGACGGGAGAACGGGATGCATGGGGCAGCCACGGTGCTGCACGCCGACCTCGATGCGTTCTACGCGTCGGTCGAACAGCGTGATGCGCCGGAACTACGCGGTCGGCCGGTCATCGTGGGCGGCGGTGTCGTGCTGGCCGCGAGCTACGAGGCGAAGGCGCGCGGAGTGCGCACCGCCATGGGCGGGCGAAAGGCGCGGGAGCTCTGCCCGGATGCGGTCGTGGTCCCGCCGCGCATGGAGGCGTACTCCGCCGCCAGCAAGCAGGTGTTCACGATCTTCCGCGACACCACACCGCTTGTCGAGGGACTCTCGATCGATGAGGCGTTCCTCGAGGTCGGAGGCCTGAGGCGCATCGCCGGCAGCCCCGAGCAGATCGCGGCACGGTTGCGCGAACGCGTGCGAACGGAGGCGGGACTCGCCATCTCGGTCGGGGTCGCGCGCACCAAGTTCCTCGCCAAGGTCGCCAGCGCCGTGAGCAAACCCGACGGCCTGCTCGTCGTGGAGCCCGAGCGCGAGGAGGAGTTCCTGCTCCCCCTTCCGGTCGAGCGGCTATGGGGCGTCGGGGCGGTGACGGCCGAGAAGCTGCGCCGCTACGGCATCCGCACCGTCGGAGAGCTCGCCGAGCTCGAGGCGGCGACCGCCGAGCGGATGCTGGGCAAGGCCACGGGCGCGCACGTGCACGCGCTCGCTCGTCTGCGGGATCCGCGCCCTGTCGACACCACGCGCCGCCGGGGGTCGATCGGCTCGCAGCGCGCTCTCGGCAGCCGTCCCCGCGCTGCCGAGGAACTCGACCTCATCCTCACGCAGATCGTCGACCGGCTCGCTCGGCGCCTGCGTGACGGCGACCGCGTCTGCCGCACCGTCGTGCTGCGCCTGCGCTTCGGAGACTTCTCGAAAGCCACGCGCTCCCGCTCGCTCCGCGCACCGACCGACCGCACCGCCGTGCTGCTGACCGTCGCGCGCACACTGCTCGCCGCAGCGCAGGCCGAGATCGCCGACCGCGGCATCACCCTGATCGGCATCTCGCTGTCGCAGCTCGATCGCGCCGACCGTGTGCAGCCCGAGCTGCCGATCGACTGGGGCGATGAGGCGCGCCTCGACACCGTGCTGGACACCCTGCGCGACCGCTTCGGTGGGACCTCCGTCTCCCGGGCGGCGCAACTCGGTCGTGACCCCGGATGGTCCTCGCCGGTCCTCCCCGAGCACGAGTGAGCCGTACCGGGGCCTGCGCCGCGACGGAGCCCGCACGCGTTGCGAAGGGGAACTCACGGGAGGAAGGTGCGTTCTGGCGAGAGGGGCCTTCGTAGCGAGAGTTCTCCTTCGCAACGTGCGTCTCCTTCGCAACGTGCGTCTCCTGCGCAGGATGCGACGCGTGCGAGCGCAGCGGGCTCAGGCCTTGAGCATCGACGCCCGGGCGATCACGCCGCCGACCACGTCGAAGGTCGCGATGGTCTCCGTGGCGACCCCTGCGTTGATGACCTGCTCCTGCGCGACGACCCACCGCGTCCCGAACAGCACGCTGGTCTCGATCACGCACGACAGCTCGGGGTTCTGCAGGCGCGGCTCGTAGAAGGCACGGATCGCGGCGGAGCCGACCACGGGCTCGGTGGCGACGCCGGTGATCACGGCATCCTCGGCGTAGGTCGCGACGAACGCATCCAGGGCGTGCGCGTTGAACGCATCGAGTTGAGCCTGGACGGTGTCGAGGGCAGAGCGGTCGAGGGCGGGGCGGTCAGTCAATGCGAACTCCTCCGTTGACGTCGTAGGTGGCGCCGGTGATGAACCGGGCACGCTCCGACGCGAGCGATGCGATGATCCAGGCGACGTCTTCCGGCTGTCCGAACGCCCCGAGCGGGATGCCTGCCTCGAGCTTCTCGCGTCCCGCGCCCTGCAGCTGGTCGGTGATCGCGCTCGCGACCGGGCCGGGCGTGACGGCGTTCACGCGGATGCCTTCGGATGCCAGGTGCCGGGCGAAGCTGCGGGTGATCGCGAGGATCGCTCCCTTGCTGGCGGCGTAGTGGATGCCGGTCTGCAGGGCTCCGACCTGTCCGGCGATCGAGGCGATGTTGATCACGGAGCGATCCCCTTCTGCGGCGCGGAGCAGCGGGAGGGCACCGCGAGTGAGGAAGAAGGTGCCGCGGGCGTTGGTCTCGAGGACCATGTCCCATTCATCGAGGTCGATGTCGTCGTAAGGGGTGTACGGGCAGACGCCGCCGTTGTTGACGAGCACATGCAGCGAGCCCCACGCCGTCGTGACCTCTCCGACCAGGGCGTCGATCGAGGTGCGGTCCCGCAGGTCGAGACGTGAGACGCGCACCTCGGGCGAGCCCGCCGTGCGGCATTCCTCGGCGATGCGGAGGGCCTCGGCCTCGCGTCCGGCGTAGGTGATCCAGAGGGCGGCGCCCTCGCGGGCGAGTTCGAGAGCGGCGGCGGTTCCGATGCCGGAACTGGCCCCCGTGATCAGTGCGCGGCGAGTCATGGGTTCGATGCTATAGCAAAATTGCGCTCATGGAGATGGCGGAAATCGCGCTGTACATCCCTTTGCTAGATGCTATAGCATCGCAGTCATGACCGAGCCCTTCATCCTCGTCAGCGACTGCGACCTCCCGGGAACCGTGATCGAAGACACCCTCCGGCAGGCGGGATTGCGCGCCGAGCGTGCCGCCTCCGGCAGCATCGACGACATCGCCGCTCTCGGCGCCGACGCCGAGGGGCTCGTGGTGCAGTGGGCGCAGATCACCGGCGACGTGATGGACCGGATGCCGAACCTCCGCATCATCAGCCGCGTCGGCATCGGCTACGACATGGTCGATGTCGAGGCCGCGACCGCTCGCGGCATCGCCGTCGCGAACACTCCGAGCTACTGCATCGAAGAGGTCGCCGCGCATACGATCGCCATGATCATGACGCAGGCGCGCGGCCTCCCCGCCTACGACCGCGCCGTGCGGGCCGGCACGTGGAAGGCTGTCGATGCCCGCCCGCTCGCCGTGCGGCCCTCCACCACCACGGTTTCGGTGCTCGGCTTCGGTCGCATTGGTTCGATCGTCGCCCGCGGGTGCCGCGCCCTGGGCTTCCGGGTGCTCGTCGCCGACCCCTACGCCTCCGCCGACGCGGTGCGTGAGGCCGGGTGCGAGCTCGTCGCGATTCCGGATGCGGTGGCACAGGCCGACCTCCTCACGCTGCACGTGCCGCTCACCGACGACACCCGACACCTGATAGATGCCGCCGCGATCGCGACCATGAAGAAGGGGGCCGTCGTGGTGAACACGTGCCGCGGCCCGCTCATCGACGACGAGGCGCTTGCGGCCTCCCTGCGCGCCAGGCATCTGGGTGCCGCGGCCCTCGACGTGTTCGCGGGCGAACCGCTCGCCGCCGACTCCCCGCTCCGCGACCTCGATGAGGTGCTGCTCACGCCGCACGCCGCGTGGTTCTCGCCCGAGGCACTCGATGATCTGCCCGTGCACGCGGCCGAGAACATCACTCGATACCTGGCCGGCGAGTCGGTGCCGATCGTCAACCCGACCTACACCGCCGTGCGCTGACCGAAGGACCACTGTGGAGCTCCTGCGACTCGGCCCGATCGGCCAAGAACGTCCCTACGTCCGTGAGGCGGGGGTCGTCTACGACCTCACGCCACTGACACCCGACATCGACGGCGACTTCCTCGCAGCCGACGGCATCGCCCGCGTGCGTGAGGCCCTGGTCCGCGACGAGCTGGCAGCGGTCACGGTGGAGGGGCTGCGCATCGGCGCTCCGGTCGCCCGTCCGACCGCGGTGGTGTGCATCGGCCAGAACTATGCCGCGCATGCGGCGGAGTCCGGATCGCTGCCGCCCGAGCATCCGGTGATCTTCTTCAAGCACCCGAACACGGTCGTCGGCCCGGACGACGTCGTGTTGCTGCCGCCCGGCGCCGAGAAGGTCGACTGGGAGGTCGAACTGGCGGTCGTGATCGGCAGGACGGCCCGATACCTGCCGTCGCCGGATGCTGCGCGCGAGGTCATCGCCGGATACACGATCTCGAACGATGTCTCGGAGCGGGCGTACCAGCTCGAGGTGTCGGGCGGGCAGTGGTCGAAGGGCAAGTGCTCCGAGACATTCAATCCGCTCGGGCCCGCGCTGGTGCCGGCGGACGAGGTCGACCCGCAGGCGCTGCGACTGCGGTCGTTCGTGAACGGCGAACCGCGTCAGGACTCGTCGACGGCGGACATGATCTTCCCGGTGCTGCAGATCGTGCACGAGCTGAGTCAGTATCTGGTGCTCGAACCGGGGGATGTGATCAACACTGGCACCCCGGAGGGCGTCGCGCTGTCCGGGCGCTTCCCCTATCTGCAAGACGGCGATGAGATGACGATCGAGATCGATGGTCTCGGACGTCAGCGCCAGCGCACCGAGCGGGCGCACCTGGGCTGACGTCAGGCTCTCACCCGGCGGTCTCTGGCCGGGGCACGGTTCCTTTTGCTGAGTGCACCGTGTCCCGATCAGAGGCCGTCGGGCGTCTCGGGCACCCGCACGGACAGACGGCTCAGCCGGCGAACGGTGTGACGGAGACGCCGTGCACCCCCGGGCGCGCGGCGTACACCGATCCTGCGTCGGTGCCGTGGTCTGCCGAGAGCCCCTGCGCCGATGTCGTGATGTAGAGCGTGCCGAGGTCGTCGCCGCCGAACGTGCACGCCGAGACCTGCGGGACGGGGAGGGCGATCGTCTCCACCAGGGCTCCGGATGCGTCGTAGCCGTGCACCGCGCTGCCGCCCCAGAGTGCGACCCAGACGCTGCCGTCGGCGGCGACCGTCAGGCCGTCCGGCAGGCCCTGCTCCTCGGGGATGGTCGCGAAGGTGCGCCGGCCGCGAAGCTCGCCCTCGACGACGTCGAACACGTCGATGCGGTGGGTCATGGTGTCGACGTAGTAGACGCGACGACCGTCGGGCGAGAAGCCGACGCCGTTCGACACGGTCGTGTGCGCCAGCACGGTCGAGATCGCGAGGTCGGCGTCGAGTCGCAGCACGACCCCGGCATCCGGCGTCGCGTCGTAGGCCATCGAACCGGCGATCAGACGGCCGCGCGGGTCGCAGCACCCGTCGTTCATCCGCACACGCGGGTCATCGAGCAGGGTCGCGACGGCGCGGGCTTGACCGTCGACGTCGTCGGCCAGATACAGGGTGCGCGCGCCGACCGCCACCAAGCCGCCGCCGACGCGGGGTCGGGCGAAGGCCAGATACTCGTCGTCGAGGTGCTGGCGAGTCACGCCGTCACGGCGGAGGGTGAGCAGGTCGCCGGCAGTGCCGTCGACCCAGCGGAGTCCACCCCAGCCCGACCACCACACGGGTCCTTCGGCATGGTGGGCGACCGGACCGGTGACGTTGTCCGGGGTCATGCGTCGTCGCGCGGTTTCGGGCGCGGCGGTGCGGGACGCAGCGGATCGGCGATCGGTATCCGCTCGGGTTCGGGCGCGTCGGCGAGTGCAGCCTCGGCGGCGGCAGTCGGTGCCGGAGCTGCGGTGGGGTGTGCCGGCAGTTCCCGCGCGACCTGTTTCTCGAGCACGGTCACCGCGTCTTCGGAGAGCAGGATGAGTCCGTCGAGCTCTTCGCGCACCCGCTTGTAGGCGACGTTGCGCTCGGCTTGTGTCGCGGACTCATCGACGGCGACCTTGAGCAGTTGCTGCGCCCGCTCGAGGCGTTTGCGCTCCGGCTCCGTGAAGGTCGAATCGCGGAGGCGCCGGGCATCCTTCTCGGCGATCTCGAACGCGACGGCGTAATCGCCCACGGCCTGCAGGTACTCGGTGATCTGCTGCTCCGACACCTTCGCATCGGCGGACGCCGGTCGCAGGGCATCCGCGGTCTTCTTCGCGCGGAGGAACGCCGCGGTCAGGGGCTGGCGTCCGTCGCTCATGGCGGGGAACGCGATGAGCTTCGCCACGTCCAGCTCGTAGTCGAGCCAGCGCGCGGTGATCTCGTCATGCTCGGCGAACAGACGCGCGACCAGATCGTTCGGGGCGACGGACGCCGTCGTGTCGACGACGGAGGGTCCTCGACGCTTGTTCTGCTGGGTGAGCGCGCGCGCCTCGATCTCGGCGGTCTTCAGCTGCGCTTTGATGCGAAGGGTCTCCAGGCGGCGCTCGTGACGGCGCTTGGAGTTGCGCTCCCAGGCCTTCGCCGCACCGCCGGCCATTCCCATGATCGGGAAGATGAGCCACCAGTAGTTGCCGGCGAAGTTCCAGAAGCCCTGGATGAACTCTTCCATGATGGGTTCAGCCTACTGCGCACGGTGGTCGCCGTCCTCTCTCCTGCTCAGGGGTTCCCAAAGGCTTTGTCATTGATATAGTCAACGCAACTGACTTGCAAAGCCGGAACCGGAGAGTTGGACGATGATGACCCCTTCCCGCACGACGATGACGCTGGACTGCGACGGCATCGGCATCGCCGCAGAAGTCCGTGGATCGGGCCCCGCCGTGCTGCTGCTGCATGGGTATCCGGAGACCAAGGCCATGTGGGAGGAGGTCGCGGCGGAGCTCTCCACCACACATACGGTCGTCGCGACGGATCTGCGCGGCTACGGCGACTCGGCGAAGCCGCGCGGCGAGCGCTACTCCAAGCGCGAGATGGCGGCGGATCAGGTCCTCGCGATGCGGACGCTCGGCTTCGAACGCTTCGCCGTGGTGGGCCACGACCGGGGCGGGCGGGTCGGGCATCGGATGGCGCTCGACCATCCGGAGGCCGTGACGGCGCTGGCCGTGCTCGACATCGTGCCGACGCTGCACATGTTCGAGAACGTCGACCGCGAGATGGCGACCGCCTACTTCCACTGGTTCTTCCTCGCGCGCGCTGACGGGCTGCCCGAAGCGCTCATCTCCGCCGACCGCGAGACCTGGCTGCGCAGCCGCTTCACCGGTCGCCGACATGACGGTGATCGGCTGCCCGAGGCGTACGCGGAGTACCTCCGCTGTTTCGACGTCGACACCGTCCACGCGTCCGGCGCCGACTACCGCGCGGCCGCGGGCATCGACCTCGACCACGACCGCGCAGACCGCGCCGCAGGGCGCAGAGTGGATGTGCCCGTGCTCGCGCTGTGGGGAGAGCACAGCTACGTGGGGCGCAACTTCGATGTGCGCGCGGCGTGGACTCCCTACGCGCCTGCGGTCACCGGCGCACCGGTCGACGCGGATCACTACCTCGCCGAAGAGGCGCCGCGGGCCACGGCGGCCGCGCTCCGGGTCTTCCTCGCCGAGGCGGTCGCGGCATGAACGTCCGCACCCAGGCGATCGAACGCCTCGACGCACTCGTGTCCATCGAGACGCCGACCGGGGATGCCGCTGCGCTCGCCGAGGCGCAGGCTCTGGTGCGCTCCTGGATCGAACCCGTGCTGGGGGTGCGCGGCGAGATCGAGAGCGTCGACGGGGTCGAGCATCTGCTGTGGCGAGGGGGGTCCGCGCCGTCGGTGCTGCTGCTCGGGCACCTCGACACCGTGTTCCCCCAGGGCACCATCCGGCACCGGCCGTTCCGGCTCGAGGGCGACCGCGCGACCGGCCCGGGGGTCTTCGACATGAAGGCCGGGATCGTGATCATGGCCGCGGCCCTCGAACGTGTCGCTCATCCCGGTGAGGTCGCGGTGCTGCTCACCAGTGACGAGGAGGTCGGCTCGCTCACCTCGCGCGCCCTCATCGAACGCGAAGCCGCTCGCGCAGGCACTGTGCTGGTGCTGGAGCCGAGCCTCGACGGGGCGCTGAAGGTCGCCCGCCGCGGTGGAAGCATCTACCGCGTCGCGCTCACCGGGCGCGCGGCACATGCCGGACTCGAGCCGTGGAAGGGGCGCAGTGCCCTCATCGAGCTGGCGCACCACGTGCTCGCGCTGCCCGAGCTCGCCGACGAGGAGCGCGGCACCACGGTCAGCCCCACGGTCGCCCACGCGGGAACCGCGACGAACGTCATCCCGGAGCACGCGGAGGTACGCGTCGACGTCCGGGCCTGGACGCTCGACGAGCTGGAGCGGGTGGATGCCGCGATGCAGGGCCTCGACCCGCATACCGAGGGAGTGGGAGTCGAGGTCATCGGCGGGATCAACCGTCCGCCGATGGAGGAGCGTTCATCGGTCGACCTGCTGGCCTGCGCGCGGCTCGTCGCCGAACGGCTCGGTCATCCGGAGGTCGAGGCGGTGTCGGCCGGCGGTGCTTCGGACGGCAACTTCACGGCAGCCGTCGGTGCTCGCACCCTCGATGGTCTCGGACCCCGCGGTGCCGGGGCGCACGCCGACCACGAGTGGGTCTCGATCGACTCCATGATCGAGCGGATCGACCTGCTCGCTGGCATGCTCGACGAGCTGTCATCCGCTCGCACCCCTGCATCCTGAAGGAGATCTCTCACCCTGAAGGAGATTTCTCGTTCTGAAGGAGACTGCTCGCGCCGAAGGGCTCTCTCATCCTGAAGGAGATCTCTCGCTCTGAAGGATTCCTAGCCCAGAACGCTCCTTCGGGACGTGTTTTCTCCTTCGGGACGTGTTTTCTCCTTCGGGACGTGTGTTCTCCTTCAGGATGCGTGTTCTCCTTCAGGGCGCGTGTCCCTTCAGGGCGTGTGTTCTCCTTCAGGGCGTGTGTCCCTCCAGGCGCGCACACGGGCTCGGGTGTCAGGTCCCGGGAGCGTGCCGTTCGATGCTCTCCAGCAGCAGGTCGAGGGCGGTCTCCCAGGCACGCGGATCGCGCACGGCGGGAAGGGTGTCTCCGGCCCAGGTGATCGCGGGGAACTCTTCCGGGTCGAGCCGGCGGAAGTCCATCTGCCAGGTGAGCTCGTCGGAGTCCTGGACATCGGCGGGAAGAGCGGTCAGGGCGGCCTGGATGCTGGACGCTGAGCGGATCAGCTGCCCGAGCGCGCGGGCGTACAGCGCAGCCTGCTCACGGTCGTACCCGCCGCGGCGGAGAGCCCCGATCGAGAACTCCATCGACGAGAAGTCGGTCGGGCGGCGCAGCGCCATCTGCAACGCGAACTCCGGGTAGCGCATGTAGTGGTCGTGGATCAGGTGCGCCTGCCGTCGCAGGTCGTCGAGCCAGTCGTCGGTCGCCACCAGGCCGCCGCTGTAGGAGCGGGCGCGGAGGGTGTCGATCAGGGCGAGGAGCAGCTCGTCCTTATCGCGGAAGTGCCGGTAGATCGAGGTCGGGTGGGCGCCGAGCTCCTCGCCGATCGCCTGGAAGGTGAGCCGGTCGAGCCCCTCCCGTTCGACCACCCGGTCGGCGGCCGCGACGATGATGTCGCGGCTCAGGGAATCGCGGGCGCGGCGTGGGCGGGTGGTCGAGCTCGTGGCGCGAGTCGGCGTCTTCGCCGGTTCCGCGGCCTTCCGTGTCGCCATCGGGGCACTCCGTTCGTCGTCGCGTATCGGTCACGCAGAGATCACGGTACCCCACCGTCGTCACGGTGTCTGTCAGTGGCATCGACAAGGTGGCGGGACACTATCCGTAGCGACTAGCCAGTGTTATAGTCAACGTCATTGACCAGGTGAGAAGGAGCAAGGATGCTGCAGAGCCCGGAAGAGCCGACGACGGATGCGGTCGAGGAGCGCTTCGCCGTGCCGTACCTCATGACCGTGCGCCCCGCCTCGGGCGCGGAAGACCTCGCCCTGGTCATCGAGAATCATCCGGACGGTGCTCGCGGACGCCTCTGGCATGCACCCGACGCCCCGGGGGAGCCGTTGCCCTTCGAAGTCAGCACGGGCGCGATCGTCACGAACGACGGACGGTGGATCGTCGACCTCGACGACGGCGGCGGCTCCGAGGTCGGGACCCTCGTCGCCACCTCGCTCGACGGTCGTGAGCGCGTCGCACTGACCCCCGGCCGCGAGCCCTACGTCCTGCGCGGCCTCACGATGTCGTACGACGGCTCCGCCCTGGTGGCCACCGTCGTCGATGAAGACGGCTTCCACGTGCTGGTGATCCCGGCGGCTCCGTGGGGTGAGCCGAAGGTCGTCTACTCCCACCCCGTCGAGGCCTGGTTCGGTCTGCCGTCGGCCGACGCCTCGCTGGTCTCGATCGACACGACCGCCCACAACCCCGGTATCCGTCGTCCGCTGATCACGGTGGTCGACGCCGTGAGCGGCACGCCCGTCGCCACGCTCGACGACCTGCCGGCCGGGCCGGTCCGTGCCGTCGGCTTCTCCTCGGAGCCCGGGGATGAACGCCTGCTCCTCAACACCGAGCGCAGCGGTTTCTCGCGTCCGGCCATCTGGCATGTCCGCACGGGCCAGCGGCACGACTTCGACCTGCCCCACCTCGCCGGAGAGGTGATCGCCCTCGACTGGAACGCCGCTGCCGGGCGGGTGCTCGCTCTGCACGTCGACGGCGGCATCCATCGGCTGCTGGAGCTCGACGAAGCCGACGGCACGGCACGGACCATGCTCGAAGGAGGGAGTTTCGCGGAGCCGGACGTCGCGAGCCTGCATCCGTACTACTGGACGTCGTACTACGCGCCTCGGGGAGCGGTACGAGCGCTGCGCTCGAGCTGGGACGTGCCGCTGCGGGTGACCGAGGTCACCGCGGACGGGCGTGAGGTGACGCTCATCGCACCCGCGGAGGTTCCCCCCGGGCAACCGTTGACCTCGACCCTCGTCACGAGCGCCGACGGTACCGCGGTGCAGCTGTGGTCGGGGCGTCCTGCGGGGCGCGCACCGATCGGCACCGTGCTCGAGATCCACGGCGGCCCCAACCTGGTCGCCGTCGATCACTACAACCCGTCCGCGCAAGCCTGGATGGATGCCGGCTTCGCTTACGCGTCGCTCAACTACCGCGGCTCTGTGACGTTCGGGCGTGCGTTCCGAGAAGGTTTCTGGAACGCCGGGGGCGACCGGGAGATCGAGGATGTCGCGGCGGCGATCGCCTGGCTGCGCGCACAGGGCCTCGCGGATCCGGCGTCCACGTTCATCACCGGGGCGTCCTACGGCGGGCACATGACGCTGCTCAGTGTCGGACGTCTCCCCGAGCTGTTCGCCGGTGGCTTCGCCCACGTGGCGGTCGCCGACTGGTCGGTGACGATCGAGGCCATGAACCCCGCGGTGCGCACGGTGTGGAGTTCGTGGGTCCCGCCCGAGCTCGTCGAACGCTTCTCGGCCATCACCTACCTCGACGACGTCACGGCATCCGTCTGGGTCAATCAGGGCTCCGTCGACACCCGCACCCCGGTCATCGGAGTGCAGGGCTACGTCGATCGCCTGCGCGCCCGCGGCGGTGACGCCGTGCTCGAGATCTTCGAGGGCGGGCATGAGCCCACGGGTCTGAAGGGTGCCGCGCACGACCAGCGTCGCATGCACGAACTCGCCCTGCGGACCCTCGCCGGCGAGCGTTGGGATAACGAATCTCGCCACTAGTCACGAACATTGACTAAAAGGCTTGCTATCTTTTCCGGTCAGTCCTAGAGTCGGACCAACACCCGCACGACAGCACGTTCGCACTGTCCCTCAGTCGCACGATCACTGGAGATCCGTCCATGTCGAAATCACCGCTTCGCACCGCTGTACCCGCATCCCGCCGCGTGCTCATCGCCGCGCTGACCGTCACCGCGCTGGTCGGTTCCCTCGCCGCCTGCGCACCGTCGTCCGCGACGCCCGAACCCAGCGAGGTCGCCGTCGTCGACGGTGGCGAGCTCGTGATCGGCGCCGAGCAGGAGCCCGACTGCACCGACTGGATCGCTACGTGCGCCGGGTCGATCTGGGGCACCTACGTCATGCAGGTGCCGACCATGCCCGCCGTCTTCCACACCCGCCAGGTCGATGAGGAATGGGTGCCCGTCCCCTCCGACCTCGTCACCGAGGAGCCGGTGGCCGAGGTCGCTGCCGACGGCACGCAGACCATCACCTACTCGATCAACCCCGAAGCGGTGTGGTCGGACGGCGAGCCCATCACCTCGGCAGACTTCGCCTACACCGCGCTGCAGATCCGTGACGGCGACGACATCTTCGACAAGACCGGCTACGACCGCATCACCGCCGTCGACACGAGCGATCCGCAGACCGCGGTCGTCACGCTCGACTCCGCGTATGCCGGATGGCGCACACTGTTCAGCGTCTACGGCATCATGCCGTCGCACCTGCTCGAAGGGCAGGACCGCGCCGCGCTCATGACCGACGGCTACGACTTCAGCGGCGGCCCCTGGAAGATCGAGAAGTGGACCCGCGGCACCTCGGTCACCCTCGTGCCGAACGAGAACTACTGGGGTGAGAAGCCGCACCTCGACAGGGTGACCTTCCTGTTCCTGCCCGACACCACCGCGGCGTTCCAGGCACTCAAGAGCGGTCAGGTCAGCGCGCTCTACCCCTCGCCGCAGCTCGACGCGCTCACCCAGATCGAGGCGGGTCTGCCCGGCATCCGGTCCCAGGTCGATGCGCGCAGCGGCAACCTCGAGGCGATCTGGCTGAACAACGCCGCCGCCCCCTTCGACTCGGTCGCGGTGCGTCAGGCGCTCGCGTACTCGATCGACCGCGACGCGATCGTGAAGCGCCTGTTCGGAAGCCTCGGCATCGAGGAAGCCCAGCAGAGCTTCAACTCCCCGATGGTCGCGCCGTTCGCCGCCGACGACTTCTCGCGGTACACGCTCGACCTCGACAAGGTCGACGAGCTGATGGAAGGCGACGGCTGGTCGAAGAACTCCGACGACGTGTGGGCGAAGGACGGCGAGACGGCCACCTTCGCGGTCAAGACCCTCGCCGGCAACAAGCGCCGCGACCTCACCGTGCAGGTGCTGCAGTCGCAGCTCGCCGACGCCGGCTTCGAGATGACGATCGATCAGGTGACGCCCGCCGACCTGTTCGGCACGACCGCGCCGCAGGGCGACTTCCAGGCCGGCCTGTGGGCTCTCGTGGACACGTTCCCGGACCCCACGCTCAGCTCGACGTTCTCCTCGGTCAACATCCCGAGTGAGGCGAACGGCTACTCCGGCATCAACTTCTACCGCGTCGACATCCCGGGTCTCGACGACCTGCTCGGCCAGGTCGACAGCGAGATCGACACGGATGCCCGCATCGCGGCGTCGCACGAGGGGGACGCGTTGATCGCGGAGAACGTGCCGTCGCTGCCGCTGGACACGGTGCCGAACGTGCTGCTGTGGAGCGAGACGGTCGGCGGCCCCCTGCAGATCAACCCGGTCGAGGGTCCGTTCTGGAACCTCGCCGAATGGGGTCTGGCCGGCTGACGCCGACCGGGTTCGAGAGCCAGGACAGGGACGGGGCGACGACGTGATCACCTTCATCACACGGCGAGTGCTGTACTCGGTGCCGGTGATCCTCGTCGCCTCGTTCATCCTGTTCTGGGCCGTGCGCTCGACGTTCGATCCGCTCGCGAAGCTCCGGCAGGCGCAGGATCCGACGGCGATCGCCCGGGAGATCGAGCGGTTGGGGCTCGACCGTTCCATCCCCGAGCAGTACTTCCTCTGGCTGCGTGCGATGGTGACGGGCGACTGGGGGGTGAGCACCCGCACCGGCACTCCCGTGCTGCCCTTGATCGGCGAAGCGTTGTGGCCGACGCTCCAGCTCGCGTTCTGGGGGCTCGTCGTGGCCGTGCTGATCGCCGGAGGCGTGAGCGTCTATTCGGCCGTGCGACAGTACTCGCTCGGCGACAACCTGCTCACCGGAGCCTCGTACATCGGTATCGCGATGCCGGCGTTCTGGTTCGGGCTGATCCTCATCCAGACCTTCGCGGTGTGGCCGAAGGAGCAGTTCGGGCTCAGCGAGCCGCCCCTGTTCTTCATCGGGTTGCACTCCCCGGGGCAGACCGGAGCGCTCGACTACATCCGCCATCTGGTGCTGCCGGTCGCCGCGCTGATGATCGCGCTCGTCGCGTCGTGGAGCCGGTTCGGGCGCGCGGCCATGCTCGATGCGCTGTCGAGCGACTACGTGCGCACCGCACGGGCTAAGGGCGTCCCGCGACGACAGGTCATCTGGCGGCATGCGGTGCGCAACTCCCTCGCGCCGTTCGTGACGGTCGTGGCGCTGGATGCCGCGATCCTGATCGGCGGACTCGTCGTGACCGAGCAGATCTTCGCGATCCCCGGCATGGGGCGGCTGTTCCTGCAGTCCCTGGTCGCCGGTGACGTGTTCGTGCTGCTGCCGTGGATGCTCGTGGTCGCGGTCGCGGTGGTCCTCAGCAACCTGATCGCCGACATCGCCTACGCGGTGCTCGACCCGAGAGTGAGGCTGTCATGAGTGGTGCAGGCATCGCCGGGAGCGAGGAGCTGCTCACCGAGCAGGACCCGCAGAAGGCTCCCACCCGCCAGCTGCTGAAGGGCTTCCTGCGGCACCGACTGGGCGTCGTGAGCCTGGTGGTCCTCGTGGTCCTGGTGATCGCGTGCTTCGGCGCCGGTCTGATCGCGCCGTATGCGCAGGGACAGCAGGACCTGCTCCTCGGACCCACGCCGCCGTCGGCGGAGCACTGGCTCGGAACCGACGAGCTCGGGCGCGACTACTTCAGCGAGATCCTCTTCGCCGGTCAGGTGTCCCTCGCGATCGGGCTGGCGGTGGCGTTGCTCGCCACGCTCGTCGGCACGGCGGTCGGGGCGATCGCCGGCTACGTCGGCGGCTGGATCGGCGAACTGCTCATGCGCATCACCGACCTGTTCCTGATCGTCCCGGCGATCGCGCTGCTCGCCGTGATCCTGCAGGGGCTCGGGCCGTCACCCACGACGATCGTGTTCGCGCTCACGGCGCTGGGGTGGACGTACATCGCCCGCGTCGTCCGCGCGCAGGTGCTCTCGCTGCGGGAGAAGGACTTCATCGACGCGGCCAGGGGCATCGGCGCGTCGGGCCCGCGCATCGTCATCTCGCACCTGCTTCCGAACCTCGCGGGCGTGATCGCCGTCGCGATGAGTCTGGCCGTGGCCTCCTCGATCATCGCCGAGTCGACACTCAGCTTCCTCGGCTTCGGGGTGCAGCCGCCGCAGACCAGCTGGGGTTCGATGCTGAGCCAGGCCGCCGGCTACGTCGGAACCCCCCAGGTGTACCTGCTGTACTTCCCCGGACTGTTCATCCTCGTGACGGTGCTGTGCGTGAACTTCATCGGCGACGGACTGCGCGATGCGCTCGACCCGCAGGGGAAGAACCTGTGAGCGGGCGGGAGGTGCTCCTCGCGGTCGAGGACGTGTCGATCAGCTTCCCGACCGATGCCGGGCTCGCCAAAGCGGTCGAAGGAGTCTCCTTCGTGCTGCACGAGGGCGAGACGGTCGGCATCGTGGGGGAGTCGGGCTCAGGCAAGTCGATGACGGCGATGGCGATCATGGGCCTGCTGCCGAAGAAGGCCGTCGTCACCGGGTCGATCCGCTTCCGCGGGCAGGAGCTCGTCGGGCTCTCGGATGAGGAGCTGAGGGCGATCCGCGGCAACGACATCGCGATCGTGTTCCAGGACGCCCTGACCGCGCTCAACCCCGTCATGCGCGTCGGGGACCAGCTGATCGAGGCCGTGCGCGTGCACCGGCCGGAGTCGACGGCGGCCGAGCGCAGGACCAGGGCGGTCGAGCTGCTCGACCTGGTCGGCATCCCCTCGCCCGACCTGCGCGTCGACCGCTATCCGCACGAGTTCTCCGGAGGCATGCGGCAGCGCGTCATGATCGCGATGAGCATCGCGAACGAACCCGACCTGCTGATCGCCGACGAGCCCACGACCGCGCTCGATGTGACGGTGCAGGCGCAGGTGCTCGAGGTGCTGCGCGAGGTCCAGCGCCGGACCGGCACCACGGTGCTGCTCATCACGCACGACCTCGGGGTCGTCGCCGGCACCGCCGACCGCGTGCTCGTGATGTACGCGGGCGGGCTGGTCGAGACGGCCGACGTCGACCCGCTGTTCTACGAGACCGCACACCCGTACACCGCGGGACTGCTCGCCTCGCTGCCGCGCATCGACCGGCGGGCGTCGCGGGACGAACGGCTGTATCAGATCGCCGGGCAGCCCCCCGTGGCGACGGCCTGGCCCGCCGGATGCCGCTTCGCGCCGCGGTGCGCCCACGCGGTGGTCGGCCGCTGCGACGTGGCCGTTCCCGAACCGGTCGCGGTCGGTGAAGAGCACACGGCCGCCTGCGTGCGGGTCGGCGAGTGGCAGAAGGAGATCGTCTCATGAGCGCGCCCCTCAGCGTCCCGGTCCGCAGCGCGGGCCTGACCGTGCAGGACCTCGTCAAGGAGTACCGCGTCGGCGGTGGTCTGTTCGGTCGGACCCGTGACGTGGTGCAGGCCGTGTCGGAGGTGAGTCTGTCGATCGAGGGCGGGCAGACCTTCGGGCTCGTGGGCGAGTCCGGATGCGGCAAGTCGTCCCTCGGACGCAGCGTCGCCCGTCTGCAGTCCAGCGACGGCGGGTCGATCCGTCTCGGCGAGGACGACATCACCCGGGTCGAGGGGACGCGCCTGCGGGCCCTGCGTCGCCGCGTGCAGTTCGTGTTCCAAGACCCGTACGCCTCGCTGAACCCGCGCAAGTCGGTGCGGGCGACCCTCACCGAACCGCTCGTGATCCACGGGCTGCACCGTGGGGACCACGACCGCCGCGTCGAGGAACTGCTCGCGCAGGTCGGGCTGGACCCCGCGCACGCCGACCGGTTCCCGCATGAGTTCTCGGGCGGACAGCGGCAGCGGATCGGCATCGCCAGGGCGCTCGCCGTGGAACCCGAGGTGATCGTGCTCGACGAGCCGGTCAGTGCGCTCGACGTCAGCGTGCAGGCGGGCGTGCTCAACCTGCTCGACGATCTGCAGCGCGACCTCGGGCTCACGTACCTCTTCATCGCGCACGACCTCTCCGTGGTGCGGCACCTGAGCGACCGGGTCGGGGTCATGTACCTCGGCCGACTCGTCGAGGAAGGACCCGTCGACGAGCTGTACGAGCGGCCGCTGCATCCGTACACGCAGGCGCTGCTGTCGGCCATCCCGGTGCCCGATCCCCGAGCCGAGCGGGCACGCGAGCGCATCGTGCTCACCGGTGACGTGCCGAGTCCGGTGTCGCCGCCGAGCGGATGCCGCTTCCGCACCCGCTGCTGGAAGGCCACCGAGATCTGCGCTGAGGTCGTGCCGCCGCTCGTGGAGCCCGCGCTCGTCGCCCCCGGCAGCACGCATCGCGTCGCCTGCCACCACCCCGCC
>NZ_SJYZ01000012.1:0-124698 GCF_004337555.1 Microbacterium sp. PI-1 | reverse complement strand
CGGGAGTTTGAACGGATGTCGGGCAATCTCCCGGTTTCGACCCGACGTCCGTGAAACCTCCCGGCAGGCGTGCGAGGCGTGTCTTCCTGCAGAACGCGAACGTGGTCGCCGTGTGTCCACAAACGGGCATTCCGGGCGTCGGAGGCGGCCGCAGCGAAGGCAGGATCGTCGAATGCTCAGAGCCGCAGCAGTGACCGCCCAGCACGGCGGAGTCGTCCGGGGAACCCTTCTTCAGCGCTACGGGATCACCCGTCGGATGCGGGCCGACGAGGTGCGGGCGGGCGCGCTCGTGCGGGTGAGACCGGGCGTGTTCGCCGTGCCGACCGCTGACCTGAGTCTGCAGGAGGCCGCGGCTCACGGCGGGGCGCTGACCTGCACGCACGCCCTGCGGTTGCACGGCATCTGGGTGCTGTCCGCGGACGGTCCCCCGCACGTGTGGCTCGGAGGGAACGGGCGTGTTCATCACGCGGACTGCGAGTGCGTCGGGCACTACGACGCCGGGCGGGCGGGAGTCGGCCTCGCACCGTTGGAGGAGGTGCTCATCCACGTGTACCGCTGCGCTGGCGATGAGGTGTTCTTCGCCGCGCTCGAGTCCGCGTTGACGCAGCGCAAGATCTCTTCCGCCGCGCGTCACCGCATCCGCCGCCGCCTGCCCGCTCGCGCCCACTGGCTCGTCGATCTGGCGCGGTCCGACGCCGACAGCGGCCTCGAGTCGCTCCTGAGGCTCCGACTGCATCTGAGCGGCATCACGCTGGAGTGCCAGGTGCGCATCCCCACCGTCGGCAAGGTCGACTTCGTCCTCGACGGCCTTCTGATCCTCGAGGCGGATGGGAAGGGCAATCATGAGGCCCCCGGGCACCGGCATCGGGATCTGGTGAGGGATGCTGCCGCCTCGGTCCTCGGCTACGAGACACTGCGGTTCGACTACGCGCAGATCGTGCACGCGTGGCCGACCGTCGAAGCAGCGGTGATCGCGGCCATCCTCCGTCTCCGGGGGCGTGACTGACCTGCGGACCATCCTTGTGCGCGTTCGTCGGGAGATCGGACGGATGTCGGGAGGAACGGTCCGCCCCGACCTGCTACCGTCCGATCTCCCGACAAACGCACGGGCAGACGGGACGGGAGGGGACGGGACGGGACGGGAGCCGCGCGGTCCGACGCGCCTCAGGCCTCGGAGGCCGCGCTCGCCGGCGTGGCCGGGATGCGGACCGTGAAGGTCGTGTCGCCCGGTTCGCTGGTGACGTCGATGGTGCCGTGGTGGCCTTCGACGATGGCCTTGACGATCGCGAGGCCGAGCCCGGTCCCGCCGGTCTGACGGGCTCGTGAGCTGTCACCGCGGGCGAAGCGAGCGAACAGCTCGTCGCGGATGGCGGGGTCGATGCCGGGGCCGTCGTCGTGGACCCGCAGCACCGCGTCCTCGCCGTCCTGCATGACGCTGAGCGTGACGGTCGTCCCTGCGGGGGTATGCGTGCGCGCATTCGCCAGGAGGTTGGCGACCACCTGGTGCATCCGCCCCGCGTCGCCCACGATGGTGACGGGCTCTTCGGGGACCTCGATCTGCCAGTGGTGGTCCACGGCCGTGGGACGCGCATCGGAGAGGCTTTCGAGGGCCAGCTGCGTGAGGTCCACCGTGCTGTAGACGAGCTCGCGTCCCTCATCGAGGCGCGCCAGCAGGAGCAGGTCCTCGACGAGTCGTGTCATCCGCAGCGACTGCGCCTGGATGCGCTCGAGGGAGGTCGTGGTGCTCTCGATCACCTCGGGGCGCTCAGCGCTCCGATCGGACTGATGCAGCGCGCGCAGCGACAGCTCCGAGTAGCCGCGGATGGAGGCGAGCGGTGTGCGCAGCTCATGACTGGCGTCGGCGACGAAGCGTCGCATCCGCTCTTCGTTCTTCTGCCTCGAGGCGAGCGAGCTGTTCACGTGATCGAGGAGCTTGTTCAGCGATGCCCCGACGAGTCCGGTCTCGGTGCGCGGATCGGCCTCGTATGAAGGAACACGTTCCGTGATGGTCACCTCACCGCGATCGAGCTGCTGGTTCGCGACCCGGGTCGCCGTCATCGCGACGGCACGGAGTGGTCGCAGTCCCACGCGGATGGTGACCGCCGTGGTCAACGCGAGCAGGATGAGACCGCCGATTGTCGCGAGGGCGATGACGGTGAGCAGCTGGGCGAGCTGATTCTGGATCTCGTCGCGGGGAAGACCCGTGACGACGCCGACGCCGCTCGCGGTGTTCAGTGCCATGATCCGGTAGGAGCCGAGATCGGAGATCGAGACCGTGGCCACCGAGGTGCCGTGCAGCGCCGCGGCGATCTCGGCTATCTGCGTCGCGTCGAGCGGCTGCAGTGTGCCCGTGAACTCGTCGCCGGGAGTGTTCGTCACGACGACTCCGGAGGCGCCGGTGAGGGGGCTGACCACGGCCAGCAGGAGCCCCGACTGCGGCACGTTCTGC
Source organism: Microbacterium sp. PI-1 (assembly GCF_004337555.1). Taxonomy (NCBI): domain Bacteria; kingdom Bacillati; phylum Actinomycetota; class Actinomycetes; order Micrococcales; family Microbacteriaceae; genus Microbacterium; species Microbacterium sp. PI-1. The sequence continues at coordinate 122,249 of NZ_SJYZ01000012.1, read as the reverse complement.
CCCGACAGGATGTTGGACGCGGTCGCGTCGCTCGGGGAGAAATTGTGCGCCCATCGCGCGACCTGGTCCGCGGAGGCGCTCAGCTTCTGATCGAGCTGATCCTCCATGGTCTTCCCCAGGGTCGCGCTCGTGATGATGGCGACGATGATGAGGATCAGCGACACGAACCCGATCACGGCCGTCATCAGCCGCGTCTGCAGGCTCATCGGCCTCCTCCGCACCGCCGCAGAGCTCACTGCGGAGCCTTGATCATGTACCCCACGCCGCGGACGGTGTGCAGCAGGGGCGTGCGTCCGGCGTCGATCTTCTTGCGCAGGTACGAGATGTACAGCTCCACCACGGAGGACTTGCCCCCGAAGTCGTAGCTCCAGACCCGGTCGAGGATCTGGGCCTTCGACAGCACACGGCGCTCATTGCGCATCAGGTACCGCAGCAGCTCGAACTCGGTCGCGGTGAGCTCGATCTCGGTGCCGTCGCGGACGACCTCATGGCTGTCCTCGTTGAGGGTGAGGTCTGCGACGCGCAGGATCGACTGCCCGTCATCGGCGGTGGCGTGACCGGTGCGGCGGATGATCGCCCGGAGACGCGCGATGACCTCTTCGAGACTGAACGGTTTGGTGACGTAGTCGTCGCCGCCCGCCGTGAGCCCGGCGACGCGGTCGCCCACGGCATCCTTCGCGGTGAGGAACAGGACGGGGACGAGGTTCCCGGATTCGCGGAGCCGTCTCAGCACGGACATGCCGTCGAGATCCGGCATCATGATGTCGAGCACGAGCGCGTCGGGCTCGAACTCCCTGGCCACCTGCAGCGCCTCCATGCCGGAGGACGCGGTGCGCACCTCCCACCCCTCCATCCGCAGGGCCATCGCGAGCAGGTCGGTGAGCATCTGCTCGTCGTCGACGGCGAGGATCCGCAAGGGGGAGCCGTCGGGACGGCGCAGTTCGGGCAGGTCGCTGGTCATATCCCTATTCTGCGGAATCTCCTATGTGATTTCTATGGAGCGAGCTATGTGTTGCCTGAGAGCGGGAGATGCGATGTCGGCGGCGCTGACTACAGTGTCGGCATGGCCGACGACTCTGTTGCTCCTGTCCCTTCCGTCCACCGCCCCCGTACCGTCACCGAGGTCGCCGAGGTCGTGCGCCTGGCGTCCCGCGAGGCCGTACCTTTGACCGTGGTCTCGGGCGGGCACGGCCCGTGGTCTCACGGCCCTGCCGCGGGTGTCCGTCTCGAGCTCGGCGAACTGTCACAGGTCGAGGTCGACGGCTCCACCGTCCGCATCGGTGGCGGCGCGGTCTGGGGCGACGTCGCGACGGCTCTGGCCGCGCACGGTCTCGCCCTCAGCTCCGGCGACACCGCGTCGGTGGGAGTCGGCGGACTCACGCTCGGCGGAGGCATCGGATGGATGGCGCGCGCCTGGGGCCTCGCGGTCGATCAGCTCATCGGGGCTCAGGTCGTCACGGCGACGGGGGAGGTCGTCGAGGCTTCGGCGGATGCGCACCCCGATCTGTTCTGGGCTCTGCGCGGCGGCGGAGGGAACTTCGGCATCGTCACCCGCTTCGATTTCGCAGCCCACCCGCTGCCCGGCATCGCCTTCTCGGAGAGTCGCATCGATGGCGACGAGGCCGCCGTGCTGAAGGCCACCCGAGACCTGCTCCGTGACGCGCCTCGAGAACTCACGGTCACGTACATGGACGTCCCGCCGATGGATCCGAGCGCGCCGGCGGGTGCTCGTCTGAGCGCGGTGTGGGCCGCGCCGGAGCCCGACCGGCTGCGCGCCGTGATGGAACCGATCTCCGCCCTCGACGGAGTGCAGACCGAAGTCACGACGCCGGCATATCGGGAGGTGCTGCTGGAGATGCCGGCCCCCGAGGGCGAGGAGCCCGCCTCGCCTCCCGGATTCATCGGGGGCAACGGTCTCTACGCCGAACTCGACGACGCGCTCATCGCGCAGCTGGTGGCCTTCCGCCGTTCGTATCCGGCATCGGTCCTGTTCCTGCGGTCCCTGGGTGGGGCCATCCGCGACGTCGCGCAGGAAGACACGGCGTTCCCCGCCCGCGCGGCGAACTGGTTCGTCCTCGCCGGCGCTTTCGACATCCCCGGCCTGATCGATGACGAGACCCGTGCCGCGATCGACGCGGACTGGAGCGTGATCGAGCGGGGGCGTCTGGCCGAGTACGGCAACTTCGCCGACACCGAGAGGCCGCAGGCCGTCTCCGGCATGTTCTCGGAAGACGCCCTCGCTCGGTTGCGGGCCACGAAGGCCGCGTGGGACCCGCAGAACCTGTTCCACCGCAACCACAACATCACGGTGTGACGCACGAAGGGCCGGATACCTTGCGGTACCCGGCCCTTCGACGGCGAGCCTCAGTGCGTGTCTTCGGCTTCGATCTCGGTGCGGTCGCCCGACCACAGGGTGTGGAAGGTGCCCGGCTTGTCGATGCGCTTGTAGGTGTGCGCGCCGAAGAAGTCGCGCTGGCCCTGCACGAGGGCCGCGGGGAGGCGGTCGGCGCGGATGCCGTCGTAGTACGACAGCGACGACGAGAACGCCGGTGCGGGGATGCCCGCCTGGGCCGCGGTCACGACGACACGGCGCCACGACGCCTGGCCGCGCGCGAGCGCCTCGGCGAAGTACGGTGCGGTCATCAGCACCGGCAGATCGGGAGTCGCGGCGTAGGCATCGGCGATGCGGTTGAGGAACTGGGCGCGGATGATGCAGCCGCCACGCCAGATCTTCGAGATCGCGCCGAGGTCGATGTTCCAGCCGTACTCGGCCGCACCTGCGCGGATCTCGTCGAAGCCCTGCGAGTAGGCGACGATCTTCGACGCGTAGAGCGCCAGGCGCACGTCTTCGATGAACTGCTCGGTGTCCTCATCCGAGACCGTGAACTCCTCGTCGGGGCCGGGGAGTCCACCGGCGACGGCGCGCTGCTCGGGGTGTGAGGAGAGGGAGCGGGCGAACGTCGCTTCGGCGATGCCCGACACGGGAACGCCCAGGGACAGTGCGGTCTGCACGGTCCAGGCTCCGGTGCCCTTGGCCCCGGCCTGGTCGAGGATCACGTCGACGAGCGGCTTGCCGGTGGAAGCGTCGACCTGACGGAGCACCTCGGCGGTGATCTCGATCAGGTACGACTCCAGCTCGCCCTTGTTCCATTCGGCGAAGATCTCGGCGATCTCGGCGGGCGACTTGCCGGTGCCGCGACGGATGAGGTCGTAGGCCTCGGCGATGAGCTGCATATCGGCGTACTCGATGCCGTTGTGCACCATCTTGACGAAGTGGCCGGCACCGTCGTGTCCGATGTGCGTGACGCAGGGCTCACCCTCGGCGATCGCGGCGATCGACTTCAGGATCGGTCCGAGCGTGACCCAGGACTCGTCCGAGCCGCCGGGCATGATCGAGGGGCCGGTGAGTGCCCCTTCCTCGCCACCGGAGATGCCGGCGCCGACGAAGTTGATGCCGGTCTCGCGGACCGCCTTCTCCCGGCGGATGGTGTCGGGGAAGTAGGCGTTGCCGCCGTCGACGATGATGTCGCCGGGCTCGAAGACCTCGACCAGCGCGTCGATCACGGCATCGGTGGGGCCACCGGCCTTGACCATGATGATCGCGGTGCGCGGCTTCTGCAGTGAATCGGCGAACTCCTGGTAGGTGCGGGCCGGGACGAAGCCGGCCTCCGGGTGCTCGTCGAGGAGGGTCTGGGTCTTCTCGTAGCTGCGGTTGAAGATCGCCACGGTGTTGCCCTCGCGACTGGCGAGGTTGCGGGCGAGGTTCGATCCCATGACGGCGAGTCCGACGACTCCGATGTTCGCTGATGCTTCGGGCACAGAAGGCTCCTCGATCGTGAAGAAGGGGTGGATTCAGCGTATCGCTGTACGGGCGCTCTGCGCTCACCTGTGTCACGGTGCGAGACGTCTACGCTGGAGGCGAGATCGTGGTGCGTGCGCGGGAGGCTCTCACCTGGCCGCCGACGCCGCCGAGGAAAGGACCAGCGTGACGGGGATCGAGAAAGAGCTGCGCGCGGTCGTGGCGGTGCCGCTGCCGGAGGACCTGTGCCGACTGATCGAGGAGATCGAGCCCCGCGTCGAAGTGATCAGCGATCACGCACTCCTGCCGCCGATGCGCGGTCCCGCCGACTGGTCCGGAGATCCGGAGTACACGCGCACGCCGAGCCAGCAGCAGGCGTTCGACGAGCTGGTCGATTCCGCCGATGCGCTCTTCGGAATCCCCGACGTCGACGCGGAGGCACTGGCGAGGACCGTGACGGCGAACACGCGCCTGCGCTGGGTCATGACGACTGCCGCGGGCGGCGGTGCCACCGTGAAGGCCGCCGGTCTCGACCGGGACGCGCTCGATCGCGTCGTCTTCACCACGAGCGCCGGCGTGCACGGTGGCCCGCTCGCGGAGTTCGCGGTGTTCGGCGTGATGGCCGGAGCGAAGAATCTCCCGCGCCTTCTCGCCGACCAGGGGACGCGCACCTGGCCGGACCGCTGGGAGATGCGTCAGCTCGACGAGATGATCGTGCTGGTGGTCGGGCTCGGCGGCATTGGTACGGAGTGCGCGCGGCGCTTCCACGGGCTCGGCGCGCGGGTCTGGGGGACGACACGGTCCGGTGAGCCGGTGGCGGGCGTGGATCGCCTGGTGCGGATGGAGGAACTGACCGAAGCGGTGGCCCAGGTGGACGCGATCGTCGTCACGCTCCCGGGAACCGCTCAGACCCACCATCTGATCGGTGCCGAGGTGCTCGCCGCCGTGAAGCCGGGGGCGATCATCGCCAACGTCGGGCGCGGCTCCGTCATCGACGAGGACGCACTGCTCGGAGCCCTCGACGACGGTCGCATCGCCTTCGCCGCCCTCGACGTCTTCGAGCAGGAGCCGCTGGACGCGACGTCTGCGCTGTGGACGCACCCGAAGGTGCTCGTGAGCCCGCACACCGCCGCCCTCAGCGCGAAAGAAGAGGAGCGGATCGCGCGACGCTTCGCGGAGAACGCCGGGCGCCTGCTCGACGGCCGACCGCTGATGTCGGTGGTCGACACGGAGGAGTTCTATTGAGCGGGAGCCTGCGCATCGTCGTGATGGGCCCCAGCGGCTCGGGGAAGTCGACGGTGGGCGCGTTCCTCGCTCAGACGCTCGGCGCACGGTTCGTCGATGGCGACGATCTGCATCCGGAGGCGAACGTCCGCAAGATGGCGGCGGGAATCGCGCTGGATGACAATGACCGTCTGCCGTGGCTTCGCCTCGTCGGAGAGACACTGCGTGGCGAGGAGCGGATCGTCGTCGCGTGCTCGGCCCTCCGGCGTGCCTATCGCGACCGCATCAGAGAAGAGGCGCCCGACGCTTTCTTCGCGGAGCTCACGATCGCACGCGCGGTGCTCGAGGAGCGCATGCGGCTGCGTACCGACCACTTCATGCCCGCGGCGCTCCTGGACTCCCAGCTCGCGGCGTTCGAATCCCTCGAAGCCGATGAGGGTGGAATCCGCGTCGATGAGTCGGCGGATGTGCGAACGGCCTCGGCCGCCATCGCGGCAGCCGTGCAGAGGGGAGAAGGGCCTGCGCCCCGCGCTCAGTCCTTGCGGTAGCTCGAGCGTCCCATGGAGAAGAGGGCGCCCAGGCTGCCCACGACGGCGCACACGGTCATGGCGCCGATCAGCCAGAGGAGTGCGTGCGAAAGGAAGGCGCCGTCGAGCATGGGGTTCTCCGTGTTCTGCAGAAAAGGACCGGTGTCCTCAGCCTATCGGGTCATCCGGTACCATTGAGGCTGTACCTCGGCGAGGGATGCTTCTGCGCGTGCGCGATCATCCGTTATCGACGCGGCGAAGCAAGCCCGGTGGCTTTCCTCCTGCGTCAGCGAGTTCGAATATCCAAGACCACCGCGCGGCGCCTTCGCTGCGTGTCCCGAAGGAGAACCCCATGTCTGAAGACACCAAGGTCCAGGCCGAGCTCCGCGAGAGCTTCGGCAAGGGCTTCGCCCGCCGCCTCCGCGCCGCCGGCAAGATCCCCGCCGTCATCTACGGTCACGGCACCGAGCCCGTGCACGTCGCCCTTCCCGGCCACCAGGTCTCGCTCATCATCCGTCGCGCCAACGCGCTGCTGGAGCTCGACATCGAGGGCAAGAGCCAGCTCACCTTGGTCAAGGACGTCCAGCGCGACCCGGTGCACCAGATCATCGAGCACATCGACCTGCTCGTCGTGAAGAAGGGCGAGAAGGTCGCGATCGACGTTCCGATCATCGTCACGGGTGAGTCGGCTGCCGGCACCATCGTCAACCTCGACGCGACCACGCTGTCGATCGAGGCCGAGGCCACGCACATCCCGCAGAACATCGAGGTCTCGGTCGAGGGCCTGGAAGAGGGCGCGCACATCACCGCCGCCGACGTGAAGCTCCCCAAGGGCTCCACGCTGCTCTCCGACCCCGAGGTCCTCGTGGTCGCCGTCTCCGTTCCCGCGGCTCCGTCCGAGGACGAGTCCGCGGAGGAGACCGACGCTGCCGAGGAGACCGAAGAGGCCGCCGCGGAGTGATCTCCGACTGATTCATCACAGAGGGGACGCGATCCGATCGCGTCCCCTCTGTCGTATCCTGACCCGGGGCCCGCACCCGGGTATCGAGAGGACGAGGACATGGCATCCACCTGGCTCGTGGTCGGACTCGGCAATCCCGGGCCGCGATACGAGACGACCCGGCACAACATCGGCCAGATGGTCGTGGACGAGCTCGCGGCGCGGCGCGGCGAGACCTTCCGCGAGCACAAGGGCGGAGCGCGGGTCGTCGAGACCTGGCTGCGCCCCGGTGCGGACAAGCTGGTGCTCGCCAAGCCGAACACCTTCATGAACGTCTCGGGCACGCCCGTGGCCGCGTTGGTGCGGTTCTACTCCGTTCCCCCCGAGCAGGTCGTCGTGGTGCACGATGAACTCGACATCCCCTTCGACACGGTGAAGCTCAAGACCGGGGGCGGGCATGGCGGACACAACGGCGTTCGCGATGTGGCGCGCGCTCTGGGCACCGCCGACTTCCCGCGCGTGCGAGTGGGCATCGGGCGCCCGGTCGGGCGTCAGGATCCCGCGGACTGGGTGCTGGCGCCGTTCGGGAAGGACGAGCGGCCGAACCTGCCGATCCTCATCGCGGACGCCGCTGACGCGGTCGAACTGCTCGTGGGCGAAGGTCTGCTCGCGGCGCAGCAGAAGCACCACGCGCCGCGCTGACACCTTCAGACCGCGCGGAGGCCCGGGTCAGGACGTATACGTGGTGAAGCCTGCAGCGCTCCCGGCCGCGAGGGCCGTGACCAGCACGATGAAGAACAGGACCACGCCCACCACGGCGACCACGAGGGCCGCGATTCCGGCGCCCCTGCCCTTCTTCTTGGCGATCGCGATGATGCCGAGCACGATCGCGGCGATGCCCAGGATCGTTCCGAGCCAGAAGGACAGCTCGGCCCACAGCACCTGATCCCGGGCGGGGGACAGCAGGCTGAGATCGTCGGACGTCGTGGTCGTGACGCCTTGCGGAAGGACGCGTCCGATCTCGAAGGCGCTGATCCCCACCAGGATCGCGGGCACGACCGCGGCGACGAGCGAGAGGACCAGGGCGACGACGCCGAGGACGGCGGACGGGCGCGGCGCGGTCGCGGGGACGGCGTACGTCCCCGCGGGTGCGGCATAGCCTCCGACGGGCACCTGGTAGGCCCCAGGAGGCGCTGCCGGATACCCGGAAGGCGCCGGATACCCGGAAGGCGCCGGATATGCGGACGGTGCCGGGGACGCGGCGGGAGCCGGGTACGCGGGCGGTACCGGAGGTGGCAGCTGTGGATCAGTCACGACCCCATCCTAGGCGCGGCTCAGACGCGGCGGAGCAGCCCCACGCGGTCGTAGACGTCCGACAGGGTGGCATCGGCGACGGCATCGGCGCGGCTGGCGTTCTCCGCCAGGATGCGGTCGAGTTCCGCCGGATCGTCGAGCAGCTCGAGTGCACGCGCGCGCACCGGCTCGAACTCCTCGACGACGACGTCGGCGAGGCCCTTCTTGAAGTCTCCGTAGCCGCGACCGGCGTACTCGTCTTCGATCGATGCGACCTGACGCCCGCTGAGTGCGGCATAGATCGTGAGCAGGTTCGAGACGCCCGGCTTGTTCTCCCGGTCGAAGCGCACGGAGCCCTCGTTGTCGGTGACCGCACGCATGATCTTCTTCGCCGATTTCGCGGGGTCGTCGAGCATCCACAGCACACCGGCATCGCTCTCCGCCGACTTCGACATCTTCGCCGTCGGATTCTGCAGATCGTAGATGCGGGCGGTCTCCTTCTGGATGACCGGCATCGGCACCGTGAACGTCGCGCCGAAGCGGGAGTTGAAGCGCTCGGCCAGATCGCGCGTGAGCTCGACGTGCTGCTTCTGGTCGTCGCCGACCGGAACGACGTCGGTCTGGTAGAGCAGGATGTCGGCTGCCATCAGCACCGGGTAGGTGAAGAGCCCGACGCTCGTCGCATCGGCGCCGTAGCGGGTCGACTTGTCCTTGAACTGGGTCATCCGGCCGGCCTCGCCGAAACCGGTGATCGTGCTGAGGATCCAGGCGAGCTCGGCGTGGGCGCGCACGTGCGACTGCACATACAGGGTGGACAGCGAGGGCTCGATGCCTGCCGCGATGTACTGTGCAGCGGTGCGGCGCGTCTTCTCGCGGAGCTCGGCCGGGTCCTGGGCGACCGTGAGGGCGTGCAGGTCGACCACCGAGAAGTAGGCGTCGTAGGAGGTCTGCAGATCTCGCCACTGGAGCAGCGCGCCGATGTAGTTGCCGATCTGGAGGGAGTCGGCGGAGGGCTGCATTCCGGAGTAAAGGCGAGGTTTCGTCACAGGATCAATCCTATGGGGTGCGTGCCCTGCGCCTACGATGGCCGCATGGCCTCTCCTTCTCCTCCCGCGCGGTCGACAGGAAGAGGTGCCGTGCCCTTCGCAGGGGCGAACGCGCGAGGCGCGGCGTTTCTCGAGGCGTTGGGGGAGGACGCGCAGCGGCTCCATCCCGAGCTCCTCGCGCAGATGAGGGTCGAAGCGACTCACGACAGCGCGGAGGGCCTGTTCGAGGTCGCGGGCAGCAAGTTCGGACGCCTTGCCGGTCTCGCCTCGCCGGTGGTCGGGCCGGGGCTGCTCGTGACACGGTTCGCCCGCGACGTGCCGTTCCGCATCGAGACGGTGTCAGGTCGGTCGCACGGCGGACGCGCAACGCTCGACACCGTCCGCGAGTTCCGTTTCCCCGGCGCGACACAGCACGTCGTGGATCGGCTCTTCGCGACCGGGCGTCCCGGCATCGTGCAGAACGCCTTGGGGGCCCGCGGCCGCGTGCAGATGCTCGAGCAGTGCTCGGTCACGGGCGACGGCGCGCTGCGCATGAACACGCGCGCCGTCGCACTGCGGGTGGGAGGACACCGGATCGCACTTCGTGGAATCCTGCGGATCGATGTCGAACTCGTCGACGGGTGGGACGAGGCTCACCGTCGACGCACGATCGACATGCGCGCGACGAGCCCCGTTCTCGGCACGGTCCTGGAGTATCACGGGTGGTACCGCTACGCAGGCGGTACCGCGTCAGGCTCGGATCAGTAGCGGTAGTCGACCACGACGGGCGCATGGTCGCTCCACCGCTGGTCGTAGGCTGCGGCGCGCGCGACGTGGTAGGTCTCGACCCGCTCCGCGAGCGCCGGCGTCGCCAGGTGGTAGTCGATGCGCCACCCGGAGTCGTTGTCGAACGCCTGTCCGCGCATGGACCACCAGGTGTACGGGCCGTCGACCTCGCCGTGGAACTTCCGTCCGACGTCGACCCAGCCGAGACCCGTGCCCACGGTGCCGTCGACGCCGGTGACCTCGGTTCCCGCCTCACCGAGGAATCGGTCGAAGTAGGCGCGCTCCCGGGGGAGGAATCCGGCCTTCTTGCGGTTGCCGCGCCAGTTCTTGATGTCGAGCTCACGGTGTCCGACGTTGAGGTCTCCCGTCACGAGCGCGAGTGCTCCGTCGGTGCCGAGCTCACCGAGCCGGGTGCCGAAGGCATCGAGGAACTTCCACTTCTCCTCCTGCTTGGGGGTGTCGGCCTCGCCCGAATGGACGTACGCGCTGACCACCGTGAGCGGACGGTCGCCGATCAGGAAGTCGGCTTCGATCCAGCGGCCCTTGGAGTCGAAATCCTCCGGGCCGAACGCGGTGCGCGAAGCCACAGCCGGAACGCGGCTCGCGATCGCGACCCCGGCACGGCCCTTCGCCGTCGCCTCGTCGTGCACGAACGACCAGCCGGGGAGAGCGGCTTCGATGTGCTCGTCTTGTCCGCGGACCTCCTGGAGCGTGAGGATGTCGACACCGGCGTCGTCCAGCCACCCGCTCATCCCGTTGCGAGCCGCCGCTCGGATCCCGTTGACATTGACCGTGGCGATACGCAGATGAGGCATGCTCCCAGCCTAACGAGAGCCGCCGACATCCCTTCCCGACCGGTTCAGCTCCGCCAGCAGACGCTGCGCGAGCGGCGTCGTCGCTGCCGCGGGTGGGGGAGGGGACGCTTCGAGGTCGGCGAGTTCCTCCTCGGCGTCGCGCACGGCCCGATTCGCCACCCAGGCGCGGTACCAGGGCGCCTGGGTGCGGGCCGCGTGCGCTTCCCGCACCCGGATGCGCGCCGCCGTCAGCAGGGTCTGATACTCCGCGATCCGACGTTCGGCCTCGGTCTCCTGCAGGAGCGGGAGATCGTGGTCCTGCGCGGAGACCGCGATCCAGGAGGAGGCCACCAGCATGACGACCCCGTTCACGCGGAACCACAGCAGCAGACCGATGAAGATGGCGAACGTGGCCAGCAGCGGATTGGAGGGCGTGTAGCTCAGCAGGAATCCCGCCCCGTACTGGAGGATGGTCATCGCGCCACCGCCGAGGAGCGCGCCCGGCCAGATCGTGCGCCAGCGCAGCGACGTTCCGGTCAGGAAACGCACCATCGCCGCCAGCGCGGATGACATGAGCGCGAAGGACACGATGACCGTGCCGATGCGGATGCCGAGGTTGAGGCCGTCCGATCCGGAGTCCCAGCCGAGGAGGCTGAGCAGCCAGCTCAGCACCGCGGCGCTGGCCGAGCTGAGGAGCGAGCCGACGATCAGGGAGATGCCGAAGATCAGCGCAGCCAGCAGGTCGCGCGCCTTCAGGATCACGTAGCTGCGGCGGTCCGGTGGTAGCCCGAAGATGTCCCTGGTCGCGCGGCGGGAGAAGGTCACCCAGCCGATCGCCGTCCAGATCACGGTGCCGAGGGCGATCAGACCCGTGATGCTCAGCACTCCGGTGGTGCTCGCCGCGATCTCCTGCACCTGCTCGGGGGTGACGACACCGCCCTGTCCCTCGGGGAGGATCAGGTTCGGGATGTAGCTGTTGATCATGGCGATCAGGCCGTTGACCGCGTCCTCGCTGCCGCCGAGCCAGAGGCCGGCGATCGCGAAGGCGAGATAGATCGCCGCGAAGATGGCGAACAGCGCCTGGTAGCTCACGCCCGCCGCGAGGAGGAAGCCGTTGTGCTGCAGGAAGTGGCGCCAGACCCGCACGGGGAACAGCGCGAGCGTGCGCTGGGTCAGCGCAGTGGCGCGTTCGACGGCCGCATCGAGGCGACCGGGCTCGGACGCGGCGTCAACGGGTTCAGACACATCCCCACCCTATCCAAGCGTGTGGGGCGGGAGAGAGGCGCTGACGCGAGAACAGGCGGTCCCCGGAAGGGAACCGCCTGTTCTCGAAGGAGTCTGAATCAGCGCGTCAGGGCTGCCCGCGGAGGATCGCCTGCTTGACCTCGGCGATCGCCTTGGTGACCTCGATGCCGCGGGGGCACGCCTCGGAGCAGTTGAAGGTCGTGCGGCAGCGCCAGACGCCCTCCTTGTCGTTGAGGATGTCGAGGCGCACAGCGGCGTTGTCATCGCGCGAGTCGAAGATGAACCGGTGGGCGTTCACGATCGCTGCGGGGCCGAAGTACTGCCCGTCGGTCCAGAACACGGGGCACGACGAGGTGCACGCGGCGCACAGGATGCACTTGGTGGTGTCGTCGAAGATCTCGCGATCGGCGATGGACTGGACGCGCTCCTTGCCCTTCTCGGGCACCGAGCTGGCGACCAGGAACGGCTGGACCTCGCGGTACGACGCGAAGAACGGCTCCATGTCGACGACGAGGTCCTTCTCCAGCGGCAGACCCTTGATGGCCTCGACGTAGATCGGCTTCGAGATGTCGAGGTCCTTGATCAGCGTCTTGCAGGCGAGGCGGTTGCGGCCGTTGATGCGCATGGCATCGGAGCCGCAGATGCCGTGCGCGCAGGAGCGGCGGAAGGTCAGCGAGCCGTCGACCTCCCACTTGATCTTGTGCAGGGCGTCGAGCACGCGGTCGGTGGAGTACAGCTCCACGTCGTAGTCGACCCAGTGCGGCTCGGCGTCGACCTCGGGGTCGAACCTGCGGATGTTGAAGGTGACGATGAAGGACTGGATGGCCGTCTCTTCGGTCGTGTCGGCAGGTGCTTCTGCGATGGCAGTCGACATGCTCAGTACTTCCTCTCCATCGGCGGGTAGTTGAACTCGCCCTGCTCGTTCTTCGTGAACACCACCGGCTTCCAGTCGAGCTTGATGTGATCGCTCGGCGTGGAGGAGTGCGGGTCGCCGGTCAGGTACGCCATGGTGTGCTTCATGTACTTGTCGTCGTTGCGCTTCGGGAAGTCGTCGCGCATGTGGCCGCCGCGGCTCTCCTCGCGGTTCTGTGCGGCGTAGACGACGACCTCGGCGATGTCGAGCAGGAAGCCGAGCTCCACGGCCTCGAGGAGGTCGGTGTTGAAACGCTTGCCCTTGTCGTCGACGTGCACGTTCTTGTACCGCTCGCGCAGCTCGGCGATGACACCGAGCACGTGCTGGAGGGACTCGTGCGTGCGGAAGACCTGCGCGCCCTTGTCCATCTCGTCCTGGAGCGTCTTGCGGAGTACGGCGATGCGCTCGGTGCCCTGGTTGTTGCGCAGATCCTCGAGCATGCCCGAGACGAATCCCGCGGGGTTCTCGGGGAGCGGCACGAACTCGGCGGTCTTGACGTACTCGACCGCGTTGCGACCCGCACGCTTGCCGAACACGTTGATGTCGAGCAGCGAGTTGGTGCCGAGGCGGTTGGCGCCGTGGACCGAGACGCACGCGCATTCGCCGGCCGCGTAGAGACCGGGGACGACGGTGGTGTTGTCCGCGAGGACCTCGCCGTCGTTGTTCGTCGGGATGCCGCCCATGGCGTAGTGGGCGGTCGGCATGACGGGCACCGGCTCGACGACCGGGTCGACGCCCAGGTACGTGCGGGCGAACTCGGTGATGTCGGGCAGCTTGGTCTCGAGGACCTCGGCGCCCAGGTGCGTGCAGTCGAGCAGCACGTAGTCCTTGTGGGGGCCGGCGCCACGGCCGTCCAGGACCTCCTGCACCATGCAGCGTGCGACGATGTCACGAGGAGCGAGGTCCTTGATGGTGGGGGCGTAGCGCTCCATGAAGCGCTCGCCCGAGGCGTTGCGCAGGATCGCACCCTCTCCTCGTGCGCCCTCGGTGAGGAGGATGCCGAGGCCGGCGAGACCGGTCGGGTGGAACTGGAAGAACTCGAGGTCCTCGAGGGGGAGGCCCTTGCGCCAGACGATGCCGACGCCGTCGCCCGTGAGGGTGTGCGCGTTGGAGGTCGTCTTGAAGATCTTGCCGAACCCGCCGGTCGCGAAGATGACGGCCTTGGCCTGGAAAACGTGCAGCTCGCCGGTCGCCAGGTCGTAGGAGACGACTCCCGCGACCTGGGTGTTCCCGTCGGCGTCCTTCACCGTCAGCAGGTCGAGCACGTAGAACTCGTTGAAGAAGTTGATGCCGAGCTTGACGCAGTTCTGGAACAGCGTCTGCAGGATCATGTGGCCCGTGCGGTCTGCGGCGTAGCAGGCGCGGCGGACCGGGGTCTTGCCGTGCTCGGCCGTGTGTCCGCCGAAGCGTCGCTGGTCGATCTTGCCCTCGGGCGTGCGGTTGAAGGGGAGACCCATGTTCTCGAGGTCGATGACCGCGTCGATGGCCTCCTTCGCGAGGATCTCCGCGGCATCCTGGTCGACGAGGTAGTCGCCGCCCTTGACGGTGTCGAAGGTGTGCCACTCCCAGGAGTCCTCTTCGACGTTGGCGAGCGCCGCGGCCATACCGCCCTGCGCTGCACCGGTGTGCGAACGCGTGGGGTACAGCTTGGAGATCACCGCGGTCTTCGCGCCGGGTCCGGCCTCGATGGCCGCACGCATCCCGGCGCCGCCGGCGCCGACGATCACGATGTCGAACTGGTGGTAGTGCACGCCGTCACGGACGACGGAATCCTGCGTCTCGGTAGTCACTTCTTCTTAGCCTTCTTCTCAGTTCCCGACCAGTGCGGCGCACTCGGACCACAGGACGCTGTCCTCGGTCACTCCCAGGCACGGGTCGAACGTGAAGACCACGAGCGTGCCGAGGATGATGAGCAGACCGGCGGCGAGGCCGAGCGCCCAGGTGAGGGCCTTACGAGCGGTGGTGTTCGTGACGTAGTCGTTCACGATCGTGCGCATGCCGTTCGCGCCGTGGATGAGCGCGAGCCACAGCATCAGGACGTCCCACCACTGCCAGAACGGCGTGGCGAACTTGCCGGCGATGAACGCGAAATCGAGGGCGTGGATGCCCTCGCCGAGCATGAGGTTGACGAAGAGGTGGCCGAAGATCAGGACGACGAGCACGATGCCCGACGCGCGCATGAAGACCCAGCCCCACTTCTCGAGGTTCACTCCGCGGCGACGGCGCACCGGGGCGGCGACGGTCTGTGCAGACATCAGTGTCCTCCTCCGAACCCGGCGAATGCGAGCATCAGGTGGCGGGGCACGAAGCCGGCCATGATGATGCCCCACACCAGCAGCACGCCCCAGAAGAGCTGGCGCTGGTACTTCGCACCCTTCGACCAGAAGTCGACGGCGATGATGCGCAGCCCGTTCATGGCGTGGAAGACGATGCCCGCGACGAGCACGACCTCACCGAGCGCCATGATGGGGTTCTTGTACGTGCCGATGACGGCGTTGTACGCCTCCGGCGACACCCTGATGAGTGCCGTGTCGAGCACGTGCACCAAAAGGAAGAAGAAGATGGCGACTCCGGTGATGCGGTGAAGCACCCACGACCACATGCCTTCGCGTCCCCGATAGAGGGTGCCGCGGGGGGTCTTTGACGTGGTTTCCGAAATCGACGGTGTCAAGCGCGCGCTCGTGGACACGGTCGTCCTCCCTGATCGATGTGCGTCGGTCGCGTGCGCTGCTCTCGTTCAAGTGTGTGCTCGTCGAAGTGGCAGGCACGCCCGATCGCTGTCCATCCTATTCCTGTCCGAACACGGGGAGCGACGAAGGCGAGCCTAAGTGTCCGCAACGGCTCAGGAGGCCGCGGGTACCCTGGCAGGGTGAGTGAGACCATCGAGGATTTCTATGCCGTCATTCCCGCCGGCGGCATCGGCAGTCGGCTGTGGCCGCTTTCCCGCGCGGATGCGCCGAAGTTCCTGCACGACCTGACAGGATCCGGGCACTCCCTGCTCCGCGACACCTGGGATCGCCTGGAGCCGCTCACCGGGCCGGACCGGATCGCCGTCGTCACCGGACGCGCCCATCGCGCTGCGGTCGAGGCGGAGCTGCCGGGCATCGCCGATCTGAACGTCTTCCTGGAGTCGGAGCCGCGGGAGTCGGCGGCGGCGATCGGACTGGCTGCCGCGATCCTGCATCGCCGCGAGCCCGACGTGATCGTCGGGTCGTTCAGCGCGGATCACGTGATCCGCAGCACCCGGGTGTTCGAGTTCGCCGTCCGCGACGCCGTCGAGGTCGCCCGCGAAGGCTACATCTGCACGATCGGCATCACACCGACAGAACCCGCGATCGGCTTCGGCTACATCAAGAAGGGCCCGGAGCTCGTGGTCGAGGGCGCCAGGGAGGCCGCGCTCGTGGAGAGCTTCGTCGAGAAGCCCGACCTGGACACGGCAAAGGCGTACCTGGCGGACAGGGGCTACCTCTGGAACGCCGGCATGTTCATCGCGAAGGCGAGCGTGCTGCTCGACGAGATCGCGGCGAACGAGCCGGAACTGCATGCCGGCCTGCTCGAGCTCGCCGAGGCCTGGGACGATCGCGATCGGCGCGGACCCGCGGTGGATCGAATCTGGCCGCGCCTCAAGAAGATCGCGATCGACTACGCCGTCGCCGAGCCGGCCGCTCGCCGAGGACACCTCGCGGTCGTCCCCGGGCACTTCGACTGGGACGACGTCGGCGACTTCGCCTCGCTGACCAAGCTCATCAACAACGGACGCAAGAACGACCTCGCCGTCCTGGGGCCGAACGCACGTGTGCTCACGGACGGGGCGAGCGGGATCCTGGTCAGTCAGACGTCGCGGGTGATCAGCCTGGTGGGTGTCCAGGACATCGTCGTGGTCGACACCCCCGACGCCTTGCTCGTCACCACGGTCGAGCATGCCCAGCGGGTGAAGGGCGTCGTCGAGTCACTCAAGCTCACCGGCCGGGGGGACGTGCTCTGAGGCGTGCGCCGATGAGCACGATCCCACGCTCATCCGGTGGGTTGATTTCAGCTTTGTAACCTTTGGCCAGCACATGCGGGGCGAGCGTGTGCAAAAGCTGAAACAGTAGGTAACTTTGATCGATCCGCGATGGCCGCGGGTTCGTTGAGGGAGGCATCAGTTGACCATCTCCACCACCAAGAAGCTGCTCGGCGCGACGGTCGCCGCGGGCGTCATCTTCGCACTCGCCGGCTGCGGCCAGGCCCCGACCGACAGCGGGTCGGGTTCCGAGAAGCCGGTTGACTCCGACTTCCTCCCGTGCCTCATCTCCGACGCCGGCGGATGGAACGACAAGTCGTTCAACCAGTCCGCGAAGGAAGGCATGGACGCCGCCGCCGAAGAGCTGGACATCAAGCCGCTCGAGTTCGAGTCGGCGAACGACAACGACTACGCGCCCAACCTCGAGACCGCGGTCTCCGAGGGCTGCTCGCTCATCGTCTCGGTCGGCTTCAAGCTGTCGGCTGCGACCGTCGAGTCCGCCCTCGCGAACCCCGAGATCGACTACGCGATCATCGACGACTGGGCCGACAACGACTTCGACGGCAACGTCGACGCCCCGAACATCAAGCCGCTGGTCTTCGACACGGCTCAGGCCGCCTACCTCGGTGGCTACGCCTCGGCCGCCTGGTCGGCGCAGAGCGGCGTGAACAAGGTCGGCACCTTCGGCGGGATGCAGATCCCGTCCGTCGCCGTGTTCATGGACGGCTACCAGCTCGGTGTCGAGAAGTACAATGAGGACAAGTCCGCTTCGGTCCAGGTCTTCGGTTGGGACGCCGCGACGCAGAAGGGCTCGTTCACGGGCGGCTTCGACGCGAACGACACGGCCAAGCAGACCGCTCAGGGCGTGCTCGACCAGGGCGTCGACGTGATCCTGCCCGTCGGTGGCCCGGTCTACCAGAGCGCGGCAGCGGCGATCGCCGACAGCGGCAAGGACACGCTGATGCTCGGTGTCGACAGCGACCTGGCCGTGGCTGACCCGAGCGTCGCCGACATCACCCTGGTCTCGATCATGAAGGCGATCGACGTCGCCGTGAAGGACGCGACCATCGCGGCCGCCGCCGGCGACTTCGACCCGGCCCCGTACGTGGGAACGCTCGAGAACGAGGGAGTGAAGCTCTCCGGCTTCGGTGACTTCGAGTCCCAGCTGCCCGACGGGCTCCTCGACGAGCTCGCCGAGCTGCAGAAGCAGATCATCGCGGGCGACATCACGGTGGAGTCCGAGAACTCCCCGTAAGTCGTCGCAGGTCCAGCACGGGGCGAGTGGTGAGCAGGCTGCCACTCGCCCCGTGCCGTGGACGGACGATGATTCTCCTGGATGACTCTTCTGGATAAGGTGCAGATATGAAGCTCGAACTTCGCGGCATCACCAAGCGATTCGGCAGCCTCGTGGCGAACGACCACATCGACCTGGTGGTCGAACCCGGCGAGATCCACGCGCTGCTCGGCGAGAACGGCGCGGGCAAGTCCACGCTCATGAACGTCCTCTACGGCCTGTATCAGGCGGATGAGGGCGAGATCCTCCTCGATGACGAGGTGCAGCGCTTCCGCGGACCCGGTGACGCGATGGCGGCGGGGATCGGCATGGTCCACCAGCACTTCATGCTCGTTCCCGTCTTCACGGTCGCCGAGAACGTCATGCTCGGCCACGAGCAGACCAAAGCCCTCGGCACGCTCGACATCGCGAAGGCGCGAGAGCACGTGCGGTCGGTCGCGGCCCGCTTCGGATTCGACATCGACCCGGACGCGCTCGTGGGTGACCTTCCCGTCGGAGTGCAGCAGCGCGTCGAGATCATCAAGGCGCTCTCGCGCGATGCGAAGGTGCTCGTGTTCGACGAGCCGACCGCCGTGCTGACGCCGCAGGAGACCGACGAGCTGATGAACATCATGCGTCAGCTCCGCGACGAGGGCACGGCGATCGTGTTCATCACGCACAAGCTGCGCGAGGTGCGCGAGGTCGCCGACAAGATCACCATCGTCCGGCTCGGACGCGTCGTGGGTGAGGCATCGCCCACCGCGACCAACGCCGAACTCGCCTCCCTCATGGTGGGCAGGGCCGTCGAGCTCACGGTCCAGAAGGATCCGCCGCGCCTCGGCGAAGGAGGTCTCGAGGTCTCGGGACTGCGCATCCTCACGCCCACCGGCGCGATCGTCGTCGACGGCATCGATTTCTCCGTCCGCCCGGGCGAGGTCCTCGCGATCGCGGGTGTCCAGGGCAACGGCCAGACGGAACTGGTGGAGGCCATCGTCGGCCTCGCCGCCCGCGTGGAAGGCAGCATCTCCCTCGACGGCAAGGAGCTCGTCGGCCGGAGCGTGCGTGCGATCCTCGACGCGGGGGTCGGGTTCGTGCCGGAGGACCGCACGGAGGACGGCCTGGTCGCCGGCTTCTCCGTCGCCGAGAACCTCATCCTGGACCGCTCGGACGATCCGGCGTTCAGTCGCGCGGGCACGCTCCGCCGCGCCGCGCTCGACGAGTTCGCCCGTGCGCGCATCACCGAGTACGACATCCGCACCCAGGGGCCCGAGACGGCAGCAGGCACGTTGTCGGGCGGAAACCAGCAGAAAGTCGTCATCGCCCGTGAGATGAGCCGCGACCTGCGGCTGCTCGTCGCCGCGCAGCCGACCCGCGGCGTCGACGTCGGCTCGATCGAATTCATCCACAAACGGATCATCGAGACGCGG
The DNA here is from genome assembly GCF_004337555.1 of Microbacterium sp. PI-1. NCBI lineage: Bacteria > Bacillati > Actinomycetota > Actinomycetes > Micrococcales > Microbacteriaceae > Microbacterium > Microbacterium sp. PI-1. The sequence goes on along the minus strand of NZ_SJYZ01000012.1, from coordinate 103,000 downwards.
GATGCCGGCATTCCGGTGATCGTCGTCTCCACGGAGCTCGACGAGGTCGCGGCTCTGGCCGACCGGATCGCGGTCATGTACCGCGGCACGATCGTCGGCATCGTCCCCGGCGACACGCCCCGGGAGACGCTCGGACTCATGATGGCCGGAGCGGCCGAAGGGGAGGTGGCCGCGTGAGCGGAGCGACACCCGGCGCAGGAGATGTGACCAAGGGCATCCCGCCGCAGGAGCTCGCGACGAGCACCGGCACGGTTCCGCGCGACCCGTCCGACGTGCCCCCGCCTCCGCGCGGCAACGTCATCCTCAAGGAGATCCTCCGCGGCAACGCCGTGACGACGATCCTCGCGATCGTGCTGGCGCTCATCGTCGGCGGCATCCTCATCGCCGTCACCAACGAAGACGTGCAGGCGGCCTCGGTCTACTTCTTCGCCCAGCCCGGTGACACCTTCGTCGCCGCCTGGAACGCCGTGTACAACGGCTACGAGGCGCTGTTCCGCGGAGCGATCTTCAACGCGAGGGGTGCCGACTTCGCGGCGCAGATCCGGCCGCTGACCAACACCCTCGGCTTCGCCGCCCCGCTCATCGCCGCAGGTCTCGGCGTCGCTCTGGCGTTCCGCGTCGGGCTGTTCAACATCGGTGCCCGCGGTCAGATGCTCATCGGCGTCGCCGTCGCGGCCCTGTTCACGTTCTCGCTCGACCTGCCGATCTGGCTGCACATCCCGGTCACCCTCATCGCCGGTATCGCGGGCGGTGCGCTCTGGGGTGCGATCGCAGGACTCATCAAGGCGCGCACCGGTGCGCACGAGGTGATCCTGACGATCATGCTCAACTACATCGCGTACTACCTGCTGCTGTGGATGATCCGCACGCCGGGCCTGCTGCAGAAGCCGGGCACGAACCAGGCGCTCGGCTCGGCGACGCCCGAGAGCGCGCAGTTCCCGACGCTGCTGGGGCCGCAGTTCCCGCTGCTGGACCTCGGCTTCGTGATCGTGATCGTGGCGACGCTCTTCGTCTGGTGGCTCATCGAGCGCTCCTCGCTCGGCATGCGCATGCGCGCCGTGGGGGAGAACCCGCATGCCGCGCGCGCCGCGGGTATCAGCGTGCAGCGCGTCTACGTGTACGCGATGCTGTTCGCCGGGGGGCTCGCGGGCCTCGCCGGGATGAACCAGATCCAGGGGGCGGTCACGACGGGCGTCACCGAGACCATCGACGCCGGCATCGGGTTCGACGCGATCACGGTCGCGCTCCTGGGCCGCAGCCGCGCGTGGGGCACGTTCGCGGCCGGCATCCTGTTCGGCGCGCTCAAGGCGGGCTCGTTCTCGATGCAGGCGCAGGACATCCCGGTCGACATCGTCCTCGTCGTGCAGTCGCTCGTGGTGCTGTTCATCGCTGCGCCGCCGCTGCTGCGCTCGGTGTTCTTCCTGCCGAAGACCGATGCGGAGAAGGCCGCCAAGGCGAGAGCCAAGGCTGCGAAGAAGGCGGTGGCCGCATGATGTCCCTCACTCAGACCGTGTCCGCAGGCGGCGCCGTCCAGCTCGAGACCGTCAAGGAGCGGCACCTCAAGGCGCCGATCGTCCTCGCCGTCGCCACCGCGCTGCTGGCCCTGCTGTTCCTCACCGTGCCGCGCGACGGCATCAGCACGTTCCGGCTCTCGGACCCTTCGGCGGCGCTCGGCCTCCCGGATGTCGCCTTGCCCACGGCATCGACCTTCTGGGTCGTGTTCGGCATCCTGGTGGTTCTGACGGTCGGGGCGTTCCTCCGAGCCTGGATCTACCGGCCGCCGTCCCTCTGGCTGGTCATCGCCTACAGCGTGCTCGCCGTGTTCGCGTTCCTCGTCTGGGCGTCCGCCGGGGGACTGGTCCCCGTCACGAGCCTGCTGTTCGGAGCGGTGTCCCTGTCGGTGCCGCTCGTGTTCGGTGCGTTGGGCGGGGTGATCGGCGAACGTGCCGGCGTCGTCAACGTGGCGATCGAAGGACAGCTGCTCCTCGGGGCGTTCTCCGCCGCGCTGCTCTCCAGCATCACCGGCAACCCGTTCGTCGGGCTGATCGGCGCGATGGTCGGTGGCGTCCTGGTGGCCAGCGTGCTCGCCGCGTTCGCCATCAAGTACCTCGTCGAGCAGGTGATCGTCGGTGTGGTGCTGAACGTGCTCGTCACGGGTCTCACCGGATTCCTCTACGGCGCGCTCCTCGCGCCGAACGAGGAGGCGCTGAACACGCCGGTGCGGTTCCCCCGAGTGGAGATCCCGCTGCTGAGCGACATCCCGATCATCGGACCCGTGCTGTTCAACCAGACCTTCATCGGATACCTGATGTTCGTGACCGTCGCCGTCGTCGCGTGGGGGCTGTACCGCACGCGGTGGGGCCTGCGCGTCCGCGCCGTGGGAGAGCACCCGCAGGCGGCTGACACCGTCGGCATCAAGGTGAACCCGACCCGCTTCTGGAACGTGCTGCTGGCCGGCGCGATCGCCGGCATGGGTGGCGCGTACTTCACCCTCGTCTCGGTGCCGCAGTTCGGTAAGGAGATGACGGCGGGTCTCGGCTTCATCGCCCTGGCGGCCGTGATCTTCGGGCGCTGGGATCCCATCCGTGCGACGCTCGCGGCCCTGCTGTTCGGTTTCGCCACGAACCTGCAGAACCTGCTCTCGATCCTGAAAACGCCGATCCCCGGCGAGTTCATGCTCATGCTGCCGTACGTTGTGACTCTGCTCGCGGTCGCCGGGTTCGCCGGACAGATCAAGGCCCCTGCCGCCGACGGCAAGCCGTACATCAAGTCCTAGCCCTGCGGGGAAAGAGAGAAGTATCGCAATGACCGACATCGACTGGGATGAGTTGCGCCAGGTCGCCACGGAAGCCATGACGAAGGCGTACGCGCCGTACTCGCGCTATCGCGTGGGGGCGGCCGCTCTCGTCGGGGACGGGCGGATCGTGGCCGGGTGCAACGTCGAGAACGCCTCCTACGGGGTGACGCTGTGCGCGGAGTGCGCGCTCGTCGGAGACCTGCACATGTCGGGTGGCGGCCAGCTCGTCGCCTTCGTGTGCGTGAACAACGAAGGGCAGACGATCATGCCGTGCGGCCGCTGCCGTCAGCTGCTGTTCGAGCATGCGATGCCCGGGATGCTGCTCGAGACCGTCTCCGGCATCCGCACGATCGATGAGGTGCTGCCCGACGCGTTCGGGCCGCGCGACCTGGAGGACGCACGATGACGACGGTGGAGCCTTTCGACGCGGTGGATGTCATCCGCGCCAAGCGCGACGGGGGCGCGGTCCCCGAGGCCGCGCTGCGCTGGATGGTGGACGCGTACACGCGCGGCTACGTCTCGGACGCGCAGATGGCCTCGTTCGCGATGGCCGTCTTCCAGCGGGGGATGGAGCGTGACGAGATCCGCGTGCTCACCGACGCGATGATCGCCTCGGGGGAGCGGATGAGCTTCGCCTCCCTCGGCAAGAAGACCGTCGACAAGCACTCCACCGGCGGCGTCGGGGACAAGATCACGCTTCCGCTCGCGCCGCTCGTCGCGGCCTTCGGCGTCGCCGTCCCGCAGCTCAGCGGCCGCGGACTCGGTCACACGGGCGGCACGCTCGACAAGCTCGAGTCGATCCCGGGCTGGCGCGCGGCGCTCAGCAACGAGGAGATGTTCGCCCAGATGCAGGGCGACGTCGGCGCGGTCATCTGCGCCGCCGGTTCGGGGCTCGCCCCCGCCGACAAGAAGCTGTACGCGCTCCGCGATGTCACCGGAACCGTCGAAGCCATTCCGCTGATCGCCTCGAGCATCATGTCGAAGAAGATCGCGGAGGGAACGGACGCGCTGGTCCTGGACGTGAAGTTCGGCTCCGGCGCCTTCATGCAGGACATCGATCGTGCCCGCGAGCTCGCCCGCACGATGGTCGCGCTCGGCACCGATTCAGGCGTGGCGACCACCGCGCTCCTGACCGACATGAACGTCCCGCTCGGACTCGCGATCGGCAATGCCAACGAGGTCCGCGAGTCGGTGGAGATCCTCGCCGGCGGTGGTCCCGCCGACGTGCGGGAGCTGACGCTCGCCCTGGCGAGGGAGATGCTCGCACTTGCCGGACAGCCGGATGCCGACGTGGAAGCCGCCCTCGACGACGGGCGCGCGATGGACACCTGGAAGGCGATGATCCGCGCGCAGGATGGAGACCCCGACGCCCCGCTGCCCACGGCACGCGAGACGCACGTCGTCACCGCCCCGGAAGACGGTGTGCTCACGCGCCTGGACGCGCTCCCGTTCGGGGTCGCCGCCTGGCGACTGGGGGCGGGGCGTGCCAGGGCTGAGGACCCCGTGATCTTCGAGGCGGGAATCGACCTGCACGCGAAGCCGGGGGACCGCGTCACCGCCGGGCAGCCGCTCTTCACGCTGTCCGCGGCGGACGAGGCCCGCTTCCCCCGCGCGATCGAAGCGCTCGAGGGCGCCTGGGCGATCGGTGGCGAGGTGCCGGAGGCCGGTCCCATCGTGCGCGAGCGCATCACGGCGTGACCGCGGACCGCTAGCCTGAACTGAGCACATCCGCGACGGAGGAGGATCACCATGTCGATCGACGCGAACGGCGATGTCACGCTGCAGGGCGTCTCCCTGCGGAGCCTCCCCAAGGTGTCGCTGCACGATCATCTCGACGGTGCCCTGCGCCCCGCGACGATCATCGAGCTCGCGGACGCGATCGGCCTCGAGGTCCCGAAGTCCGACCCCGCGGCGCTCGGCGCCTGGTTCGCGAAGCAGAGCGACTCGGGTTCGCTGGTGGAGTACCTCAAGACCTTCGATCTGACGACCGCCGTCATGCAGACCCCGGAAGGGCTCACGCGCGTCGCGCGCGAGTTCGTCCAGGATCTCGCGGCCGATGGTGTGGTCTACGGCGAGGTGCGCTGGGCTCCGGAGCAGCACCAGGCCCGTGGACTCACGCTCGAACAGACCGTCGAAGCGGTGCAGCAGGGCATCGAAGAGGGCGAGGACGCCGCCGACCGCGATGGTCGGAGCATCCGCGTCGGCCAGTTGATCACGGCCATGCGCCACACCGATCGGGCGAGGGAGATCGCCGAGCTGGCGGTCGACTTCCGCGGTCGCGGCGCCGTCGGGTTCGACATCGCGGGGCCGGAGGACGGCTTCCCGCCGTCGAATCATCGCGCCGCGTTCGACTATCTCGCCGGCAAGTTCTTCCCGGTGACCGTACATGCGGGAGAGGCCGCGGGGCTCGCGTCGATCCGTTCGGCTCTGCTGGACGGGCGTGCGCTGCGACTGGGCCACGGCGTCCGCATCGCCGAGGACCTCCAGGTCGTGACGCAGGAAGGCGATGAGGTGCAGGTGCAGTTCGGCGACCTCGCCCGGTGGGTCCGCGACCGCGAGATCCCGCTCGAACTGTCGCCGTCCTCGAACCTGCAGACCGGGGCGATCGCGGCCTGGGGCAACACGCTGGCGGATCACCCGTTCGACCTGCTGTACCAGCTCGGGTTCTCCGTGACCGTGAACGTCGACAACCGCACCATGAGCGCCACGTCGCTCACGCGCGAGCTCGCGCTGCTCGTCGAGACTTTCGAGTACGACCTCGACGACCTCGAGACGTTCCAGTTCAACGCCGCCGCAGCCGCCTTCCTCCCGGTCGAGGAGCGGGAAGAGCTCGTCGAGTTGATCGCCGAGGGCTTCGACATCTGATCGGACGCGTCAGGCCTCGCGGGCTGAGGCTCAGGGGGCGAGCGGTGCGAGGAAGTCGTCGACCAGGCGCGTGACCTCCGCATGCATCTCCTCGGAGGAGATCGTCGGGATGCCGTCGCCGTCCTGCGGCCCGTAGTCGCCGAACGAGGCATGAGAGGCGCCGTCGATCTCGACCATCTCGGCATCCGCAGGGAGCTCATCGCGTGCATCGGCGATCTTGTCCGCCGTCGAGAGGCCGTCCTCACTGCCCGAGATGCTCAGGACCGGGAGCCCGCTCTGCGAGAGGTCGTTGGCGCAGTAGGAACCGAACAGCACCAGCGCATCGGCGTCCGGGGCGAGCTGGCAGGCGCGCACACCACCGAGCGAGTGTCCTCCGACGGCCCACACACCGACTTCCGGAGCGGCGGACGTGAAGGCATCGAGGCCCCGAGGGTCGAAGAAGGCCAGATTCAGCCAGGGGCGGGTGATCACGACCGTGACACCGTCTTCCGCGAGGCCCTGGAGGATGGCGGCATAGGCCCAGGGGTCGACCTTGGCCCCGGGGATGAAGACCAGCCCGACGTCGGACTCGCCGTCCACCGGCTCGAGCACGATGCCCTGATCGGCATCCGTCACCGTGATCTGCGGGTTCTCCTGCACCGCCGCGAGCGGCTCGGGCTCCGCGGCCATGACACCGATCTGGCTCCACGCGACGACGCCGCCGACGGCGAGCACCACCACGATCGCCAGGCTCCACAGAACGCGCTTCAGGATGCGACGGCCACGAGTCTTCTCCACGCGTCAACGTTACTCCGCGGCGTGGCCCTCGCCGGCGACGGCAGGGTGCGTGCGGAGGTACTCCTCGAAAGCCTGAGCGGTCGTGCGTCGCGGTGTGTATCCGAACTCGCGCTTCAGACGTCCGTTCGCCAGCACCGGCCGATAGCGGAGGAAAGGCACCTTCTCCGGTCCGTGCTCCGTGAGGCGGAGCGTCCGTCCGATCCGGAGACCTGCGGCCAGCACCCCCGCGGGGACCACGAGCTCGGGCTTGTGCAGCCGAGCCGCGATCTCCGGCACGGTCATGCGTCCGTCCCCGGCGACGTTGAAGATCCCGGGCGGGCCGTCCGTCGCCGCACGGACCATCGCTGCGGCGACGTCGTCCACCCAGACGAAGACGAACGGGGAATCCGAACCGGCGATGCGAAGGATCCGCCTTGCGTCCCAGAGCGCGGTGATCTGATTCCGCACGGACGGACCGAGGATCGTGCCGATGCGGAAGACCACCTGCTCGAGCTCCGGGTGGGCCGTACGATACTCGGCGAGCATCTCCTCCACCAGACGCTTGTGCCGTGCGTACGGGAAGGCGTCGTTGCCCCGCAGCGGTTGGTCCTCCTCGATCCAGTCCGGGTTGTCGGCGTGATAGCCGTAGGCGGCGCCGGAGCTGGAGACGACGATGCGGTGGACGTCGGCGTCCACGCACGCGGCGAGGACGTTGGCCGAGCCGGTCACGTCGACGCGGTACTCGAGGGCGACGTCGCGACCCGGATTGACGATCGCCGCCAGATGCACGACGGTGTCGATCCGGTGCTTCCGGAGCGTCGGAGCGATGGCGGCGGGATCGGTCACATCCAGTGTCTCGTCGATGATGCCGTCGCGCGGCGTGCCCGGGCGCAGGTCCGCGGCGACGACGAGTTCGACATCGTCGCGCGCGGCGAGGGCCTCGGCGACATGCGACCCGAGGAAGCCTCCGCCGCCGGTGATGAGCACCCGCGACATCAGGCGGCCTCGATGGGTGCGCGGCCGCTGCTGTCTCCGGTCGTCGTCCCGGTGCGGCGTCGCGTGTGGCGGGCCCAGAGCCCGGCGAGCACGAGACCCGCGATGATGTCCCAGATGCCCCACCAGCCCGCGACGACGGCCATGCCTCCGAGCCCGTCGAAGAACAGGAACACCAGGCCCAGACCGAGGCCGGCGTTGCGGATGCCGACCTCGAACGTCATCGCCTTGCGCTCACGGGTGCCGAGGCCGCCCACGACGGCGGTGCCGTAGCCGAGTGCGAGCGCGACGGCGTCGTGGACGGCGACGACCAGCAGGATGACACCCAGGACCTGCACGAAGACCGCCCAGTTGCCGATGAGCGCCGCCACGATGAACCCGAGCAGGGCGATCAGGCTGAACCACTTCACGAACGGCTGCACCCGCGCGCTCATCCCCGGCACTTTCGCGCGGAGGAGCAGTCCCACCGCGAAGGGGAGACCGATGATGAGGAAGATCTCCAGCAGCATCCGCCAGGGGTCGAGCGAGACATCGCGCAACAGGGCGCTGGCGGTGGGATGCAGGGAAGCCCAGAACGTGATGCTGAGGGGCATCGCGAAGATGTAGATGAGGTTCCCGACCGCGGTGAGTGAGACCGAGAGCGCGACGTTGCCGCCGGCACGATGTGTCAGCACCTGCGAGATGTTGCCGGGCGGGCAGCACGCGACCAGGATCATCCCCAACGCCATCGACGGGGGGATGGGCAGCACGAGGGTCAGCAGGAACGTCGCGACGGGCAGCAGGAGCAGCTGCGCGAGGATCGCGATCACGAACGGCTTCGGGTGCTTCGCCACCACACGGAAGTCGCGTGGCGAGGTGTCGAGGGCGATGCCGAACATGATCAGCCCCAACACCACGTTCAGGATCGTCAGCGTGCCGGGCGTGAACGACAGGACGACGTCGTCGATGTTCATGCCGAGGCCTCCAGTGCGCTCTTCTCGCGTCGCACCGCGCTGCGATAGGCGTCCTTGTTGACGTAGTACGCCATCCGGTCGAGGCCGAGGTAGTGATAGCCGCCGGAGGTGTCCGGCCACGCCGTGCCGGTCACGCGGTCGCGGAAGCGTGCGGCCCGCGCCGGGTCGTGCTCTGCGGCGTCGAGGTAGGTCGCGAGCAGATCGGCCTGTTCGTACCGGCCCTGCCAGCCGATCCCGGAGGCCTCGATCATGCCCATCACGTACAACCCGTTGAAGGAAGCGGGGAAGACGTTGAGGAACAACCGAGGCGAGGCGCCGCGCCAGTGGAGGTGTTCGCGATCCACGAACGGATAGTCCAGGGTGTAGCCGGTCGCCAGCAGCACGAGGTCGTACTCGTCCGAACCCCCGTCGCGGAAGTGCACGGTCTTCCCGTCGAACCGATCGATGTCCGCACGGATGCGCAGATCGCCCTGCCCGAGGTGGTTGAGGATGAGGGTGTTCACGATCGGGTGAGATTCGTAGATGCGGTAGTCGGGCCGGGGGAATCCGAACCGCACGGGGTCTCCCGTGAACGCACGCAGCACGCGGCTGTCGACAGCCTGCTTGATCCGCGCCGGCAGGGGGCGCCCCTGGTTGAGGGTGTCGCTCGGCTTGCCGAACAGGTAGCGCGGCACGAAGTAGTACCCGCGGCGGACACTCATATCGATCGAGTCGGCATGATGCACGGCGTCCACCGCGATGTCGCAGCCGGAGTTGCCCGCGCCGATGAGCAGCACCCGCTTGCCCCGGAGCATCTCCGGGGATTTGTAGGCGCTGGTGTGCAGCAGCTCGCCGGTGAACTCGCCGCGGAACGAGGGCACGTTCGGTTCCGCGAGGGTGCCGTTCGCCAGCACGACCCCGGCATACCAACGGGTCTCCTCGCCGTCGGGGCCGCTGCTCGTGAGGTCCCACCCGCCGTCGCGCGGTTCGAGACGCGTGACCGTGGTCTCGAACCGGAACAGGTCGGTCAGCCCGAAGCGGTCGGCGTACTCCTGGAAGTACTCCTTCAGCACGCGGTGGCCGGGGTAGTCGACCCGGGTGCGCATCGGGAACTCCGAGAACTCGGTCGTGGTGCGGGAGGAGATCAGGTGCGCCGATTCGTACATCGTGCTGCGCGGGTTCGTGATGTCCCACAGCCCGCCGACGCCGTGGGACGCCTCGTACCCGTCGACCCCGATACCGCGCCGGTGGAGCGCACGCGCTGCGGCCAACCCCGATGGTCCCGCCCCGATGACGGCATATCTGTTCATGATGCTCCCCGCACGTCGCTGTGCTCGAAAAAACGCCCCCGTCCACCGATCGTATCCGGTGGGCGGGGGCGTCGAGATCCGTGGATCAGTCGGGCCGGAGGTGCTGCTGCCGGTCCACCACGGCGTCGCGCACGCGAGGGAACAGCGGGTGCTCGGGATCGAGTCCCGTCGTGCGTGTCGTGAACGCCGTGGCGTCCTCGGTGCGCAGCAGCGCCTGCAGTTCGACCGACTGCTCATCGGCGGGGTCATCGAACTCGAGCGCGGCGGCGACGGCGGCGACGAGCGCATCCGCCGGCAGGTCGCGTTCCGCAGCCATCGCGGCGGGTCCGATGAAGCGCTCGTGTCGCGAGATCTTGCGCAACGGCTGACGGCCGACGCGCTGCACGGTGTCGACGAGCGCGGGATTGCGGAAGCGGTCCAGGATGGTGGCCCGATAGGCGGCCAGGTCAGCGGGGTCGAGCCCGTGTTCAGCCACCAGGACTGCCGAGGTCTCCTCCAGCGCGGCCGAGACGCTCGAGGCGATCGCCGGGTCGGCCAGGGCATCCGAGATGCGCTCGATACCCGTGCGTGCGCCGAAGTATGCGGTGGCGGCGTGCCCCGTGTTCACGGTGAAGAGCTTGCGCTCGATGTACGGCGCCAGGTCGTCGACGAAGTGGGCACCGGGGATGTTCGGCAGCGCGCCGCCGAACGGGCCGGCCTCGATGGCCCACTCGTAGTACGGCTCCACCGTGACGTCGACGCCGCCGTCCGCCGGCTGTGCCGGGACGATGCGGTCGACCGCTGTGTTCGCGAAGACGGCGCGCGCGAGCAGCAGGTCGGCATCAGCCCCGGCCGCGGCCACGACCTCGCGGCGCAGCAGGTCGGTGGCCCCGATGGCGTTCTCGCAGGCCATGACCTGCAGCGGCGCGGCATCGGGGGAGCGGAGAGCCAACCCCGCCACGATCGACGGTGCCACGAACCGCAGCACGGTCGGACCCACTGCGGTCGTGACGACATCGGCCGAGGCGACCTCTTCCGCCACGGCGGCCGGATCGGTGCGGCTGTTGACGGCGCGGAAGCCGGTGACGACGTGATCGGTCCCTCCGGGGCCGGCCTCGTGCACGGTGTACTCGGCGGTCGCATTGATCGCGTCGACCAGGGCATCGGCGACGTCGGAGAACACGACCTCGTAGCCTCCCTGGCGCAGCAGCAGACCGACGAAACCGCGACCGATGTTGCCGGCCCCGAAGTGGACCGCCTTCATCCCTCGTTCACCTCCGAGAGGAGGGCGTAGAGCGCCTCCGGTGTCTGAGCGGCGGAGAGCCGAGCCACGTCATCCTCCTCGGAGAACAGGATCGCGATGCGCGAGAGGATCTCCAGATGCTCGTCGCCGACGCCGGCGATGCCGATCACGAATGTCGTGGGATCGCCTGACCAGTCAACCCCGCCGTCGTAGCGGACGACCGACAGCGCGGAGGCGAGGATCGCGTCCTTCGCGTCGTTGGTGCCGTGCGGGATCGCCAGTCCGTTGCCCATGAAGGTCGAGACCGTCTCCTCGCGCTGTCGCATCGCGTCGACGTAGGCCGGGGTGACGGCTCCGGCGGCCACGAGGATGTCCGTCGCCTCCTGCAGGGCCTCGTCCCTGGTCGCGCTTCCGGGATGGATGCGCACCTGTTCGGGGGTGAGAACGCTCATTCTGCTTCCTTTCGCTGCTCGCGCACCATGTCCACGACCTCGTCGTACTTGGGCGAGTTCATGAAGTTGTCGACCGACACGTGGACCGAGTCCGGCGACTTGGCCGTGGCGCGCTCGGTGAGCTGCTGCTGGGTGATCACCACGTCGGCCGTGCCGTCGAGGTTGGCGATCGCCTGGTTGGTGACCGTGATGTCCTCGATGCCCGCCTTCTTGAGCTTGTTCCGCAAGACGCTCGCGCCCATGGCGGAGGAGCCCATACCGGCGTCGCAGGCGAAGACGATGCGCTCGATCGGAGTGGTCGCGACCGCGGTGGTGCTCGGGGCGGCTGCGGAGGCCGTCGTCGCCGTCGAGGTACGCAGTGCATCCATCGCGGCCGACGACTTGCCCTTGTTCGCCTCGGTCTGTGCGATCGCGGCACCGAAGGAATCGCCCTCGGCTTCGAGGTCGCGCTTGCGCGAGGCCCGCAGGATGACGCCGGTGATGAGGAACGTCACCGTCGCGGCGACGATGACCGACAGATACACGACGAGGAGGTTGCCGACACCGGGTCCGATGGCCGCGGCGGTCACCGCGATGATGCTGCCGGGGGCCGCGGGGAAGGCCAGGCCGCCGCCGAGGACCATGTTCGTGGTGACACCGGCTGCGCCACCCGCGATGAGTGCGAGGATCGTGGTCGGCTTGCTCAGCGCGTACGGGAAGTAGATCTCGTGGATACCGCCGAAGAACTGGATGATCGCCGCTCCGGGGGCCGAGGCCTTCGCAGCGCCCACGCCGAAGAAGGTGAATGCCAGCAGCAGGCCGAGCCCGGGCCCGGGGTTCGCCTCGATGAGGAAGAGGATCGACTTGCCGGTCTCCGCGGCCTGCTCGATGCCCAGCGGGGTGAACACACCGTGGTTGATGGCGTTGTTCAGGAACAGGACCTTCGCCGGCTCGACGATGATCGACACCAGCGGCAGCAGGTTGAGCGTGACGAGCCAGTCGACGGCTGTCCCCAGCACGGCACTGATGCCGAGCATGACGGGCCCGAAGGCGAAGAACCCGACGATCGCGAGGATCATGCCCAGGATGCCCGCCGAGAAGTTGTTGACCAGCATCTCGAAGCCCGGGCGGATCTTGCCGTCCCACAGGCGGTCCACCTGCTTCATGATCCAGGCGGCGATCGGCCCCATGATCATGGCGCCGAGGAACATCGGGATGTTCGTGCCGACGATCACGCCGACGGTCGCGATCGTGGCGACCACTCCGCCGCGCTCGCCGTAGACCATGCGGCCGGCGGTGTTCGCGATCAGCAGCGGGAGCAGGTAGGTGACCATCGGGCCGACGAGGCCGACGTAGGCCAGGACGTTTCCGTCGGCACTCTCGGTGACGGCCGTCATCGCGCCCTGCCAGCCGAGGACGGCGGAGTCGCCGCCACCGCCGATGATCTCGGCGACGCCGGCCCAGTGCCAGCCGAAGGGACTCTCGGCCCCGAAGAAGCCCTTCGGGATGAAGAGCATCGTGATGAAGCCCCAGGCGATGAAGGCCGCGATGTTGGGCATGATCATGCCCGAGAGGAACGTGCCGAAGCGTTGCACTCCTACGCGGACGCCGCCGGTTCTCGTGGCGGCAGGTGACGTCGTCGTCATGATGTCGTCTCTTTCTTGTGGAGGGTGATTTCCGCGGCGAGCGTCGCCACGGCGGTTCGGGCGGAGGAGGCATCGTCAGCGGCCAGGGCGGCTTCGGCGAGGCTCCGCGCCTCGGACGGGGTGTGTTCGGAGAGTGCGTGTCGCACGTCGGCCAGCGCGGACGGGGCCATCGAGAGGCTCGTGGCGCCGAGCCCGACGAGCACGACCGCCAGCAGAGGGTCCGCCGCCGCTTCGCCGCAGATGCCGACGGGCTTCCCGAGACGCGCTCCCGCATCACCGACCTCGCGCACGAGGCGCAGGACGGCAGGATGCCAGGGGTCTTGGAAGCCGGCGACGGAGCCGAGCATGCGGTCCGCCGCCATCGTGTACTGGGTCAGATCGTTGGTGCCGATCGAGGCGAAATCGGCGTGCGCCAGCACGCGGTCGGCGAGCAGAGCACTCGCCGGGATCTCGACCATGACGCCGGCCGTCGTGAGCCCGTACTCGCGGGCGAGATCCGTGAAGTACCTGGTCTCCTCGACGGTGGCGACCATGGGGGCCATCACCCAGAGGTCGGCCTCGGTCTCGGCGTCCGCCTCGGCGAGGGCCGTCAGCTGCTCGCGGAGGATGTCCTCGCTCGCTCGCAGGGCGCGAAGGCCCCGGAGCCCCAGCGCAGGATTCTCCTCGTGGGCGTCGTTGAGGAAGGCGAGGGGCTTGTCCGCACCGGCGTCCAGCATCCGCACCACGACCTTCTTGCCGGGGAACGCGGCCAGCAGCTCGCGGTAGGACTCGCGCTGCTGGGCGACCGTCGGCGCCTGAGCCGAGGAGAGGAACAGGAACTCGGTGCGGAAGAGCCCGACGCCCTCGGCCCCCCGAGCGACCGCATCCGCGGCGTCTGCGGGCTTCCCCAGATTCGCGAGCAGCGCGACAGGCGTGCCGTCGGCGAGGGCGCCGGGAGTCAGCGGAGCGGCGTCGGCTGCACGACGGGCGGCCGCGCGCTCCGTGGCGCGGCTCTTCTGCTCGTCGGTGGGCTCGCGGGTCACGACGCCCGCGGCCGCATCCACGATCACCGTCTCACCCGTCACCAGCTGCGCACCGTCCGCGACGCCCACGATTGCGACGATGCCCTTCTCCCGGGCGAGGATCGCGGTGTGCGAGGTGGGCCCGCCGTCGGTCGTGATCAGTGCGAGCACCTGATCCAGGTCGAGCAGGGCGGTGTCGGCCGGGGCGAGATCGCGTGCGACCAGGACGAACGGGTGCCCGGGGTTCGGGACACCGGGCGCCTCGACGCCGCGGAGGTGCGCGAGCACACGCTGAGCGATGTCATCGAGATCGGCGGCGCGCTCGCCGAGGTAGCCGCCGACGGCCTCGAGCGTCGCGCGGAAGCCGGCGAAGGCGTCGTGCACGGCCCACTCGGCGGTCGCGCCGGCATCGATGCGGGTGTCGACCTCGTCCTGGAGTGTCGGATCTTCGGCGATCATCGCCTGGGCCTCGAGCACCTCCTGAGCGGAGCCTCCTGCGGTCCGGCCGCGCTCGTTCAACTCCCGGGCGACGGTCGCGACGGCCTCGTGCACACGGGTGCGCTCGGCGTCTGCTCCGGCGGTGCTCGGCGTGTTCTCCGGAGCGGGCATCGCTTCGGACATGCGGATGACCGGTCCCTGTGCCACCCCGAGACCGATCCCCACACCCCGCAGCTCGCTCATCCGGCGGCCTCCTGATCATGGTCTGTGGTGAGGAGCTCGGTGAGGGTGTCGAGCACGCCCTCGGCACCGTCGCCCTCGGCGGTGAGCGTCACGTAGTCGCCGTACTCGACCGCCAGGGCGATGACACCGAGGATGCTCGCCGCGTTGACCGGCTTGCCCGAATCCTTGGCGATCGTGACGGCGACGCCGGAGTCCTTCGCCGCCTGCGCGAAGAGTTTCGCCGGGCGGGCGTGCAATCCGTGGGAGGAGCCGATCCGGACGGTGCGGGTGGCGGTCATGATGTTCCTTTCGGGGTGTCGCCGGCGGCGGCGAGGATCGATCGGGCGTAGACGAGGGTGCGGGAGCCGTCCCGGTCCGTGAAGACGTCCCCGGGGAGCACCGCGACGGGTGCGTGCGCACGGGCGCGGATGGCTTCCAGCCGGTCGCCCAGGTGAGGGCCGACGAGGACGAGGTCGACATCGGAGTCCGACACGGAGCTCTCCATCCCCGCCGTCGCCTCCCAGCCGAGGCCGGCCGTCGCCGCCGCACTCCGGAGCCGCTGTGCGACGAACGTGCTCGACGCGCCGGCGCCGCACACCACGAGGATCCTCATCGATTCCCACCTTCCTGAGAACAGTCTGTGAACCGGAAGGATCCTGCGCCAACACGTTCCTTTCCGCCCCCGCGGAACAGCGCCTTCCGCCCGAGCGCGTCGGCAAGCTGACATCATGGAGACCACGTCGAGACAGTGCGGTCAGCACGCGGGAAGGGAAGGCTCATGTCGCGCCAGCGTCAGGACCAGCTCCTCGCCGTGCTGCTGCGACAAGAAGGCTGGGCGACGGCGGGCAGCCTCGCCGATCTGCTCGGAGTCACCCCGCGCAGCATCCGCTCCTACGTCGCCGCTCTGAACGCGCGGTCGCCCGGTGCCGACGTGATCGAGTCCTCTCCGGCGGGCTACCGCGCGGGACCCGGGGCTCGTGGAGCGCTCCGGAGGCGACAGGCCGGGGAATCCGCACCCCGTGACCGTCTGCACACGCTCGTGCGGCGGCTTCTGGATGTGCCGGCGGGGATCGACGTGTTCGACACCGCAGACGAACTCCACGTCAGCGAGGCCACCCTCGAAGCGGACCTGGTCCGCGTGCGGGGTCTGCTCGACGGCACCGAGCTCGTGCTCGAGCGCGACCGGGAGAACGTGCGACTCCGCGGCGACGAGGCCGCGCAACGACGTCTTCTCAGCCGACTCGCCCACGACGAGATGGACGACGCCTCCTTCCACCCCGAGACCTTCCGTCGTGCCCTCTCCGGGTCCGCGGTCGCCGCCAGCGCGGTGGGTCCCTTCAAGTCCGCGCTGGTCCGGGAGCTGGGCGAGCTCGGCTACTACGTGAACGAGCTCGCGATCGCCGACGTCCTCCTCCACATCGCCATCGCGGCGGAGCGTGTCGCCGCCGGACACGCGCTCGACTCCTCACCGGCCGGTGCGCGGGAGGAGATCCCCCGGGTGGGTGCGGTCATCGCCCGGCTGGCGTCCGAGCACTTCGCAGTCGTGCTCGGTGAGGGCGACAGCGGTCACCTCGCCTCCCTCGTCCTGACCCGCATCGTCGCGCCGGGGGAGGCCGCGACCCGCGAGGTGGCACGCAGCGGGGTGGACCCCGCGGTCGAGGCCGCCGTCCGTGCGGAGATCAGCAGAGCCGCCGAGGACTTCCAGGTGGACCTCGTCGACGAGACGTTCGTGCTCCGGCTCGCGCTGCACGTGCAGAACCTGTTGCGACGAGCGGAGGAGAGCGCGTTGACGCGCAACCCGCTCACCCGCTCGCTCAAGACCACCTATCCGATGATCTTCGAAGTGGCGGTGTCGATCGCGAGCGGCCTTCACGACCGCGTCGGGACGCCCATCCACGACGACGAGATCGCGTACATCGCGATGCACGTGGGCGGGAGGCTGGAGCGCAGCCGCAAGGCCGAGTCGATCCTCACGGCCACGATCGTCTGCCCCGGATATCACGAGCTGCACGAGCTGCTCCGCTCGAGTGTCGACCGCTCGCTGGGGTCGGCGATCGAGGTCACCACCGTCGTGACCAACGTCGACCCCGATTGGGCGTCCTTCGACACCGACCTCGTGCTCAGCACGATCGAGCCGGGTCAGGCGGGCGACCGTTTCGTCCGGATCCAGCCGTTCCTGACCGATGCCGACGTCGACCGGATCCAACAGGCCGCCGCCCGGGTGCGCCGCGGACGACGGCTCACCCGCCTCCGCGGCGAGCTCGCCCGCTACTTCCTGGCGGACGCCTACGTGTTCCCGCTGCCGGACGAGGGGGAAGAGGCGATCATCCGCCGCCTCGGGGGGTTGCTGGTGCAGGCCGGGCTCATCGGTGAGGACTACATCGAGAACACGATCGTGCGCGAGCGGATGTCATCGACCGCGTTCACCGATGCGCTCGCCGTCCCGCATGCGCTGCAGATGACCGCGACCCGCACGGCCATCGCGATCGGGGTGGCGGACGGCTCGGCCGCCTGGGGGGACGGCCGGGTGCAGGTCGTCGCGCTCGCCGCGTTCAGCGAGAGCGACCGTGCGGCGTTCCAGACGGTGTTCGAGCAGCTGGTCGAGGTGTTCAGCGAACGCGAGAGCGTGCAGCGGATCGTCCGTCGGGGGTCGACGTTCGAGGCGTTCCTCGATGAGCTCGTCGCCGTGATCGACGGCTGACCGCCGTCACCCCCGCGGGGCGAGCACCTCGGCGAGCTGATCGAGGACGGCCTCCGCGGTGTCGGAGGCCGTCGTCTCGAGCACCACGGCATCCCCGGACGAGATGCCGAGGTCCATCACGGCCAGCACGCTGCTCAGGTCGACGGTGGTGCCGTCCTCCGTCCGCAGGGTCACGGGGGCGCCGTGCGACTGCGCGAGGCGCACCAGCTCCGCCACCGGACGGGCGTGCACGCCGTTGTGGGCGCTGACGATGAGGCGTCGGACCGGCATGTCAGGTGCGCTCGTCGAGCAGGTTCCGCACTCCGGCCTCGAGCTCCACGACGGCCGCGGCAGCGGCTTCGGGGGAGTCGGCCCGGGCGTCGATGTAGACCTTGAGCTTGGGTTCGGTTCCGCTCGGGCGCACGATCACGCGCGAGCCGTCGCCGAGGCGGTACCGCAGCACATCCCCGGAGGGTGCGCCCGGCGCGGCGTGCATCAGGTCCTCGGCCGAGGTGATCGAACGTCCGGCGATCTGCGTCGGCGGCAGCGTGCGCAGGGCGAGCATGACGTTGCCGATGACCGCGAGGTCCTCGACGCGCACCGACACCTGTCCGCTGGCGAAGTGCCCGTAGGTCTCGCCCAACTCGGCGAGCAGGTCGACGAGCGTCGCTCCGCGGTCACGGGCCTCGGCGGCGAGCCCGAGGATCGCGACGGCCGCCGACACTCCGTCCTTGTCGCGAACCGTCTCCGGGTTCACGAGGTAGCCCAGGGCCTCCTCGAAACCGAAGACGATCCCCGGGGCGCGCGAGATCCACTTGAAACCGGTGAGCGTCTCGTGGAAGTCGAGTCCGTGGTGGGCGGCGACGGCGCCGAGACCGGGGGAGGAGACGAGGGAGCATGCGAGGGAGGCGCCCGGTGTGCCGGCGGCCGCGCGGGCGGCACGTGCCCCGAGCAGCAGCCCGACCTCGTTGCCGGTGAGTCGACGCCACCCGTCCGCGGCCGTCTCGTCCGGAACCGCGACGGCCAGGCGATCGGCGTCGGGGTCGTTGGCCAGGATGAAGTCCGCCTTCACCCGCCGAGCCCGCGCGAAGGCGAGATCCATCGCTCCCGGCTCCTCCGGGTTCGGGAAGGAGACCGTGCGGAAGGTGGCGTCGGGCGTGAGCTGCTCATCCACGACGAAAGGCTGCGGGTAGCCCGCTTCGCGCACGATGCGCGACACCGTCTCCCACCCCACTCCGTGCATCGCGGTGTAGACCCATCGCATCCCGGTGGCACCGGCGGGTGCGGGGGCCACGGCGGCGGTGGCCGCGACATACGCGTCGACGACGTCCTCGCCGGCGGTCTCGTAGTCCGTCGAGCGCGGCAGCGCGGCGATCGAGCCGGCATCGGCCGTGCGCTGGATGTGCGCGGCGATCTCGGCATCCGCCGGGGCGACGATCTGCGAACCCTGGTCGGCGCCGCCGAGATAGACCTTGTAGCCGTTGTCGTTCGGCGGGTTGTGGCTCGCGGTCACCATCACACCGGCGTCGGCGCCGAAGTGCCGCACGGCGAAGGCGAGCACGGGCGTCGGCAGCAGGCGCGGCAGGAGGATCGCTCGCAGACCCGCGCCGGCGAACAGCTCCGCCGAGTCGGTCGCGAACACGCGCGAGTTGCGTCGCCCGTCGTAGCCGATCACGACGGTCGGGGTGGTTCCGTGCGTCTTCTCCCGCAGATACGCGGCGAAGCCCGCCGCGGCCTGGGCGACGAGCACCCGGTTCATCCGGTTGCTTCCGGCGCCGAGCTCGCCGCGGAGCCCCGCGGTGCCGAACTCCAGGCGTCCGCGGAACCGGTCGTCGAGTTCTGCGGCCGCTGCCGCCTCACCGGCGGACGCCCGCGTGATCAGGCCCGCGAGCTCGTCGCGTGTCTGGTGATCCGGGTCCTGACGCAGCCAGGCGCGCGCCTGCGCGAGTCTCTCCTCGTTCACAGGGCCTCGACCACCCTCGCCAGGAGAGCGGAGATCACCGGCTCCGCCTCACGACCGGCTTCGATCACCTCGGCGTGGCTCAGCGGGGTCTGCTGGATGCCCGCGGCCAGATTCGTGATGAGCGAGAACCCGAGGATCTCCATGCCGGCCTCGCGGGCGGCGATCGCTTCGAGCGCGGTCGACATGCCGACGATGTGTCCGCCGATGTGCTTCGCCATCTGCACCTCCGCCGGGGTCTCGTAGTGCGGACCGCGGAACTGCGTGTACACGCCCTCATCGAGCATCGGATCGATCGTGCGCGCGAGGTCGCGCAGTCGCTTCGAATACAGATCGGTGAGGTCGATGAACGTGGCGCCCTCGAGCGGCGAATCGGCGGTGAGGTTGATGTGATCGCTGATGAGCACCGGCTGACCGGGTCGCCAGGTCTCACGGATGCCACCGGCGCCGTTGGTGAGCACCATGATCTTGGCGCCCGTGGCCGCGGCGGTGCGGACGCTGTGCACGACGCGCCGGACGCCGTGGTCTTCGTAGTAGTGCGTGCGTGCGCCGATCACCAGGACGTTCTTGCCGCCGGGCGTGCGGATGCTGCGCAGCGTGCCGACGTGGCCCTCCAGTGCGGGCTTCGAGAAGCCGGTGACCTCGGTGGCGGGGATCGTGGCGACCGTCTCGCCGATGATGTCGGCGGCCTTGCCCCAGCCGCTGCCGAGGGTGAGGGCGATGTCATGGTTCTCGACACCGGACAGTCGCGCGATGTCGGCGGCGGCCTGCGCGGCGACCTCGAAGGGGTTCGCGGTCGGGTCGTCGAGGGGGTTGCTGTGCGTTTCGGGCATGGATCCACTCTAGGAAGGTGCAGGCTCGGGGGCCAGGATTGGGGAAGAATGGATTCCATGTCTTCCACCACTTTCGAGCGCACTCAGCGCGTCGCCGTCCTCGGCGGCGGTCCCGGCGGTTACGAGGCGGCCCTCGCGGCCGCTCAGCTCGGGGCCGAGGTCACCCTGGTCGAGCGGGTGGGGGTCGGCGGATCGGCCGTCCTCACCGACGTGGTCCCCTCCAAGAGCCTGATCGCGACCGCGGATGCCGCCGTCGCCATCTCCGAGGCGAGCGACCTCGGAGTCAACTTCTACGCCAAGGGCGAGAACGGCAAGCCCCTCAAGCCCGAGATCGCGATCAATCTCGCGGCCGTCAACAAGCGCCTCCTGGCCCTCGCCGGTCAGCAGTCGGAGGACATGCGTGCCACGCTCCTCGAGGCCGGGGTGCGCATCCTCTCCGGGCACGGACGACTCGAGGGGCCGACCGCGATCGTCGTGTCGACCGGTCAGGGCGGCACCGACTTCGACCGGGTCGAGGCCGACACGATCGTCGTGGCCGTGGGGGCATCGCCGCGTGAGCTCGACTCCGCCAAGCCCGACGGCAAGCGCATCCTCACATGGACCCAGCTCTACGACATGAAGGCGCTGCCCGAGCACCTCATCGTGGTGGGGTCGGGGGTGACCGGAGCGGAGTTCGCCTCGGCCTACATGAACCTCGGTGCGAAGGTCACGCTCGTCTCCAGCCGCGAGCAGGTGCTCCCGGGGGAGGACCAGGACGCCGCGCGCGTTCTGGAGAAGGTGTTCAAGCGCGGCGGGATGCAGGTGCTCTCGAAGTCCCGCGCCGACCGGGTCGAGGTCACCGACGACGGGGTGACCGTGACGCTGTCCGACGGCCGCACGGTCGACGGGAGCCACTGCTTGATGGCCGTCGGCTCCATCCCCAACACCGCGGGCATCGGTCTGGAGGAGGCGGGCGTCGAGCTCGATGATTCAGGTCATGTGCGCGTGAACCGCGTCGCTCGCACCTCGGTGCCCAACATCTACGCGGTCGGCGACTGCACGAACTTCTTCCCGCTGGCCTCCGTCGCCTCCATGCAGGGACGCACGGCGGTGTTCCACGCACTCGGCGACATCGTGATCCCGCTCGAACTGATCAAGATCACCTCGAACATCTTCACGGCACCCGAGATCGCGACCGTGGGTTTCTCGCAGAAGGACGCCGAGGACGGGGTGACCGACGGTCTCGTCTACAAGCTTCCCCTCGCCGCCAACCCCCGCGCCAAGATGATGGGCATCAAGGACGGCTTCGTCAAGATCATCGCCCGCAAGGGGTCCGGCACGGTGATCGGTGGCGTGATCGTGGCCCCGAAGGCGTCGGAACTGATCTACCCGATCGCCGTGGCCGTCGAACGTCGTCTCACGGTGGACCAGGTCTCGCGGGTGTTCGCCGCGTACCCCTCGCTGTCGAGCAGTATCACCGATGCGAGCAGGGCGATGCACCTCGTCAACATCTCCTGAGTTCTGCGGCGGAGTTCTGCGGCTGAGTTCTGCGGGCGCGACGGATCGCCGAGACCCCCGCCTGACGCCGAAACCCCGTGTGGCAGACATCTGCACCACGGGGTTTCGGCGTTCACCGGGGGTCTCGGCGAACAACGCGACGAGACCGGACGGTGGAGGTCAGCTGATGGTGAGCAGCTGATGTCCCGCGGAGACCGTCGTTCCGGCGTCCGCGTTGATGTTGCCGATGACGCCGTCCTTGTGCGCCTGGAGCGGCTGCTCCATCTTCATCGCCTCGAGCACGACGACGAGGTCGCCCTTGACGACCTGCTGACCGTCCTCGACCGCGATTTTGACGACGGTCGCCTGCATGGGGGACTTCACCGCATCGCCGGAGGCTCCGGCATTGGCGGTGGTCGCGTGGCTGCGGCGGGACGGCGGGACGGCAGCCGGGCGACCCGCGGTGCCCGGGGCGACGGCGACGCGATCGGGGAGGCTCACCTCGAGGCGCTTGCCGGAGACCTCGACGACGACCGTGTGGCGCGAATCGGCGGGTGCCGGGGCTTCGAGCTCACCGTCCCAGGCTGGGATGTCGTTGACGAACTCCGTCTCGATCCACCGGGTGAAGACTCCGAACTCGCCGTTCTCCGCGGTGAACGCGGGGTCGCGGACGACCTTGCGGTGGAACGGGATGACCGTGGGGAGTCCGGCGACCTCGAACTCGTCGAGTGCGCGGCGCGAACGCTCGAGCGCCTCGGCGCGGTCCTTGCCCGTGACGATGATCTTCGCGAGGAGCGAATCGAAAGCCCCCGAGACCGCGTCCCCGGCGGTGACGCCCGAGTCGAGGCGGATGCCGGGACCGCCGAACGTCTTGAACACGTGGATCGGCCCGGGCTGGGGGAGGAATCCGCGACCGGGGTCCTCGCCGTTGATCCGGAACTCGAACGAGTGTCCCTGGGGCTCGGGGTCGTCGTAGTCGATGGTGCCGCCGGCCGCGATGCGGAACTGCTCGCGGACCAGGTCGATGCCGGTGACCTCTTCGGAGACCGGGTGCTCGACCTGCAGTCGGGTGTTCACCTCGAGGAACGACACCGTGCCGTCGGCGCCGATGAGGAACTCGCAGGTGCCGGCACCGACGTAGCCGACCTCCTTCAGGATGGCCTTCGAGGCGGAGTACAGCTGCGCGTTCTGCTCGTCCGTCAGGAACGGGGCCGGAGCCTCTTCAACGAGCTTCTGGTGGCGGCGCTGCAACGAGCAGTCGCGCGTCGAGATCACGACGACGTTGCCCGCGGCATCGGCCAGGCACTGGGTCTCGACGTGGCGCGGCTTGTCGAGGTACTTCTCCACGAAGCACTCGCCGCGGCCGAACGCCGCGACGGCTTCGCGGGTGGCCGACTCGAAGAGCTCGGCGACCTCGTCGAGCTCGCGGGCGACCTTGAGGCCGCGGCCGCCGCCGCCGTAGGCGGCCTTGATGGCGATGGGGAGGCCGAATTCCTTCGCGAAGGCGATGACCTCGTCGGCACCGTCGACGGGACCGGGTGTGCCGGGCGCGAGGGGCGCGCCGACCTTCTCGGCCACGTGGCGCGCGGTCACCTTGTCGCCGAGAGCCTCGATGGCCTCGGGAGACGGGCCGATCCAGGTCATCCCCGCATCGATGATCGCGCGCGCGAACTCGGCGTTCTCGGCCAGGAAGCCGTAGCCGGGGTGCACGGCGTCGGCACCGGCACGGCGGGCGATCGACAGGATCTTCTCGATCTGGAGGTACGTCTCCGCGCTGGTCGAGCCGCCGAGAGCGTAGGCCTCGTCGGCCAGACGCGTGTGCAGGGCGTCCCGATCCTGGTCGGCGTAGACGGCGACCGAGGCGATCCCGGAGTCACGAGCGGCGCGGATGATGCGTACGGCGATCTCGCCGCGGTTGGCGATGAGCACCTTGGCGATAGCAGGCATGCTTGCCAGCCTAGCGAGAAGGATCCCGATCCCTTTGACGACTCCCCACAAGAAAGTGGCAGAAACGTGGAGGGGAGTCTACGACCACAGGTCCGTCCACGGCACGCCCAGCTCGGTGGCCAGGCGCCGCACGGTCGACAGGGACATTCCCACGACGGTGGACGGGTCGCCGTCCACGCGGGTGATGAAGGCCCCGCCCAGGCTGTCGACCGTGAACGCCCCTGCCACATGCAGGGGTTCGCCCGACGCCACATACGCGGCGATCTCGGCATCGCTGACATCGTCGGCGAAGGTCACTGCAGCCTCGGCGACCGCGGTCGCCTCGACGGGCGTCCGGCCGGGCGCGACACGGAAGACGGAGTGCCCGGAATGCAGGATGCCCGTGGCGCCGCGCATCTCCTGCCAGCGTCGCGTGGCCTCCTCGGGGGTGTAGGGCTTGCCGTAGACGCGCCCGCCGAGTGCGAACATCGAATCCCCGCCGATCACGAGGCCGTCGAAGACCCCCTCCTCGGCGAGACCCTGCGCGACCGCGGCAGCCTTCGCCCGGGCGAGCAGCAGCACGAGCTCCGCAGGGGCCAGCGGGGTGCCGCGCTCTTCCTCCGCGGCGGCGGCGACGGCGTCTTCGTCGACGTCCGGGGAGACGGTGAGCGGTTCGATGCCCGCCTGCCGCAGCAGCATGAGTCGGGCCGGTGAGGTCGAGGCGAGGCAGACGCGCATGTCCACCACCGTATCCTCGAAGGATGACTTCCTCCGCAGCCGACGTGCTCGAGCTCGACATCACCGGCATCGCACACGGGGGCACCTTCATCGCCCGCCACGAGGGGCGCGTGGTCTTCGTCTCGGACGCGGTCCCCGGGGAGCGCGTCCGTGCGCGACTGATCGCCCCGCAGGACGGGGCCGATGCCTCGACCCGCAGCTTCTGGCGAGCGGAGACGATCGAGGTGCTGGAGGCGTCGGAGCATCGGCGACCGCACATCTGGGCCGAGGCCGACGTCTCGAGGGATCCCGCGGACCGCCCCGGCGGAGCCGACCTCGGGCACATCGCGCTCGACCACCAGCGAGTGCTCAAGCGCCAGGTGCTGACCGAGGCGCTCGATCGCTTCGCCGGGGAGGGTCTCGTCGCCCCGGAGATCGAGGCCGTCGAATCCGGAGACGGCACTGGATGGCGCACGCGCGTGACGCTGCACGTCGACGACGCGGGCGACGTGGGGCCGTTCGCCGCACGCAGCCACCGGGTCATCCCCGTGTCCTCCCACCCGCTCGCTCGCCCGGCCATCGCGGAGGCCGCGCTCGCGCTCCGCGGTGAGGCTCCCGGTCGGATCGAGCTCGTCAAGCCCGCCGACGGTCGCGTGCGCATCATCCGCCGCGAGGAGACGGCGCGTCCGGCCAAGGTCGCGCGAGGCTTCCGGCGCCGTCCGACTCCCGAGACGATCCAGGAACTCGTCGGAGACCGGCCCTTCCAGCTGGACGCGACGGGATTCTGGCAGGTCCATCCGCGGGCGGCCTCCGTGCTCGACGCCGCGGTGTACGGCATCCTCGACGGACACGTCGACGAGGCGAAGACGCACTACGACCTGTACGGCGGCGTCGGTCTCTTCGCCGCGACACTCGCCGATCTCGGCGGCACCGACATCGTCACGGTGGAGTCGAGCGCTCGGGCCACTGCGCACGCGGCCGCCAACCTCGCGCCGCTCGAGGTCAACGCGGTCACCGCGCGGGTCGACCGCTTTTTGTCCACGCGCCGGAGCAGCGGTCGCACGGGGGCTGTGATCCTCGACCCGCCTCGCGCAGGAGCGGGCCGTCAGGTCGTCGAGGCCGTGCATGCGCTCGCGCCGGAGGCCGTCGCCTACGTCGCCTGCGATCCGGTCGCCCTCTCCCGTGATCTCGGGACCTTCCGGGCGCTGGGGTGGAACGTCGATCGTCTTCGAGGTTTCGATCTGTTCCCGCACTCGCACCACTTCGAGGTCGTCGCGCTGCTGACGCGCTGAGCCGTCGGCGACCGTCTGCGCGGACTCACTAGGCTGGGTGGATGAGCAGGGTCGCACTCATCGACGATCACGAGTCCGTTCGCCTCGGCCTCGAGGCCGCGTGCGCGCGCGACTCGCAGACGGTGGTGTTCTCGGGGAGCACGGTCGTGTCGTACCTGGAATGGCGGGCCTCGGCGTCTGCCGCTCCTGCCGACGTCGTGGTCCTCGACCTCACCCTGGGCGACGGCAGCACCGTGACCGAGAACGTGTCATCGCTCGTGAACGACGGGGCGAGCGTGGTCATCCACAGCGTCGCCGACCGTCCCGCGGCTGTGCGTGAGGCTCTGTCCGCCGGGGCCGCAGGGGTCGTCAGCAAGTCGTCCGCTCTCGATGACGTGATGGACGCGATCCGGACCGTCGCTCAGGGCGAAGCGCTCAACAACGTCGAATGGGCCAGCGCCGTCGACGGTGACCGGGCCTTCGCCGACGCGCAGCTCTCCAGCCGCGAGCGCGAGGTGCTCCGGTTGTATGCCACGGGCCTTCCGTTGAAGGCGGTCGCCGAGCGGCTCGGCGTCGCCTACTCGACTGCCAAGGAGAACATCACGCGCGTACGCGTCAAGTACGTCGAGGTCGGTCGGCCCGCACCCACGAAGGTCGATCTCCTCCGTCGAGCGATGGAGGACGGCATCGTCGCGGCAGACGGGGCGTCGAGTGCCCGCTGATCCGCTCAGCATCCGCGATGCCTGGAGCAAGATCCCGTCTCCGGGCAGCACGGAGACCGAGTTCGAGCGATTCACGGGCAAACGCATGGAGCGGATCCTCGCGATCGTCGTCGCGATCGGATCCTCCGCCTTGGGCGCCCAGGCGCTGTTCGCCGCGGTGAACACCCTGTCCCAGGCCGATGTGGTGCACATCGTGATGGTCGTCGTGGTGTTCGTCCCGCTCGCGGCGATGCTGGTCGCCTGCCTGGTCGGCCGCGGCGTGCGCACCTTCTCGGGCCTCTTCGCCGTGGTCTACCTGCTGGCGCTCGCCGCGTGGCCGACGGTCGTGGACCCCGCCGACAAGAGTGCCGGCGATCAGCCCTGGATCTTCTTCCTCGTGAACGTGGGGGTGGTCGCGGCGATGCTCGCGTTCCCCCTGCGGCTCCAGTTCGCGTGGGCGGCCGTGATGCCGTTCGTCTACGGTTACGTGCGTCTCGTGCAGGGCGAGTTCTCTCGGGAGTTCTGGGTCACGACCGCCTTCGATGTCTCCTTCACGCTCATCCTCGGCGTGGTGATCATCTCGCTCGGCTGGATGTTCCGCTCCGTCGCGGCCGGCGTCGACGAGGCACGAGGGCAAGCCGTCGCCTCCTACTCCACCGCAGCCGCTGCCGCCGCGGCCGAGGAGGAACGCGTGGCGATGTCGGCGCTCATGCATGACAGCGTCCTCGCGGCGTTGATCGCCGCCGAGCGGGCGGAGGGGGAGCGGGCGGAGGAGCTCGCGGTCGCGATGGCACGGGAGGCTCTCACACGTCTCGCGAACACGGAAGCCGCCGTGTCCCAGGAGGGCACCGACGAGCCCGTGGGGATCGCGCAGATCGTGGTCGAACTCCGCCGTTCGCTCTCGGAGCTCGGCGCCGACGCGATCGTCGAGGAGCGCGGCGGGATCGGAATGATCCCCGGACGGGCGGCGCGAGCCCTCGTGCTGGCCGCACGGCAGGCGATCGGGAACGCCGTGTCCCACGCGAACAGCCGCGGGTTGCACATCATCGTCGAGGCGTGTGGTGACCAAGGGATCTCCGTGACCGTGTCGGACACGGGGCCGGGTTTCGACATCACAGCGATCGGCGCCGACCGGCTCGGGATCCGCGCCTCCATCTTCGCCCGCATGGCCGGAGTCGCCGGCACCGCGGACATCCGATCCGATGAGCAGGGCACGACCGTCGTGCTGGGGTGGGAGCGCTCGTGAACCGGACCGTCCGCAGCGTCGCCACCTCGCTCGCCGTGGGGTTCGCGCTGTACTTCGCCGCGCGCGCGATCTGGTGGATCGAGCAGCCGACGGCGCCGTTGTTGATGATCGTCGCGATCGGCATCTACCTCGTGGCCGTGAACATCGCGATCCTGGGCGACGCGACGTCTGTGCGGATGCCTCTGTGGTCGGCGGTGCTGGCCCTGCTCGCGAGCGCCCTCATCCCCGCCCTGGTCACGTTCTCTCTGG
The DNA here is from genome assembly GCF_004337555.1 of Microbacterium sp. PI-1. NCBI lineage: Bacteria > Bacillati > Actinomycetota > Actinomycetes > Micrococcales > Microbacteriaceae > Microbacterium > Microbacterium sp. PI-1. The sequence continues at coordinate 75,328 of NZ_SJYZ01000012.1, read as the reverse complement.
AGCCCGCCGACCGCACCGCCCCTTTCGCCACCTGGTACATCGGCGGGCTCGGGCTCCTCGGTGTCGTGTGCATCGTCCGCCGTCGGTTCCTGATCGGCTGGCTGACGCTCGCGGTTCTCGTCGCGGCCTCCTCGGCATACCTCGGGGTCGGCGTGGCGCTCACCCTCGGCCTGGTCGGCTCGATCATGTGGATCGTCGTCGCCCGACTCCTCGTGATGTTCTGGGATCGCGCGGTGCGCGACACCGAACGGCTCGCCGAGATCCAGCAGGCGGTCTCGGCCTGGCACGCCACCCAGAGCGTGCGCCAGCGGGAGAGGCGTCTGCGCACGCAGTTCGCCCTGGCGGTCGCCGGGCCGGTGCTCGGTCGTGTCGTCGCCTCCCGTGGCGCCCTCGACGATTCGGAGCGACTCGAAGCGCGCCTCGCCGAGGGGCGGCTGCGCGACGAGCTGCGCGGAGCGGATCTGCTCAACGATGCCGTGCGCAACGCGATCGACGCCGCCCGTCTGCGCGGCGCCGTCGTCACGGTCTTCGACGAGGGCGGATTCGACGGCATCGACGAAACGCGACGCAGCGAGATCCGGGACGAGCTCGCCTCCGTGCTCATGCAGGCGCAGAGCGCGCGGCTCATCATCCGTTCGGCTCGCGATGCCCGTGTCGCGGTGACTGTCGTCGGACGTGCGGGGACGCGTGCCTCGGGCGACGATGACGCGGTCGACCTGTGGCATGAGATCGCTCGGGAGGCGGAAGCCGTCTGAAGACGCCGCGCTCCCGACGGGTGAGGAGAGTGGGCGAGGGGCGGCGTTATCGCCAGCCCCTCGCCGTGCGGACAGTTACCCGAAAACCGTCCGCTGGTGGCCGATCAGCGTCTGTCTACCCTGGGACAGAGAGACCAGCCGAACGCGAAGCGTCTCCTCCAGTCTGGGGGTTCTTCCATTCGTTGTCTGTAGGTATTTTGGGGGACACGATTTCTCGCTCGATGAGGGATCATAGGACGATGGGAACGCGTCGGGGAACCAACCTTCCGCGGATGGGGGACTTCAATCAGTCCGTTGTCCTGGAGGCGATCCGACAGTCCGGGGAAGGGCTGAGCCGCATCGAACTCGCCTCCGCCACCGGGCTGTCCGCGCAGACGGTGACGAACATCACCCGCCGGCTCCTCGACGACGGATTCATCCGTGAGGCGGGGCGCACCATCAACGGTCCGGGCAAACCCCGCGTGACCCTGCGGCTCGTCCCGGACAGTCGCTTCGCGGTGGGGGTGCACCTCGACCCCGCCATCATGACCTTCGTCCTGCTCGACCTGTCCGGCGCCGTCGTGCGTCGGAAGAGCATACGCACCCCGGCGAAGGAACCGCGGTGGATCATCTCCGCCATGGCGGCCACCATCGACGCCTTGATCGCCGAGGCGGACGTGGACCGCGACCGGATCGCCGGAGTGGGAGTCGCCGCCCCCGGGCCTCTCGATGCGGAGAAGGGCACGGTGATCGACCCGCCGAAGCTGCGCGGCTGGCACCGGGTACGGCTGCGTGCGGTGCTCGCCGAAGCGACCGGTCTTCCCGTGCTGCTCGAGAAGGACACGACTGCCGCCGCGTCGGGCGAACTGTGGACGCGACGCGCGTCGGCCGACGATTCGTTCGTCTTCATCTATCTGGGTACCGGGATCGGGGCCGCCCTCGCCAGGGAGGGGGAGGTCGTGCCCGGGAGCACACGCAACATCGGAGAGGTCGGGCACGTGATCGTGGATCCTGACGGTCCGCGGTGCACCTGCGGTTCTCGGGGATGCGTCGAGGTCGTCTGCACGCCACAAGCCATCGTCGAACAGGCGGAGCGTGCGGGGGTGTTCCAGGACGATCGCGAGGCGAGCGATGTCGAGTCCGTCGACGAGCGCTTCGGGGAGCTCTGCGAGCGTGCCGGCCGCGGCGACGTCGCCGCTCTGGCCGTGCTGCGGCAGGCGGCTGTGCACATGTCCGTCCTGACCGCCGCGCTCGCGAACATGCTCGACGTGGACCGCGTCGTGTTCGGCGGCCCGTTCTGGTCGCGGCTCGCGGAGGTGTACCTCAGCGAGATCCCCGGTCGCCTCGATCGGGCGAGCGCGACACGGGCGGTGCGCAAGCTGCCCGTCGACGGGACGGTCGTCGGCGACGACGTGGGCGCGGTGGGCGCCGGCTGCGTGGTGCTCGACTCCGTGCTCAGTCCCCGCGCCTCGGGGCTCCTGCTCGACGGCTGAGCTCTCACCGCCTGACGCACGAGGCGCAGGCCGGGGGCGTCACCCGGAGAAGCGCCCCCACGGGATGTCACGGCGCAGCGGACGCCGGAGCGGACGCTGCGTGCGGGTCCAGGCGGACACGGTCGGCTCATCGGCCACGGCGTCCGCCGCTTCGGACGCATAGGCCTCGCTGATAACCGCGATGAGTGCGGCCAGCTCTTCTTCAGTGGCTGAACCGCGCGTGATCGTGAGCATCGATGCCGCCTGCTCCGATGCGTCGACCCCGGCCTCTCGTGCGGTCACAGCGGGATGTTCCCATGCTTCTTCGGCGGAAGCTCGGCGCGCTTGCCCCGCAGCGCACGCAGTGCCTTCGCGATCGACACGCGCGTGTTCGCCGGCTCGATGATGCCGTCGAGCTCTCCGCGCTCCGCCGCGAGGAACGGTGAGGCGACGTTGTACGTGTACTCGTTCGCCAGGCGGGTACGCACGGCGGCGACGTCTTCGCCGGCGTCCTCGGCCTTCTTGATCTCGCCGCGGTACAGGATGTTCACGGCACCCTGCCCGCCCATGACGGCGATCTCCGCCGTCGGCCAGGCGAGGTTCACGTCGGCGCCGAGCTGCTTCGATCCCATCACGATGTACGCGCCGCCGTAGGCCTTGCGCAGGATCACCGTGACGAGCGGGACCGTGGCCTCCGCGTAGGCGTAGAGGAGCTTCGCGCCGCGGCGGATGACACCCGTCCACTCCTGGTCGGTTCCCGGCAGGTAACCGGGGACGTCGACGAGGGTGACGATCGGGATGGAGAACGCGTCGCAGAACCGGACGAAGCGGCTCGCCTTCTCGCCGGCTTCGATGTTCAGCGTTCCGGCCATCTGCGACGGCTGATTCGCGATGATGCCGACGGAGCGGCCTTCGATGCGGCCGAACCCGATCACGATGTTCGGGGCGAACAGCGGCTGCACCTCGAGGAAGTCGCCCTCGTCGACCACATGCTCGATGACGGTGTGGATGTCGTACGGCTGGTTCGTGGAGTCGGGGACGATCGTGTTCAGCACACGGTCGGCGTCGGTGGTCTCGAACTCGAAGGTGCTCTCGTACGAGGGCAGCTCCGCCATGTTGTTGTCCGGAAGGAAGCTCAGCAGCGTGCGCGCGTAGTCGATCGCGTCGTCTTCGTCCTCGGCGAGGTAGTGTGCGACGCCCGAGCGCGTGTTGTGCGTGAGCGCGCCGCCGAGTTCCTCCATGCCGACGTCCTCGCCGGTCACGGTCTTGATCACGTCGGGACCGGTGACGAACATCTGGCTGGTCTTGTCGACCATGATGACGAAGTCCGTGAGCGCGGGGGAGTACACGGCGCCACCGGCCGCGGGGCCCATGATGATGGAGATCTGAGGGATCACGCCGGAGGCGCGGGTGTTGAGGCGGAAGATCTCGCCGTACTTGCCCAGGGCGACGACGCCCTCCTGGATACGCGCACCGCCCGAGTCGAGGATGCCGATGCAGGGCATCCCGCCGGCGAGGGCGAACTCCATGATCTTCACGATCTTCTCGCCGGCGACCTCGCCGAGTGAGCCGCCGAACGTCGAGAAGTCCTGCGAGTACACCGCGACGGTGCGCCCGTTGATCGTGCCGACACCGGTGACGACCGAGTCGCCGTAGGGGCGGGAGCGGTCCATGCCGAAGGCGGTGGTGCGGTGGCGCACATACTCGTCGAACTCGACGAAGCTTCCGGGGTCGACGAGCAGTTCGATGCGCTCGCGGGCGGTCATCTTGCCCTTGGCGTGCTGCTTCTCCTTCGCCTTGGCTTCTGCGTCGACGACGGCTTCGGTGTAGCGAGCGCGCAGATCCGCGATCTTGCCGGCGGTGGTAAAGAGGTCGGGCTTGTCCGTCACGGATTCCACCCTAGCGTCGGGTCGGCCCGGTCTGTTGGATGCTCGGCACAACGGGTCGGCCGATCCTTTGGCGACCTGCGCGCAGTGCTCAGTGTGCGGAGTCCGCATCCGCTGCCGTCGGGGCGTCGTTCTCCCGCTTCACGTCGGCGGTTTTCGCGGGATCGTTCTCCTCCAACTCCGGGTCCGACTTCGGGGAACGGCCGAGGGAGAGGGCCTTGCGACCGACCCAGCCGACTCCGCGGACGGTCGTTCCTGCCGCACCGGCCACGGCGTTGCCGGCATACCGCGCGCCGCGGAGCATCCGCAGCTCGAGCTTCTCCGCTCCCGGCACCGGTTCGAGCTCGAGCGGCAGGTCGATCGGAGCCGCACCGAAAGCCTTGTGCGAGGTCGTGAGCACGCGACGGCCGAGGATGTTGTTCCCTGCCCCGCCGATGGCTGCGCCGACGCCGAACGGGAGGGCCTTGCCGATCACGGAGGCGCCGCCCTTCGCGGCGAACTGCTTCACGAACATGCTCTTGAGCTGATCGACCAGGGGGCCGACGGCGGCGCGGGGGAGCGACTTCGTGACGAGTTCACCCCAGTACGACGATCTGCTCCCGCCGCGTCCGGCGACCTGCCCGGCGAGCTGACCGACCAGATCGACGCCCTCCTTGCCGAGCATCAAGGTCATCACCAGGGCGCGCGCACGGTCGGGGTTGGCGACCGCGATGCCGTGCACCTCAGCGACCGACTGCGCGAACAGGGCCGTCGACTCCACGAAGCCCACGGTCTCGACACCGGACAGCGCGAGAGTCACGCCGGTGCCGATGCCGGGAACGACGGCGGTCGCGCCCACCGCGGCGCCACCGGTGGTCACGGCGGCGAGATAGCGGCGTTCGAGGATCCGGATGATCTCGGTGGGCGTGGCCTGAGGGTTGCGAAGACGGATGCTGCGGATGTGCGCGAGCACGAGCGGGCGCTGGATCGAGAGCACGCGGTCGAGGCCGCGCACCATCATCGGGTGCTCGGAAGACCCGGAAGGGGGCACACCCTTGTCCCACGGAGCGTCATCCGGCAACGAGTGGATCTTGTGCACCTGGCGAGCCATGGAGCGATCTTACGAAGCTCGGCCGCGAAAACGCCGAAAGCCCGGTCCCTCGAGGGAACCGGGCTTTCGCGCGACGGATCAGACGAAGAGGTTCGCCCGCTCGAGGTCTTCCGCGAAGTCGACCTCGACCGCGTACAGGTCGGAGACATCCATCGGCTCAAGCAGCAGGGCGTCTTCCGCGATGGCGAGCTCGAGGCCGCGCTCGAAGTAGTCCTGGTCCTCGACGCGCTGCAGCTGGCGCATGAACGCCTTCTTGTGCGTGGACGAGATGTAGTTGATGCCGACCGCCTCGCCGAGTCCGCCCTTGACGGTCTTGGAGAGCTCCTTGATGAAGCCCTCGGCCGTGACCGTGTACTTCACCTCTTCGTCGCTGACCTTCGAGGTGTTGACGGTCACGAACGACTGGTCGCGCTCGATGTAGGCGGCCGCACGGCCGAGGATCATCGGGTCGAAGACAACGTCGCCGTTCATCCACAGCACGCCGCCCTTGCCGGTGGCGCCGAGAGCGCGCAGCAGGCTCTTCGACGTGTTCGTCTCGTCGTAGCGCTCGTTGTGGACGTAGTTGACCTGGGGGAAGGCTTCGATGATGGTCTCTGCGCGGTAGCCGACCACGGTCGTGATGCGCGCGTCGGACCCGAAGGCGGCGCGGATGTTGTCGTGCTGCTGGCCCATGATCGTGCGGCCGTCGCTCAGTTCGGTGAGCGGCTTCGGCAGCGCGCGGCCGAGGCGTGAGCCCATGCCGGCGGCGAGGATGACGGTCTGAAGAGTCACGAGTGCTCCTAAAGGAAGTTGTGTTCACGGTCGGTTCACCGACCAGACACTTCGTCGTGCCGCGTTCATGGTAGCGATTCAGGCTGGGAAGCTCGGGGTGCGAAGGCTCCCGTTGCCATTTCGTGACCGAGTACACACCGGACGCACAGGCTCGCACATGGAGCGCGATCGCCCCGGATCGCGGGGATCCGGCGGCGGTTTGTTGCGCGGCGGCTTGGCTTGCGCCCACCCCTTGATACCGTAGGACGGTGACTTCCTCCCCTGACGACCGCACCGCCCGGGTGGACGATACCGAAGCCTTCCCACGGGACACGTCGGCGAGCAGTTCGGCATCGTCCACGCAGGCCTCGGAGGCGTCGACGGATGCCGAGAAGCCCGCTCCCAAGAAGTCCGCGCCCAAGAAAGCTGCGGCCAAGAAAGCTACGGCCAAGAAGCCCACGGCCACGGAGTCTGCCGCCAAGAAGCCTGCCGCCAAGAAGTCGACGGCCACGAAGACCACGACCGCACGTACCTCGGGGACGACGCCGACGAAGACCAGCACGACGAAGGCCGACACGACGAAGACCAGCGCGGCGAAGAAGCCCGCGACCTCGAAGACCGCCGCGAAGACTTCTGTGAAGGCCCCCGCGAAGTCCACGACGACGAAGGCTGCGGCGGAGAAGGCCGCCCCGACCGCCGAGGTCGTGGTCGAGCCGTTGCCGAAGGCGATGGACGAGCAGCCGGCGAAGACGACCAGCACCGCGCGAACCGCAGCAGACGCGCGGAAGGCGGCGGCGAAGAACACCGCCTCGCGAGCTGCCGCGACGAAGTCCTCCGGATCGACGGCTGCCTCGGACCGCGCCGCGGCCGTGCGTGTCGCCGCACCGCGGGCCGCCGTCACCGGGGCGAAGGCGGCTGCGCCGAAGGCTGCGGGAAAGACGCCCGCGACGAAGTCCACGGCCGCGAAGACGGCGGCGGCGAAGACCGCAGCCGCCAAGTCGGCCGCCACCAAGTCCACCGCCCGCGCGGCGACCGCGAAGACGGCTGCAGCGAAGACCACGGCAGCGAAGAAGTCGGCGGCGGCGAGGGCGGCTGCGGCGAAGGCGAAGGCCGAGGCCGATGACGTGAAGGCCGCGCAGACCGATGCCGCGCTCGTGATCGAAGACTCGCCGGTGACCGAGTCTGCTCCGGCGACCGAGTCTGCTCCGTCGTCCGAGCTCGAGTCCGCCCCCGAGGCCGAATCGGCAACGACGGATGCCTCCGTGGCTGCGGTTCCGGCCGTGGACGACCAGGAGGCGCCCGGAGCGGAGAGCGGTGAGGGCGGTGCCGAGCAGACGCTCGTCGCCGAGGCCGACGCAGCCGACGAGGTGACGACGCTCGAAGTCGTCGAGGCTGTCGCCGACTCCGACGATGCGGTGGCCGACGCCCCGGGACGGACCGACGCGACGTCCGCCGGGGAAGCGGTCAGCGTCCGCGGCCTCGTCAAGCAGTTCGGCGACAACCGGGCCGTCGGTGGGATCGACCTCTCGGTGCCTGCGGGTTCGTTCTACGGGGTCGTCGGTCCCAACGGTGCGGGCAAGACGACCACGCTCTCGATCGTCGCAGGCCTCCTGCGGGCCGATGAAGGCAGCGTCACGATCTGCGGTGTCGACCAGGCCGCGCAGCCGCAGGCCGCGAAACGGCTCATGGGCGTGCTGCCCGACCGGCTGCGGACGTTCGACCGGCTCACCGGACGCCAGCTCCTCTACTACTACGGACTCCTTCGAGGGCTCTCGGCTGACGTGATCGAGAAGCGTGCGGCCGATCTCGCCCGCGCATTCGACCTCGGTGACGCTCTCAGCCGGGTCGTCTCGGACTACTCGGCGGGTATGACGAAGAAGATCATGCTCGCCGGCGCGATGATCCACTCGCCGCGCGTCCTGGTGCTGGATGAGCCGTTCGAGTCGGTCGATCCGGTCTCCTCCGCGGTCATCCTGGACATCCTGCGCGCCTACGTCTCGCACGGCGGGACCGTGATCCTCTCCAGTCATGGGATGGATCTGGTCGAGCGCGTCTGCTCCCGAGTGGCCATCATCGTCGGCGGTGAAGTGCTCGCCGAGGGCACGATCGACGAGGTGCGCGCGGGGCAGACGCTCGAAGCGCGCTTCGTCGAACTTGCCGGCTCCAGCGGTGAGGTGGAGGGGCTCGAGTGGCTGCACACGTTCTCCGACTGAGGCTCGCTCTCCTTCTCGGGTCGCTCCGCGGCGAACGTCGGCTTCGGACGCTCCTCGTGTTCGCGGCCGTCATCGCCGTCACGACCGTGGTGTGCATCGCCGTGTTCACGCTGTCGGGTGCGCCCGTCCCGGTCGCGCAGGCGGTCACGGTGCTCGGTGGAGCCGCGCTGCTCCTGGGTTTCCTCGTGGGCCCGATCCTCGTCGGCGTGGTCGACCCGCTCGACCCGCGACGCTTCGCCGTGTTCGGTGTGGACGAGCGCCGGATGCCGTGGGTGCTCACCCTCGCCTCATTCGTCAGTGTGCCCAGTCTCGCCCTCGTCGCCGTCTACACGAGCGTCTGCATCGTCGCGATCGGAGACGGCACGCCCTGGCCCCTCGCGGTGCTGATGACGATCATCGGCATCCTCACGACCGTGCTCATATCGCGGATCGGCATGGCCATCAACGCCCTGCTGCTGCCGGAGCGTCGGTCCCGGGAGCTCACGGCGTTGTTCGCCCTCGCTCTGCTCGTGATCGCGTTCCCCGTGGCGGTGTTCCTCGGCTCCCTGCGCTGGGACGGGCTCGTGCCTGATTCCCTGTCGACGCTGTCGACCGTGCTCGGGTTCACTCCGTTCGCGGCGTCGCCCGCCTTCCTCTTCGCATCCGCGGCGGGCGAGACTGCGGCTGCCTGGGTCAGCGGCATCATCGCCGTCCTCACCGTCGGTCTCCTCTGGGCGGCCTGGACCTGGCTCGTGCGACGCCTGCTCACGACCACTGAGCGTCCCGTCGCCTCGCGAGAGCGCACCGGACTCGGCTGGTTCGGGCTGCTGCCGTCCAACGCGTTCGGTGCGATCGCCTCGCGGAGCCTCGTGTACTGGCTCCGGGATCGCCGCTACATCATGAACATCATCGTCGTCCCGGTCGCCGGTGTGCTCACGGTGCTGCCGCTGATCGTCGCCGGTGTGCCGGTCGAGATCGCCGCGCTCGTGCCGGTGCCGGTGATGGCACTGTTCTTCGGATGGCTGCCGCACAACGACGTCGCCTACGACTCGACCGCACTGTGGACGCACGTCGCGAGCGGCGTGCGTGGGCTTCCCGATCGCCTCGGTCGACTGGTTCCCGTGCTGCTCGTCGCGATTCCGGTCCTCGCGATCGCGGTACCGCTCTCGCTGCTGCTGATCGGAGACTGGAGTCTGCTCCTTCCGCTCGGCGGCCTCGCAGCGAGCCTGCTCTTCTCCGCCCTGGGCATCTCGAGCATCGTCTCGGTGGTCGCGCCGTACGCGGTCTCCCGTCCCGGCGACAGTCCGTTCCAGCAGCCGCAGCGGCCGACGTCGCGCGGTGCGTACGGGCCGGCTGCAGCGTTCCTCGGCGCGATCGTGCTCAGCGTCCCGACGATCTGGCTGTTCGCGGCCACGATCGTCGAGGGTTCGGCGTATGCGCCGGCGACGTTCTGGGTCGGCCTCCTCATCGGCATCGCCGTCCTCGCCGCGGGTGCGGTCATCGGCGGTCGAATCTTCGAGCGCAGCGGTGAGCGGCTGATGGAGTTCGTCGAGACCGCGTGACACCCGCCCGCGAGGGGCTCGACGCCGCTAGACTCACGGGATGAGTACTCCGCTGGACAGCCCCGATCAGGGCGGCGTGGCAACGCTTGATCGCGAACTGGAAGAGCTCCTCCGCGAGGAGAATCTCGAACCGGGCGACCATGAGCGCTTCTCGCATTACGTGAAGAAGGACAAGATCCTCGAGTCTGCGATCACCGGCAAGCCGGTGCGCGCGCTGTGCGGCAAGAAGTGGACGCCGGGTCGTGACCCGGAGAAGTTCCCGATCTGCCCCACGTGCAAGGAGATCTACGAGTCGATGATCGGCTGACCTCAGTCGGCCTCGACGTACACGGTGGGAATCGCCGGGTCGGACTTGCTGAGCGCGAGAGCGCGTACGGGAAGCTCCTCGCGCACCCGCAGGTGGTGCGTCCGCGCGGCCGCCGTTCCCTCCGTCCCCTCGTGTGCGGTGTCGATGTCGCCCGCCTCGACGAACGTCACCTGCAGCGGGCGGCCGTCGGGATGCTCCGCTGGCGTGTCCAGCTCCTCGAAGCCGTCGGAGACCACGACCGTCTCCGCGGTCGCGACGCCGTCGACGAGCGTCCGGAACGCGGCCTTGCGTCCGCCGTACGAGGCCTTGTCCGCGGACGCCTTGGCGACCGCGATCCAGGCCCCCGCCGCGTCCTGCCGTGCCACGAGCTTGTAGACCATGCTCGCGGTCGGGTATCCGGAGCCGGTGACCACCGATGTCCCGACACCGTAGGCGTCGACCGGCGACGCGGCGAGTGCCGCGATCGCATACTCGTCGAGGTCGCTCGTCACGGTGATCCGTGTGGACGTCGCCCCGAGTTCGTCGAGCTGCACGCGCACATCACCGGCGACGATCGGGAGATCGCCCGAGTCGATACGCACGCCGCCCAGGTCGGTGCCCGCGACGCGGATCGCGGTCTCGACCCCGTTCCGGATGTCGTAGGTGTCGACGAGCAGCGTCGTGCCGACGCCCATGCTGTCGACCTGTGCGCGGAAGGCCTCTTCCTCGGTGTCGTGCAGGAGCGTCCAGGAATGAGCGGCGGTGCCCATCGTCGGGATGCCCCAGCTCCGCCCCGCTTCGAGGTTGCTGGTGGCGCTGAACCCTGCGATGTACGCGGCGCGTGCGGCGGCGACCGCGGAACGTTCAGCAGCACGGCGCGAGCCCATCTCCGCCAGCGGACGCTCGCCCGCGGCGATGCTCATCCGCGATGCGGCCGTGGCCACGGCGGAGTCGTGGTTGAGCACGCTCAGAGCGAGCGTCTCCAGCACCACGGCATCCGCGAACGTTCCCTCGACGGTGAGGATGGGGGAGCCGGGGAAGTAGAGCTCGCCCTCTCGATAGCCCCGGATCGTGCCCGTGAAGCGGTACTCCTCGAGGTGCTTCAGCGATGTCGCGTCGACCACATGCTCGTCGCGGAGGAATCGCAACTCGTCGTCACCGAAGCGGAACTCGCGCAGCAGTTCGAGGAATCGTCCGGTGCCTGCGACCACTCCGAATCGGCGGCCGCCGGAGAGTCGGCGGGAGAAGAGCTCGAAGACGCTCGGGCGGAAAGCCGTCCCGTCGCGGAGCGAGGCAGCGAGCATCGTCAGCTCGTAGCGGTCGGTGAGCAGCGCCGTCGACGTGGTCATGCGCTCAGCTTACTGAGCGTGCTGATGCACGCGGAGGTGCGCACGCGGGTAGGCTGGGGAGTCATGAACGACGCGCCCATCGGGATCTTCGACTCCGGTGTCGGCGGGCTCACGGTGGCGCGGGCCATCCGCGCCCAGCTGCCCCGTGAGTCGTTCGTCTATATCGGCGACACCGCCCATTCCCCCTACGGCCCCAAGCCCATCGCCGACGTGCGTCGCTATTCCCTCGAGGTGCTGGACACACTCGTCGAGCAGGGCGTGAAGATGCTCGTGATCGCGTGCAACACCGCCTCGTCGGCCATGCTCCGCGACGCACGCGAACGCTACGACATCCCGGTGGTCGAGGTGATCGGTCCCGCCGTCCGCCGCGCCGTCTCCACCACGAGGAACGGGCGCGTCGGCGTGATCGGCACGGTCGGCACGATCGGATCGCGCGCGTACCAGGACATGCTCGAGGTGAATGAGCGGCTGCAGGTGTTCACGGCTGCCTGTCCGCGCTTCGTCGAGTTCGTCGAAGCGGGGATCACCGGTACTCCCGAAGTGCTCGCCGTCGCCGAGGAGTACCTCGCCCCGCTGCGGGACGCCGGCGTCGACACCCTGGTCCTCGGCTGCACGCACTATCCGTTCCTGCGCGGTGCGATCAGCTACGTGATGGGGGAGGGCGTGACGCTCGTCTCCAGCGACGATGAGACCGCCGGCGACGTCTACCGCCAGCTGGTGCGGGGAGATCTCCTCGCGTCGCCCGATGCCACGGCCACCTATGTCTACGAGGCCACCGGCGTCTCGGCCGATGACTTCACCGCGCTGGCCAATCGCCTGATGGGCCGGGAGGTCCGCGACGTGCAGCTCGTCCAGACCGGCGTGATCACCCTTCCCGAGCACACCTTCGAGTAATACCGTGTCGAGCCATCCCGACTCGACGCATCACCCTGACCCGAGAGAAGCACATGACCGACATCGTCCGCGTCGACGGCCGTTCCACCGATCAGCTGCGTGAGATCACCATCGAACGCGGCTGGAGCGCACAGGCCGAGGGTTCGGCCCTGATCAGCTTCGGCGGCACGAAGGTGCTGTGCACCGCCTCGTTCACCAACGGCGTCCCGCGCTGGTTGACCGGCAAGGGCAAGGGGTGGGTCACGGCCGAGTACGCCATGCTCCCGCGCGCCACGAACAGTCGCAACGACCGCGAGAGCGTGAAGGGGCGCATCGGCGGACGCACGCACGAGATCTCCCGGCTCATCGGTCGTGCCCTTCGCGCCGTGGTCGACACCAAGGCGCTCGGCGAGAACACGATCGTCATCGACTGCGACGTGCTGCAGGCGGACGGCGGCACGCGCACCGCGGCCATCACCGGCGCGTACGTCGCGCTGGCCGACGCGATCGAGTGGGGGCGCGAGAAGAAGTTCATCGGCAAGAACTCCACACCGCTGCTCGACTCCGTGGCCGCCGTGTCGGTCGGGATCATCGACGGCGAGCCCATGCTCGATCTGGCATACGTCGAGGACGTGCGCGCCGAGACCGACATGAACGTCGTGGTCACGGGCCGCGGGCTGTTCGTCGAGGTCCAGGGCACAGCCGAGGGGGCGCCGTTCGACAAGCGCGAACTGGATGCGCTGCTCGAGCTCGGAGTGTCCGGATGCGACGAGCTGAAGGGCAAGCAGCTCGCCGCGTTGGCGGGGGAATGACGATGAAGGTCGTCCTCGCGACGCACAATCCGCACAAGGTCGCGGAGTTCCAGCAGATCGTCGCGCAGGCACGACCCGACCTCGAGGTCGTCGGCTACGACGGCCCGGAACCGGTCGAGGACGGCGTGACCTTCGCCGATAACGCACTGATCAAGGCGCGGGCGGCGGCGACGCACACCGGGCTCCCCGCTCTGGCCGACGACTCCGGTATCTGCGTCGACGTCCTGGGCGGTTCGCCCGGGGTCTTCTCCGCGTACTGGGCGGGTCAGAAGAAGGATGCCGGGGCGAATCTCGCGCTCCTGCTCGATCAGCTGCGCGACATCGCCGACCCGCATCGGACCGCGCACTTCACCTCGACCATCGCCCTGGTGATGCCCGACGGCCGGGAGCAGGTCGTCGAGGGCCGGTGGCCGGGGCGTCTGTCACACGAGGCGTCCGGTGGCGGTGGTTTCGGCTACGACCCGATCTTCATCCCCGACGGTCAGCCGCACGGCGAGGAGCGTACGGTGGGCGACTTCAGCGCGGAGGAGAAGCAGTCGCAGTCGCATCGTGCGCGTGCGTTCGCGGAACTGCTGCCGGTGCTCGCTGCACTCTGAGGGTCGAGGAAGCGTAACCACTACGGTTGACGTACTTCACGTGTAGTGCTTATCGTGAAGGCATGCGTGAACTGACCTACTACATCGGTGTCTCCCTCGACGGCTTCATCGCGGGCCCCGCGGACGAGGTCGACTTCTATCCCGTCACCCCGGCGTTCGCCGAGTCGCTCGGCACGGAGTTCGCCGACGTGCAGCCGACCTTCGCCCGCGCGGGGCGCGGAGGGGCAGACGCTCCGGTGACGCAGTTCGACACGGTCCTCATGGGGCGCCGGACCTACGAGCCGGCGTTGCAGGTGGGGGTGACCGACCCCTACGCGCACCTGCGCACCATCGTGTTCAGCAGCACGCTCGCCGATCCCGTGGATCCGAACGTCGAGATCGTGCGCACAGACCCGGTCGAACGCGTTCGGCAGGTGAAGGCCGAGGACGGGTTGGGGATCTACCTCGCCGGTGGCGCTGTGCTCGCCGGAGCGTTGATCGACGAGATCGACCGCCTCATCGTCAAGAAGTATCCGGTGATCGCGGGAGACGGGATCCCGATGGCGAGGTTCGCGTTCGCGCCGAAGTCGTTCGACCTCGAGGAAGCCCGGACCTTCGACAACGGATGCGTCGTGCTCACCTACGTGCGCACCCGTCGGTGAACTGCTGGTGACGCTGAGAATCGTTACCCTTCCCGACTAGCGCGAACAGACCTTCCGGCTGTGATTCCCGGTCTAGCCTGGGGGCATGCACGATCACGCACCCGCCGCCGGCGGCATCCGTTCGGCCAACAGTCGACGCCTGCTGGCGATCTCGCTGACGCTCACGGCGACCGTGATGGTCGTGCAGGTCGTCGGTGCGATCCTGACCGGTTCGCTCGCCTTGCTCGCCGACGCCGCGCACATGTTCACGGACGCCTCCGCGCTCGTGATCGCGCTCATCGCCGCGACCGTGGCCGCGCGACCAGCCGATGATCGACGGACCTTCGGGTATCAACGCGCCGAGGTGTTCGGCGCGTTGATCAATGCCGTGATCCTGATCGCCCTGGCCACGTGGGTGGCGATCGAGGGCATCGGCCGCCTGCTGAACCCCGGCGACGTCGAGGTCGCCGGCGGGCTCATGCTCGTGGTCGCCGTCGTGGGCCTGATGGCGAATGCCGTCTCGATGTGGTTGCTCAGCCGTGCGCAGCGCACGAGCATCAACGTGCGCGGCGCCTATCTCGAGGTGATGGGCGACCTGATCGGGTCCGCCGCGGTCATCGTCGCCGCGATCGTGATCCTCCTGACGGGATGGATGCCGGCCGATGCGATCGCCTCCCTGTTCATCGCGGCGATGATCATCCCGCGAGCGATCGCGCTGCTGCGCGAGGTGTTCTCGGTCCTCGCCGAGTCGGCGCCCAAGGGGACCGCCGTCAGCGACATCCGCACCCACCTGCTGGGGTACGACGGTGTGGTCGGCGTGCACGATGTGCACGTGTGGCAGCTCACGCGGGGCGCGCCGGTGTTCACGGCGCATGTCACCGTCGAGCCGCAGCTGTTCGCCGACGGGAGGTCGACGCAGCTCCTCTCCGACATGCAGGCGTGCTTGGCCGATCACTTCGATGTCGAGCATTCGACGTTCCAGATCGAGCCGGCTGAGAAGTCGGACTGCGAGCCGCACCACGCGTGAACGCTCCGAACGCTCCGGTGCGGGGGAGTGGTCAGCGCTCCACGACGATGTCGCCCGGCTCCTTGTCGGGCCGCAACCCTCGCCATCGTGCGTGTCGGAGCACCCCATCGGGGGTCCAATTGGCGAACTCGACTTCGCCCACGAGCTCGGGATGCACCCAGAGCGCGTCGGACGCGTCGGGCGCGGGCACGCCGTCGAGGGGCGCTGTCTCCCTGCGCAGCGGGTCGAGGCGTGCGAGCAGATCGCGGAGGATGCGGTCGGTGAATCCGGTTCCCACCCTCCCGACGTAGCGCAACGGCGCTGATCCGCCTCGGCCGCCGGAGCGGTCGGGCACCGCGAGCAGGAGCGAGCCGAGTGTGCTCTCGCGATCGCCTTTGCCCGGCCGGATCCCGACGATCACGGCCTCCTGCATGCGCGTGTGCTTGAGCTTCAGCCAGGACGGGCTGCGCTGCCCCGGGCGGTAACGGGACTGCGGGTCCTTCACCACGACGCCTTCGAGACCGAACTCCCTGCTGGCAGCGAGGGCCGCGTCGACGTCGTCGAAGACCGGAGGGATCTGTATCGGGGCGTCGAGGCCTGCGACGACGTCTTCGAGCAGGATGCGGCGCTCGCGCAGCGGCATGCCCGTGAGATCGTGCCCGTCGAGGCTCAGCAGGTCGAAGAGCATGTACACGATCGGCGTGCGGACCACCTCCCGCTCGATCTCGCGCGGACGGGTCAGATGCATGCGGTTCTGCAGCAGGGAGAAGCTCGGGCGTCCCTGGCCGTCGAACGCCACGATCTCCCCATCCACGATCGCGTCGGCGACGGGCAGGAAAGGGGCGCCGTCGGCGGTGAGTTCCGGATAGCGGGTCGTGATGTCGGTGCCGCGCCGCGCGTGCAGGAGCATCCGTCCGTCGGCCCAGGTGCCCAAGGCTCGGATGCCGTCCCATTTCACCTCGACCCAGGACGGATCGCTCAGCGCCCGCGCGACCCCGGCGGTGCCGTTCTCGGCGAGCATCGGCGCGAGGGGCGCGGCCGTGGCGCCCCGTGAAGGGGCCGAAGCGCCCCGCGGGTGACGGGGCCGGTGAGCCGGGGGAGGTGTTGGGGCCGACGAGGCCTCCTGCGGGCGGAGCCCGGCGAGCGGATCGATTCCCGCGGCTGCGCGGGCGAGTACCTCGTCGAGGTCGAGCTGGGCCAGATCCGGGTCATCGAGTTCGTCCCAGGTGCGCGGAGCCGCGACCCACGGCTGTGCCCGCCCCCGGAGCGAGTACGGCGAGATGGTCGTCTTCTTGCCGTTGTTCTGGCTCCAGTCCAGGAACACCTTCCCGCCTCGCTCGGCCTTCGACATGACGCTCGTGGCCAGATCGGGATGGTCGTTCTCGATCAGGCGGGCGAGTTCCTTCACGACCGCCGAGATCTCGTCGCTCGTCTGCTCACCGGGGAGGGCCGCATACAGGTGCAGACCCTTGCTCCCGCTCGTGACCGGGAGCGGATCGAGCCCCATGTCCGTCAAGATGACGCGTGCGAAGCGCGCGACTTCGGCGCACTGTGCGAGTCCGACACCGGGGCCCGGGTCCAGGTCGAGAACGAGGCGATCGGGGCGACCCGGGCTCCCGTCCGGAGCGAAGCGCCACTGCGGCACGTGCAGTTCGATCGCGGCGACCTGAGCGAGCCACACCAGCGTCGGCACGTCCTCGACGAGGGGGTACTCCTTCGGGCCGTCCGAATGCTGGATCGCCTGCCGCGGGATCCAGGCCGGTGCCCCCGGTTCGAGCTGCTTCGTGAAGAACGCATCCGCGGGAGCGTCCCTCGTCCCGACGCCTTCGACCCAGCGCTTGCGCGTGACCGGGCGTCCGTCGAGGAGGGGCAGGATGAGCGGGGCGATCGCGCTGTAGTAGGCGATGACCTCGCCCTTGGTCGTGCCGGTGTCCGGGTAGACGACCTTGTCGAGATTCGTCACGCGCAGACGGCGACCGTCCACCTGCACGATCTGCCCTGGTCCGACCATGCAGCCAGCGTAGTCAAGGGACTGGTCGCGACGGCTTCGACTGGTGTTCACTGGTGTCATGAGGACGATCTGGAAGGGCGCGCTGACATTCGGGCTCGTGAACGTGCCGGTGAAGGTGTACTCCGCCACGGAGGATCACGATGTGCCGCTGCATCAGGTGCACGAGAAGGACGGCGGCCGCATCCGGTACCAGCGCACCTGCGAGGTGTGCGGCGAGACGGTGGCCTATGCCGACATCGATCGTGCGTACGTCGACGACGGGCAGACGGTGGTGCTCACCAAGGATGACTTGGCCGCGCTGCCGGCCGAGAAGAGCCGGGAGATCGACGTCGTCGAGTTCGTGCCGTCCGACCAGGTCGATCTGCTCACCCTCGACAAGCCGTACTACCTCGAGCCGGACTCGAAGTCCCCGAAGGCGTACGTGCTGCTGCGCAAGACCCTGGAGCAGACGGATCGCACCGCGATCGTGCGCTTCACCCTGCGGCAGAAGACCAGGCTGGCCGCGCTGCGGGTCCGGGGGAAGGTACTCGTGCTGCAGACCCTGTTGTGGGCCGATGAGGTGCGCGAAGCGGAGTTCCCTGCACTGGACGAGGACGTGCGGATCTCGAAGAAGGAGCTCGAGCTCTCCGCCTCACTCGTCGACAGCTACTCGGCCGACTTCGATCCCGAGGACTTCGTCGACGAGTACCAGAAGGAGCTCCGCACCCTCATCGACGCGAAGATCGAGGCCGGGGAAACGTTCGACGTCGCCGAGACGTTCGGAGAGGCCGAGAAGGCTGCGGAGGGTGGCGAAGTCATCGACCTCATGGAGGCACTCCGCGCCAGCGTCGCGCGTACCAAAGAGGAGCGCGCGAAGAACGCAGGCTGACGTCGTCCGCCGAGAGCTCGGCGCACGAGGTCAGGATCAGTGCTTGCCGTCGCCGTCCAGGTCGGGGGCGCGGTCGAACACGTCGGCATCCAGGACGAGCTCCTGTGCCTCCTCGGCATCGGTCACGACGTCTTCGCCTGCCGCCGCGGCCTTCTTCGCCTTGTGGCGCTCCGAGAAGTAGTGCCACAGGGTGACGAGGGCGGTGCCGCCGACAGCGATCAGCAGGATCACGTCGATGTACTGAACCACGAGTTCGCGCACCCACGGGATGTAGGCGATGAGGTATCCGACCATCGTGAGGCCGAAGCCCCAGATCATGGCGCCGATGAAGTTGTAGAGCGAGTAGCGGCGCCACGGCATGTGTCCCACACCAGCTGCGACGGGGGCGAAGGTGCGAACGATGGGGACGAAACGGGCGAGGATGACCGTGAGACCGCCGAAGCGCTCGAAGAACGCGTTCGTGCGCTCGACGTTCTTCTTGCTGAAGAGACCCGACTCCTTGCGCTCGAACACCGCCGGTCCGCCCTTGTGACCGATCAGATAGCCGACCTCGCCGCCGATGAAGGCCGACAGCGCGATCAGGAGCGAGACGACCCAGATGTTCACGCCGAACACATTGCTGGTGTGCGTCAGGAGCCCGGCGATGATGAGCAGGGTGTCGCCGGGGAGGAGGAACCCGACCAGGAGACCGGTCTCGGCGAAGACGATGAAGCACACCACCAGAAGTGCCCAGGGGCCCGCCGCGCCGATGATCGTCTGGGGGTCGAGCCAGGGGATGAGGGCGGTGGGAGCGTGCAGCATGGATTCGAGCACTGGCGGGATTCCCGTCGGTCGTGAGTGGTCGGCGTCAGAGCGGAGCGACGTCAGGGTGGTCTCGCGACGGCGCCATCGTCTCTCGTGCGGAAGGTGGGACTTGAACCCACACGCCCTGGGGCACAGGAACCTAAATCCTGCGTGTCTGCCAATTCCACCACTCCCGCGCGGTGGAATCAGTCTACTGACCGGCGAAACCCCCTGTCTGAGCATCAGCCCGCAGTTCATCGCACCCCGGAGCGGTCGGGGGTCGGCGTGCCTGTGGATAACTCCGACGCGGGGGAACCGATCGTTGCGAGGATGCCGGGGTGAGTCATCCGTCTGCCCTGGTCACCGAACAGGTTCGGCGTCGCCTGCGCATGGAAGGGGTGGATCCCACGATCGATCCCGACGCCGCGCGGCGCATCGCGCACGCGGAGGTCCGTCGTCACGATGACGCTGCTCTCGCACGCGGCGGCGGCCTCATCGAAGACGAAGCGGCCTGTGTCCGTGACGTGCTGGCGTCGCTCAGCGGGTTCGGAGCGCTGCAGCCTCTGTTGGACGATCCCGAGATCGAGGAGATCTGGCTCAACGGCACCGGACACGTGCATGTCGCCCGTGAAGGCGTGGCGGAGCGGACCGGACTGCGCCTCAGCGCCACGACGGTGCGCGACCTCGTCGAGCGGATGCTGCAGGCCACCGGTCGACGGGTCGACATCAGTCAGCCCTTCGTCGACGCCTCGCTGCCGGACGGCTCTCGTCTGCACGTCGCGATCGCCGACGTCGTGCGCGGGTCCTGGGCGGTCAACATCCGGAAGTTCCTCCCGAAGTATCGGTCGCTCGAGGCGTTGACGGCCCAGGGGATGATGCCCGCGGCGGTGGCTGAGCGGCTGCGGGTGGCGATGAACGACGGTCGCACGGTGATCGTCTCCGGCGCGACCCACGCAGGGAAGACCACGGTGCTCGGTGCGCTGCTGGCCTCGTGCGCCGACTCGCAGCGCATCGTCACCGTCGAGGAGACCTTCGAGCTCGCGATCGAGGGTCCTGATCTGGTCGCATTGCAGGGGCGCCAGTCCAGTCTGGAAGGCACGGGGGAGATAACCCTGCGTCGATTGGTGAAGGAAGCGCTCCGGATGCGGCCGGACCGCCTGGTCCTCGGTGAGGTGCGTGATGCCGAAGCGCTCGACCTCGTGCTCGCGCTCAACACCGGAGTGCCGGGAGCGTGCACCGTGCACGCGAACTCCGCGACGGAGGCCCTCGAGAAGCTCAGCATGCTGCCGCTCCTGGCCGGCCGCAACATCGATCGCGGTTTCATCGCGCCGGCGATCGCGACGTCGATCGACCTCGTCGTCCATTGCGTGCGCGACCGCTCGGGCCGCCGCTTCGTGCAGGAGATCGTCGCGCCCACCGGAGAGATCGTCGAGGGACGCATCCGCACAGCGCGGGTCTATCTCGACGGCTCGACGACGCAAGGGCGTGCCGACATGGATCGTGGCCCCGTGCACCGGATCGGGGTGAACTCGTGACGGTGCTGCTCGGGGCCGCGCTCGCCGCAGGTGTGCTCCTGTGCGTCTCGCCGTGGATGTGGCCGCCTCGTGCGAACGCGCAGCCGGCCGGCAGAGACGGACGACTCACGCGGTTGATCGAGGAAGCGGGCCTCGTCGCGCTCGTGCCGCGCGTGCTCATCGCGGTGATCGTGGCCGCGGGGATGCTGGCCGCTTCCGTGGTCTGGCTCCTGAGCGGACTGCCCGTGCTTGCCCTGCTCGCCGGAGCGGCGGGGGCGTCTGCGCCGATCCTGTTCCTGCGCGGTCGGCGGCTTCGGCTGCTTCGCGTGCGTCGGCAACTCTGGCCGGACATCTGTGACCTCCTGATCGCCTCGATCCGCGTCGGGCTCTCGCTCCCCGACGCGGTGGCGAGCCTGGCCGAGTCCGCGCCGACCATGCTCCGACCCGCCTTCGCCGTGTTCGCCCGAGACCTCCGGGCGAGCGGCAGATTCGAGACGAGCCTCGACCGGTTGAAGTCGTCCCTCGCCGATCCCATCGGCGATCGGATCGTCGAGACTCTGCGCATGGCCCGTCAGGTCGGCGGCACCGAGTTGATCAGTGTGCTCCGCGCGTTGTCGGCGTCCGTCCGCGCAGATGCCGCGCTTCGAGGAGAAGTCGAGGCGCGGCAGTCGTGGATCCGCGGTGCGGCGATCCTCGGGGCCGTTGCGCCGTGGATCATCCTCGGACTGCTCGTCATGCGCCCGGAGGGGGCTTCGGCGTACGGCACGCCCGAGGGGGTTCTGGTGATCTGCGTCGGAGCCGCGATCTCGGTCGCTGCCTTCCGGATCATGGTCCGCATCGGTCGACTTCCCGAGCCGCGGCGGTGGTTCGGGTGACGGAGGTGTCGGTCGTCGCGGTCGCGGTGCTGGTCGGTGGCACGTTCTCCGCCGGCGTGCTGAGCGTCCTGTTCGTGCTTCCGCGCTGGCGGGCAGCATCCCTGATCGTCCGTATCGGGCCCTACGTCCGTGACGTCGTGACCGACGAGCGGCTGCCCCCAGGCATCCTGCCTTCCTCCGGCGTGCTCCCCGCGCGTTCTCGAACGTTGTGGGACGCCGTTCGAGAGGCGTTCGAGCGTCTGCTCGGCGGGGGAGCCGCCCTTCGACAGCGACTGTCCCAAGCCGGAGTGGCGATCGAACCTTCCGTGTTCCGCGGCAAGCAACTGGGGTGGACGCTCGCCGGGATCGGCGGAGGTGCCATCGTGGTCATCCTCCTCGCACTGGCGGGGCGGATGTCGGTGCCCACGAGTGTCATCCCGGTGGTGTTCGGGGCGCTCGCCGCCGTCGTGTACGACATGCAGCTCTCCGCACGGGCCAGGGCTCGCCGGGTGCGTCTCGCCGACGAGCTTCCGACGACGCTGGAGTTCCTGGCGCTGTGCCTTGCCGCCGGCGAAGGGTTCCTCGACTCCCTCCGACGTGTCGCCGCCGTCGGCACCGGTGAGCTGACAGCCGAACTCCGCCAGGTCGTCCTCGCGGTCGGGACCGGGTCGCCGTTGGCTGACGCGCTGAGTGAGACGGCGCGACGTCTGCAGCTGCCCGGGCTCTCGCGTGCCGTCGACCAGGTGATCGCCGCTCTCGAGCACGGAGCGCCGCTCGCCGCGGTGCTGCACGCACAGGCCGGCGATGCGCGCGAGGACGCGAAACGCACGCTCATCGAGCAGGCAGGGCGCAAGGAGATCCTGATGCTCTTCCCGCTGGTCTTCCTCATCCTGCCGCTGTCCGTGCTCTTCGCCGTGTATCCGGGACTGTTCATCCTGCGGCTCGGCATCGGCTGACCGCCTCGCAGGGGAGGGGTCTCAGCCCTTGATGTACCGCCGCGTCATGTAGCTGCGGACGAGAGGGAAGGAGGCGAGGCGGAGGGGCAGCATGCTCAGCCAGAGGGTCAGGGGATGGGCGGGGGCGTAGATTCCCTTGACGCGTCGTCCGAGCCTCTGCTTGCGTTCCGCTTCGGGGCGGATCGCTGTCTCCCACGCCTGCAGCGCGGCCGGGATGTCGTCAGGTCTGGCGGTGAGTTCTGTGACGAGCCGGTCCGCTCCGCCCACGGCCAGAGATGAGCCGTAGCCGGCGAACAGCGTGACGCACCACGCGGAGTCGCCGAGGAGCGCGACTCGACCCTTGCTCCAGGACGGCACCACCACTTGGCTGACGGTGTCGAAGTAGATGGAGTCGGCTTCCTGGAGGCCGGTGAGTACTTCGGGGGTAATCCAACCGAGATCGCCGTAGATACGTCTCAGCTCGGCGTGCACGTCGGCGCCCGGGCGCGCATGATCGGCGCGGTAGCCGAAGAAGGCGACGTTGCGAGCGTCGCCGGCGCTGATGACGGCGACGGTGCGACCGCGCGAGGAGTGCGTGCCCGTGGTGCCCGGTGCGATGGATGCGGGGCGCCGCTCGAGCATGGACACGGCGATCTTGTGTTGCAGGTCGACGAGGAAGTCCTCCTCCGGCCCGAACAGCAGGGCGCGGGTGGCCGAGTGCAACCCATCCGCGCCGATCAGCAGATCGGCCGTCTCGACGGTGCCGTCGGTCAGTGCGACGCGGACCTCTCGGTCGTCCTGCTCGAAGGAGGTGAGCGTGGTGCCGAAGCGGATGGTCGTGTGATCCCGGACCCTTTCATACAGGACCGACTCGAGGTCGCCCCGCAGGATCGTCAAGGAGCGCGCGCCGGTGGTGGCAGCGATCGTGGCGCGATCCAGAGCGAAGAGGCGTGAGCCGTCGGACCGGTGATAGCTGAGCCCCGTGGTCTCGAACGAGCGGGCCTGGAGATCGCTCAGGATTCCGATTCGCTCTGCGGCGTCATACCCGATGCCGCCGAAGGTCACGGCATAGCCCCCGTCGCGGCGTGCGGGTGCGCGTTCGACGAGGAGAGTCTCCCACCCGGCCTGGTGCAGGCGGAGGGCGGTGGAGAGTCCGGCGATGCCGGCTCCGATGATGACTGCGCGCATGGATGTCGTCCTTCCTCGCGTCGTGGTCGAGATGGCGCGCTTCCGACAGTATCGGAGTTTCAGGAATTATTGAACAGTCATGATGTTTGATATCGTGCCGCCTGGAGGGTGAGATGACCGACAGGCACACGCAGTGGCAGACCGCCGAACGACTGGCGCTGACATTGACCGAGGGCGGGATGCAGCGGATGGCTGCGCGCACGCTCGCCGTCTTCCTGTTCACCGACCAGGAGACGGTCACGGCGGGTGAGATCGTCGAGCGGTTGGATGCCAGCGCCGGCGCGGTCTCCAGTGCGATCAAGTCGCTGCTCTCGGTGGGGCTCATCGAGCGTCTGCCCGCTCCCGGGAGTCGCCGGGAGCACTTCCGACTTCGCGACGATGCCTGGGCGACCCTGTTCACCGGCCAGAACACGATCATCGACGCCATGCTCCAGGTCGCCTCGGAAGGCGTCTCCGTCACCGGTGACGATGATCCGGCGCATCAGCGCCTGGCGCAGATGCACGCGTTCTATGAATTCCTGCGGGGCGAGATCCCCGCTCTGCTGCACCGCTGGCAGGAGCGGAACGGCTGACGCGAACTCTCTGGCAGGGAAGGGGCGGACGGCGGCGTCCCGCGGGCTGTGGATAACTTCCGCGCGCGTGATCTCCCCCCGGGCAGACTGGCCGCATGATCACACGCCTGCGCTCGTTCTTCCGCGCTCTGTCGGCCGACGAATCCGGTGACGTTCCCGGCTGGGTGCTCGTGACACTGATGACGGCCGGGCTGGTGGTGCTGATCTGGGCGGTCGCAGGCCCCGCGCTGACCGCGCTGTTCGAACAGGCGATCCAACGGGTGTCGGGGCTCTGACATGGCGGAGGGGCCCCGGTTCGCGGATGAGCGCGGTTCGAGCCCGGTGGAGTTCCTGTTGGTGGGAACGCTGCTCACGGCGCTCACACTCGCCGTCCTCCAACTCGCGCTCGCCGTCTATGTGCGAAACGTGGTCCACGATGCAGCCGTCGAAGGCGCGTATCACGCTGCTCTCGCCGACACGAGTCCGGCCGAAGGAGTCGAGCGCACCCGCGAGGTGATCACGCGTGCGATCGGCGCGGGATATGCCGAGGACATCCGGATCGGCACCTCGGGGCTCCCGGAGGAAGAAACCGTCGACGTGCGAGTGCGCTCGACCTTCCCGCTGCTGGGTCTGATCGGAATCCCGTTCGCGATGGAGGTGGAGGCCCATGCGCCCGTGGAGACGTTCGGTGGCCGGTGAGGAAGGATCAGCGGCGCTCGAGTTCATCGCGGTCGGCGTCATCCTCCTGGTGCCGATGGTCTACCTCGTGATCGCGCTCGGCGGCATCCAGGAGCAGACGCTCGGCGCAGAGGCGGCGGCGAGGCACATGGCGCGCGTCATCGCGCGGGCTCCGGACGCCACATCCGCGACTGAACGCGGAGATGTGGTGCTCCGCGGGGTGATCGACGAGTACGGTCTGGATGCCGACGCGGTGGACGTGACGCTGACATGCACTCCGTCGGGCGTCGAATGCCCATCGTCGGGAGCGACCGTCTTCGTCACCGTCAGCGCCCGGGTGCGGTTGCCCCTCGTGCCGGAGCTCTTCGGGCTCGACCGTTCCACCGCGGTCCCCGTCCAGGCCACTTCGGCGCAGAAGGTGTCGCGGCTGTGGGGTGCGCGATGACGCGCGCCGGCCGGTCAGCAGACACAGCGGTGCCGGGGCAGGACGAGGGCAGCGTCCTCCTGCTGACGCTCGGCTACGTGCTTCTCGCGCTCGTGGTGATCTACGTCTGCGTCTGCGCGACGGATCTCTACATCGCGCAGAAGCGGCTGGACGCCCTCGCGGACTCGGCGGCGCTCGCCGGGGCGGATGGCTTCATCCTCGCGGTGACGGCCGACGGCGTCCGCGCCGAGTTGACGGATTCCGGGGTCGAGCAGCAAGCGGCAGCCCTGGTCGAAGGGGTGCCGGGCGAGACGGACCTCGTCGCGGCGGGAACGCCCGACGGGGTGTCGGCACGTGTGACGGTCGGCGTCGACTGGCGTCCGCCCTTGCTGTCGCCGTTCGTCCCGGACGGCGTACGCCTGGAGTCCACCGCCACGAGCCGCACGGCCCTGTCGTGATCTGCCGAGAGGGGGCGCTCAGTTGCCGTCCGGCTCCGCGTCTGGCCCCGGGTCCGGCTCCGGCCGCGATCTGGGTATGAACTTCGGGATCCACCGCAGGAATCCGGCTGCCCCGACGAGGCCGATGACGCCCATCGCTGCGGCCGCGAAGGGGAGCGCCGAGAAAGCGGTGATCGCCGACACCAGCAGCGGCGCGATCGCACCCCCGGCGTCGGTGAGCGTGCGCCAGGATCCGAGGAAGGCGGCGGGCTCGCGCTTCGGGGCGACATCCGCACCGAGGGTGAGCAGGATCCCGCTCGACAGGCCGTTGCCGACGCCGAGCACCGCGGCGAACATCCCGAACCACAGCACCGCCGCATCGAGCTCGTGCGTGAACGACAGCGCGAGGAAGCCAGCGCCCATGAGCACCATCGCGGGCATCGCCGCCCACAGTCGTCCGAAGCGGTCCATCACCTGCCCACTGGCGTAGAAGAGCGCGAAGTCGATCGCCCCGGAGACGCCGACCACGAGGGCGATCGTCGAGGCGTCCAGCCCCAGGGAGAGCCCCCACAGCGGGAGGACGACCTGCCGCGCGGAGCGCACCGCCGACAGCGACGCCGCGGCGAGTCCGAGACGGCCGAGCACCGCGCGCTGTCGCCACATGGTCTGGAAGATGCCCGTGCGCTCGACGGTCGGGATGGATCCGCTCACCGCCTCGCCGGAGTCCTCCATGGAACGCTCGGCCGGGGTGAGCGGAGCGGGAGGTGTCGTCTTCTCCGGATCGGGGCCGAAGAGCACGAGAATCACCATCACCACGAGGCAGCCCAGGAAGAACCAGATCGCGGCGCTCTCGGTGCCGAACAGCTGCAGCAGACCCGCTGCCACGAACGGGCCGATGAAGATGCCGAGGCGGAAGCTGCCGCCGAGCAACGAGAGCGAGCGCGCGCGGAAGGCGACCGGAACCCTGGTCGTCATGAACGCGTGACGGGCCAGGCCGAAGGCGGCCGCGCACACGCCCAGGACGAACACTGAGGCCGCCAGCACGCCGAGCGTCGGGGCGAAGACCATTCCCACAGCCGACAGGATCGCGATCACGCCGGCGATCACCATCGTGAACCGCTCGCCGATCCGCCCGACCGCCCATCCGGCGGGGAGGTTTCCGCAGAGCTGGCCGATG
Organism: Microbacterium sp. PI-1; assembly: GCF_004337555.1. Lineage (NCBI taxonomy): Bacteria > Bacillati > Actinomycetota > Actinomycetes > Micrococcales > Microbacteriaceae > Microbacterium > Microbacterium sp. PI-1. The sequence continues at coordinate 48,680 of NZ_SJYZ01000012.1, read as the reverse complement.
ACGAGCGCGGAGGCGACGAGGGCCGCGAAAGCGACGTCGGCACCCATGGCGGCTGCGAGTACCGGGATGAGCGGGATCACGGCGCCCTCGCCGAGGGCGAAGAGGACCGTCGGCAGATACACCATCGGTCCGAACTGCCGAAGGACCGTCGATGCACTGCTCACGCCCTCACGCTACTCCCCGCAGGGAGGTGCTCCTGGACCCGGTCCCCGCGTGGGCAGACGGCACGTTAGGCTGAGGTGTCATGCTCGAACTAGATCTCTCCGCCGAAATCCAGGCGCTCAGGCACACCTTCGGCGACATCAGCGAGGTCGTCGATGTCTCCCGTCTCCGCGACGACATCGCGCGTCTCAGCGAAGAGGCCGGTGCTCCCGACCTCTGGGACGACACCGACAACGCGCAGAAGGTGACCAGCGCGCTCAGCCACCGTCAGTCCGAGCTCGCCCGCATCACCGGCATCGCGCAGCGCCTCGACGACCTCGAGGTGCTCGTGGGTCTCGCCAACGAGATGGACGACGAGGATTCCGCGCAGGAGGCGCGCACCGAGCTCGCGGCACTCACCGACCTGATCAACCAGCTCGAGGTGCAGACGCTCCTCGACGGCGAGTACGATGACCGGGCAGCGATCATCACGATCCGCTCCGGCGCGGGGGGCGACGACGCCACCGACTTCGCCGAGATGCTGATGCGCATGTACCTGCGCTGGGCAGAACGCCACAAGTACCCCGTCAAGGTGATGGACACGTCGTACGCGGAGGGTGCGGGCATCAAGTCCGCCACCTTCGAGATCGATGCGCCCTACGCCTTCGGAACCATCTCGGTCGAAGCCGGCACGCACCGCCTCGCGCGTATCAGTCCGTTCGGATCCGCCGACAAGCGCCAGACGTCGTTCGCCGCGGTCGAGGTCATCCCGCTCATGGAGGAGGCGACCGAGGTCGACATCCCCGAGAGCGACATCCGTGTCGACGTCTTCCGCTCGTCCGGCCCCGGCGGACAGTCGGTCAACACGACCGACTCCGCGGTGCGCCTCACCCACCTTCCGACCGGCATCGTCGTGTCGATGCAGAACGAGAAGTCGCAGATCCAGAACCGGGCAGCCGCCATGCGCGTGCTGCAGACGCGGCTCCTGCTGCTCCAGAAGGAGCAGGAAGCAGCGAAGAAGAAGGAACTCGCCGGCAACATCACCGCGAGCTGGGGTGACCAGATGCGCTCCTACTTCCTCTACGGACAGCAGCTGGTGAAAGACCTCCGCACCGGCCAGGAGTCCGGGAACCCGGCCGCCGTGTTCGACGGCGATCTCGATGACTTCATCTCGGCGGGAATCCGCTGGCGCAAGCGCAAGGTCGAGGACTGAGACAAGAAGAAGGGCCCCGGAGTGATCCCGGGGCCCTTCTTCTTGTCTCGGCGACAGCGCAGGAGTCAGTACGCGGCATCTTTCAGCGTGCCGGTCACGTCCTCATAGCTGTAGAGGATGCAGTGCACGGTGCGGTCGTCGCCACGGACCCAGGACGACTCCGTCGGCTGATACGTGTAGTAGTCGAGAACCGAATCCATGTAGGACGTGCCCACGTAGGCCTCGAATTCCGACAGGCAGCCATCCCATGCCTGGTCTTGGAGGGCGCCGTCACCGGGGAACTCCTCGCCTTCGAGGTCGTAGATGAAGAAGACCTCGTCCGTGTGAGGGTCGGCGCAGGGCACCACGGGGAGTTCGTAGATGTTCCCCTCTTCGTCGGAGTAGTCGACGAACGGCAGGCAGTCGCCCACGCGGAGATCGGCGAAGCTCACCATCTCGGTACCCTCGATGGCGCCCGAACCGTCGTTCGTCGAGGGGCGCTCGGCCGGGGCTCCGCTCGGGGAGCCGGCTCCTCCCGCCGCGGACGCGACTCCCAGCAGGACGAGCGACACGGCGACCGCGAGGATGGCGCCGATCGCCGCCACCACCATCCCGGTGATGCCCGGCCACTTCCGACCCCGCAGGAAGAGCGAGACGAGCGACAGGATGAATCCGATGGCGAGCAGGCTCCAGCCCGCGATCGCGATCACGGGGACGCAGGCGCCGATCACGCCGACGACCACCGTCACCAGGCCGATGATGCCGAGCACCGGCGTCCCGGTCGCGGCAGGGGGAGCGGCCGGGACCGCCCACGGATCACCGACGACGCCGGAAGCGCCCGGATAGCCGGTCATGGTCGGGCCCGCGACGGGTGTCGGATCCGCAGGCGCCATCATGTACGGCGGAGCGAACGGAGCAGGTTCCGGTGTGGCGGGGACGGGATCACCTTCGGGAGCAGGAGCAGGAGCGGGAGCGGGCGCGGGAGCAGGAGCGGGATCGGGCTCGGCGGGCCGCGGGGGAGCGGCCACGACGTGCTCGGTCCATTGCTGTCCGTCCCACCACCGCTGGTTCCCCGAACCGTCGTCGTACCACCCCGCAGGCGTAGTCATCTCGCGCTCCCGCTGTCGTGGTGTCTCAGGAGACGAAACAGGCGGTGATGGCCTCGGTGTCCCCGAGGACCTCGGCCAGACCGTTGATCGCGTCGAGATCCGTCAGAGTGCCGTCACTCTCGGCGATCGCACGCAGCGTGGCGTTGTCGAGGTCGGAGACGACGAGCAGGTCGGCGAGGCACAGGACCTGTTCCTCGGTGTACCCCTCGGTGCCGTCCAGCATGAGGATCGCCGTCAGTCCTGCGGCCACCTCGGGCGTGGTCGGGCGGGTGCCGTCGTCGGCACCGTCCGTCTCGCCCGGGTCGGTCGCCTCGCTCGACGGGGAGGTGCTCGGGAGGTTGTCGAGCTCTTCGCTCGCCGTCTGCGCGACCGCGAAGACGAACACGAAGAACATCACGACGCCGATGATCGTGCCGACGACGGCGAGGATAAGGCCCGCGATGCCGGGCCACTTCTTGCCCTTCAGGAAAAGCGAGATCAGCGAGACGATGAAGCCGGCGCCGAGCAGGATGAACCCGAAGAACCCGATCACGGGGATGAAGGCGAGGATCGTTCCGACCGCCGCGAGGCCGAGGCCGACGAGTCCGAGGATCGAGATCTTCTTCGGAGCGTCCTGGCCGGGCTGAGTGTACGGCGAAGCGGCGGGGTAACCCGACGGCGACGTCGTGTATCCCGCAGGGTAGGTCGGGGCGGAACCCGGGTAACCGGCGGCCGGCTGAGCCGGGGAGCCGTATTCCGGAACATCGGCGGCGGGGACCTCGGCGGCGGGCACATCGGTCGCTGGTGCCTCGGGGGCTGACGGAGTCTCAGCCGCAGCGGGGGCCTCGGGCTCGACCGGGGCCGCGGCCTCGGGAGCGAAGTGCTCGGTCCACTGCTGGCCGTCCCACCAGCGCTGGCGTCCGGATCCGTCGTCGTACCAGCCTGCTGGTGTCGTGGTCATGATTCCCCCTCGATGAATGCGATCGCTCCCTGGTGCGGCGACCCCTTCATGTATAGCAGTGGGCGGTGACCGGGGTGAGGCCTCCGGATGGGGAATAGTCCCCATTTCGTGCGCACAGGGACACGGTGTGCGGGGTGTCGCTCGCGACCAGCCGGAGGGGCGCGCTTAGGCTCGAATCGCCATGATTCGGTTCGAGAACGTCACCAAGCGCTACAGAGGGACGAAGAAGCCCGCTCTCTCCGGTGTCGACTTCGAAGTGCAGCGCGGGGAGTTCGTCTTCCTCGTCGGTGCCTCGGGGTCCGGGAAATCCTCCTGTCTGCGCCTCATCCTGCGTGAAGACGTGCCGACCTCGGGCCGCGTCGCGGTCCTCGGCCGGGATCTCCGCTCGCTCGCCAACCGCAAGGTGCCGTACTTCCGGCGCCACATCGGCTCGGTGTTCCAGGACTTCCGCCTCCTCCCTTCGAAGACCGTCTATCAGAACGTGGCTTTCACGCTGCAGGTCACCGGATCCTCGCGAGGATTCATCCAGCAGGCCGTACCGGAGGCACTCGCTCTCGTCGGACTCGACGGCAAGCAGAAGCGCATGCCGCACGAGCTGTCCGGTGGGGAGCAGCAGCGCGTCGCGATCGCCCGCGCTCTGGTGAACCGCCCCCAGGTGCTGCTGGCCGACGAGCCCACCGGCAATCTCGACCCCGCGACCTCCGTCGACATCATGCAGCTCCTCGCCCGCATCAACGCGGGAGGGACCACCGTGCTGATGGCCACGCACGAGGCCGGCTTCGTCGACCAGATGCAGCGTCGCGTGATCGAGTTGCGCGACGGGGAGATGGTGCGTGATGAGGTGCACGGCGGCTACGGTGACACCTCGAACATCCCGCGCCTCGTGCCGGAGGAGGTCCGCGGTGCCGCTGCGGCCGCCGCCCTCACCGCGGTGCAGGAGGTGCAGCGCCAGACGGCCGATCTCTCGGTGGTGCGCGCTGCCCTCGCCGAGGAGCTCGCCGCGCAGCGGACCGCGGCCGCGGACCGGGGCCCGGATGTCGAAGCCGAGCCGTCCCCGCGGACGGTCGAGCCTCCGCAGACCGTCGAACCTCCGGAGCAGGCCTTCACGCCCGAGGCGGACGAGACCGCGCGGATCGTCGAACCGCCTGCCGTGGTCGAGCCACCCGCCGTCAACCGGCCCCGCACGCATCCGATCACCCTCCCGAATGTCGATGTCGCAGAGCTCGGAGTCGCCGACCGCCTCGGCCTCTCCGACGAAGACGACGAGGAAGTGGGCCCGACCTCATGAGAATCGGACTCATCCTCGCCGAGGCCCTGGGCGGCCTCCGGCGGAACATCTCGATGGTGATCTCCGTCGTCCTCGTGACCTTCGTGTCACTGACCTTCGTCGGCGCAGCGATCCTGATGCAGGGGCAGATCGGTGTCATGCGCGGGTACTGGGCCGAGCGCGCCCAGGTCGCCGTGTACATGTGCTCGGAGGTCTCCGAGTCGGAGACCTGTATCGATGGTGCGGCCAGCGAGGAGCAGGTCGCCGCGGTCCGCGCCCAGCTCGAGGGCGAGGCCCTGGCGCCGCTGATCAGCTCCATCACCTTCGACACGAAGGAAGAGACCTACGCCAAGCTCGTCGACCAGCTCGGCGCGGAGCAGGCGAGCGTTCTCACGCCGGACCAGGCGTTCGAGGTGTTCTTCGTCACGATGAAGGATCCGGGCCAGTCACAGGTGCTCGCCGAAGCCTTCAGCGGCCAGGCGGGGGTCGAACAGGTGACGGATCAGCTGCAATACCTCGATCCGCTGTTCTCGGCACTGACCGTCGCCACCTACATCGCGGTCGGCATCGCCGTGTTGATGCTCATCGCTGCGACGCTGTTGATCGGCACGACCATCCGGCTGTCGGCGTACGCCCGACGGAAGGAGATCGGCATCATGCGTCTGGTCGGTGCCTCGAACCGATTCATCCAGACACCCTTCGTCCTGGAGGGCGTCTTCGCGGCGTTCCTCGGCTCGGCGCTCGCGAGCGCTGCGGTCGTCGCCGGTATGCACTTCGGCGTCGAGGGCTACCTGAGAGGTCGGGTCCCCTTCATCACGACCTGGGTGACGATGCAGGACGCGGTTCTCGTCGTGCCCGTGCTGATCGGCATCGGGGTGGTGCTGGCCGCTCTGTCCGCCGGGTTCGCGATCCGCCGCTGGCTCCGTACCTGATAGCCTGAAAGGCTGCTCGGTCGGAAAGATCGATCGAGCTCATCACGGCAACAGGAGAGCATCATGCCCAGGGAACGCGGAGAGAAGGTCGTCGCGACCAATCGTCGCGCACGTCACGACTACACGATCGAGAAGTCGTACGAGGCGGGGATGGTGCTCACCGGCACCGAGGTGAAGTCGCTGCGTCAGGGACGCGCCAACCTCAGCGACGGCTACGCGTTCGTCAAGGGGAACGAGGTCTTCCTCGACTCCGTGCACATCCCGGAGTACTCGCAGGGGCACTGGACCAATCACTCGGCCAAGCGCGTCCGCAAGCTGCTGCTGCATCGCGAGGAGATCGCGAAGATCGCGCACGCGGTTTCTGCGGGTGGATACACGCTGATCCCTCTGAAGCTCTACTTCTCGGACGGCCGCGCGAAGGTCGAGATCGCCCTCGCAAAGGGCAAGCGCGAGTACGACAAGCGTCAGACCCTGCGAGAGCGTCAGGACACGCGCGAGGCCGAGCGCGCGATGCGCCTGCGCAACCGCGTGGGGGAGTAGCGCCCCGCCCTCAGCGGCGTGGTTCGAACCCGAACACCCGGCCGAGGAACGCGAGTTCGCGTTCGAGGGAGTCGACGATCGTCTCCGCACTGCGGAAACCGTGGCCCTCGCTCGGGTACAGCACGTACTCGTGATCGACGCCGCGCGCCGCCAGGGCATCGCGGATCGACTCCGACTGCGACGGCGGGACCACGCGGTCCTCGCCGCCCTGGAGGAGCAGCACCGGAACGTCGATGCGGTCGGCGTGGGTCAGCGGCGAACGCTCGATGTACACGTCTTCGTACTCGGGGAGGGGGCCGACGAGTCCGTCGAGGTACGTCGCTTCGAAGTCATGGGTCTCCGCGGCCAGCAGCCGCAGATCCGCCACGCCGTAGCGGCTGATCCCCGCGGCGAACGCCCCGCCACGGACCAGCGCCGACAGGACCGTCCACCCTCCGGCCGACCCTCCGCGGATGGCGATGCGGGCGGGGTCGGCGAGTCCCGCGTCCGCGAGCCCGCGAGCGGCGGAGATCACGTCATCGACGTCGACGACACCCCATCGCCCGTCCAGACGCTCGCGGTAGGCCCGGCCGTAGCCCGTGGATCCGCCGTAGTTCACGTCGAGCACGCCGATGCCCCGGCTCGTGTAGTAGGCGATCGCCGTCGAGGAGGCGCCGGAGACGTGCGCGGTCGGCCCCCCGTGCACGAGCACGATGTACGGCGGGAGCTCGTCGTCGGGTGCGCTCGCATCCGGGTTCGCGGGAGGATACGCGAAGGCGTGCACCTCGCCGTGCGCACCATCGACCTCGATCGGCACCGCGCGCGGCATCCACCGTGCGTCCACGGGCTCCCCGCCGCGCACCGTGACGGTCTCTCCGGAGTCGACGTCGACGACCCACAGGCCCGGTGTGACGTGTGAGCCGTTCCCGGAGAGCAGCACCCGGGTGCCCTCGGCGTCGTCCACGCTCACATGTCCGTCCCCGGGGACATCGATCGGACGTGCGGCGCCATCCGCATCGATCACGACCACCAGGTCACGGCCGTTCGTCCGCACGGCCACGATCCGCCCGTCGTTCAGCGGCTGGTACCAGCGGTTGCCGAGCACCCAGAGCCCGTAGCCCGTGTCGGCATCCGCCGGTGCGAGCGGCTGCGGCTCGGCGCCCGGGACGTCGCCGTCGAGAGCGACGCGGTGCAGCCCCCATCGGCCGGCGGAGTCATCGGCGAACACCAGTTCCGCGTCGCCGAGCCACTCCGGTTGCAGAGCCGCTCGCGAGGGCACGGTGTGCACGTCGCCTGCGGGGAGAGCGATGAGCCGAACATGTGCCTCTTCCCACGGCATCCGGCCGGTGTCCCACTCGACCCAGGCGATCCGCTCGCCGTCGGAGGAGAGCGCCGGATGGGCGACGAAGCCCTCACTCTCCCGGATCACCCGGATCGCGCTCGCGTCGTCCGCCGCCGAACCGTCGACCGGGATCTCGATGATCGATCGGGTGTGCGGGGTCGTCGACAGGTCTTCACGCACGGCCAGCAGACGCCCGGCCTGCACCCGCAGGCCTCCGTGCGCCGCGCCCTGCGGGGTGAGGGGGACAGGCTCGGTGCCAGGGACGAGTCGACGCACTCGCTGATCATCCGCATCGACGAAGTAGAGCGTGCCCTGGCGATCGGCGGTCCACGCGCCGCCCCCGTACTCGTGCACCCGCGAACGTGCGCTCCAGGGGGCGGGAAGGATCTCGTCCCCGGACGAACTCCGCACCGTCACGCGTCCCTTCTCGGACGGGACGGATTCCCCCCACCAGATCTCGGAGCCGACGAAGCGGGCGCCGTCGATGCGCGGGGACGAGACCGCCACGGATGCGGCGGAGAAGGGCGAGGGCCAGGAACCGTAAGGGGACGACATGCTTCGAGCCTATGGGCCGATGACACACGGCGTCACACACGTGCGGCGACCCGACAGGGTGATCTAGGTTTCTGGAAACGCCCCGGTTCGCCCCGGAGCGTGGAGCGACAGCCGAGCCCGGCACCCGCCCGCGAACGACGTCCTCTGTGTCGTGCGCGGCCCCCGGCCCGACTTGTCCCCAGGAGAGAAGATGTCTTCCGAGACCGAGACCTCAGGCACTCCTCGCGTGCCGTTCTCCTTCGAGCTCTACCCACCGCGTTCGGCGTCGAGCGAGGAAGCGCTGCACGACACCGTCCGACGCCTCGCCGCCTCGGGGCCCGACTTCCTCTCGGTCACCTACGGGGCGGGCGGATCGACCGGTGGCCGCTCCCTCGACGTGCTCCGGTTCATCCGCACGCAGACCGACGTCGAGCCACTCGCGCACCTGACCTGCGTCGGCAACAGCTACGCGGGCGCCGCGACGCTGATCCGCGAGTTCCTCGATGCCGGCATCCTCAGCTTCCTCGCCCTGCGCGGAGACCCGCCCGCAGGGCAGACCGACGACGACCTCGGCGATCTGGAGAGTGCGGCCCAGCTCGTGCAGCTGATCGACCGCGTGCAGGCCGAACGGGCCCCCTACGAGGAGGCACCCGTCCCCGGACTCCCCGGTGCCGCGAGGGTCGATCCCCGCCGCAAGGTGAACATCGCGGTCGCCGCATTCCCGAAAGGCCATCCGCGGGCCACGCACCGCACGCAGGATGTGGAGGCGCTGCTCGCCAAGCAGGCCGCCGGGGCGACCTTCGCGATCACGCAGCTCTTCTTCCACCCTGACGACTACCTGGCGTTCGTCGAACGGGCTCGCAGCGCCGGGGTCACGATCCCGATCCTGCCGGGCATCATGCCGATCACCTCACCGGCGCGGCTCACACGCGTGCTCGAGCTCACGGGGGAGGACCTGCCGAGCGAGCTCGCCATCGGGCTCGACGTCGAGCCGACCGCGGAGGGTCGTCGAGAGATCGGCATCGAGTGGGCCGCACGCCTCGCTCGCGAGGTCGTCGCCGGGGGAGCGCCGGGCGTGCACCTCTACGCCTTCAACCAACACGAGACCGTCCTCACCGTCCTCGCAGAAGCCGGGATCCTCCCGGCCCTGCGTCACTAGACCCCGCCGAAAGGAAAGATCATGACCGCATTCCCCGAGGGCACCATCCTCGGCTATCCCCGGATCGGCCGTCGCCGTGAGCTCAAGAAGGCCGTCGAGGCGTTCTGGGCGGGCCGCATCGACGAGGAGGAGCTCGAGCGGACCACCCGTGAGCTGCGCGCATCGACGCGCGAGCGCCTCGCCGAGTTGGGGCTTGGACGCAAGGACTCCGCGATCCCCGAGTCCTTCTCGTACTACGACCAGGTGCTCGATGCCGCCGTGACCGTCGGGGCCATCCCGACACGCTTCGAGGACCTCCGCGGTGCCGATGGCACGGTGGGACTCCCCGCCTACTTCACGATCGCCCGCGGGGAGGGCGAGCGTGCGCCGCTCGAGATGACCAAGTGGTTCGACTCCAACTATCACTACCTGGTGCCGGAGATCGGCCCGGAGACGGTGTTCTCGCTCTCCAGCGACCGCCTCGTCCGGCAGGTCTCCGAGGCTGCCGAGGCGGGACTGGTCACGCGACCGGTCATCGTGGGCCCCGTCACCCTCCTCGCGCTGGCGAAAGCCTCGGATGACGCCCCGCAGGGCTTCGACCCGCTCTCGCGCCTCGATGACCTGCTCCCGGTCTACGTGGAGCTGCTCGCGCGACTTCGCGCCGCGGGAGCCGAGTGGGTGCAGCTCGACGAGCCGGCGCTCGTGAGCGAGTCGCTCCCTGCATCCGTCGCTCAGCTGTCGGATGCTGTCGCCCGAGCGCTGGACGTGCTCGGACGCGCACCGGAACGCCCCGCCATCCTCGTCGCCGCCCCGTACGCCGACCTCGGTGAGGTCTTCCCGGTGCTCGCGGCCGCGCCGATCGAGGCGATCGCTGTGGACCTCGTGCGCGGCGGCGTGCCCGCCCCGGCTGCAGGGCTCGAGGGCAAGACCCTCGTCGGCGGGGTGGTCGACGGGCACAACATCTGGCGCGGCGACCTCGCGCACGCGTTCGACCGGCTCGAGGCTCTCCGTGCGCTCGGCGCGGCCGTGTCCGCGTCGACGTCGACGTCGCTGCTGCATGTGCCCCACGACGTGACTGACGAGTCCCGGCTCGACGAGCGCCTGGTCTCGTGGTTGGCGTTCGCCGACCAGAAGGTCCAGCAGGTCGGTGTGCTGGCCCGGGGGCTCAGCGTCGGCCGCGCGTCGATCGCCGCCGAGCTCGACGCGTCGTCCGCCGCGCTGGCGGATCGTCTCGCTGCACCAGGCGTTCGTGACGGTGCCGTCCGCGATCGTGCGCTCAGCACGGCCGACTTCTCCCGCGTCGGGTACGAGGAGCGTGAGACCGCGCAGGAGGCGCTCGGCCTGCCCGTGCTGCCGTTGACGACGATCGGCTCCTTCCCGCAGACCGGCGACATCCGGCGTGCGCGCGCCCGGTTCACCCGTGGCGAGATCCCCGCCGAGGACTACGACGACTTCCTGCGTCGCGAAGTGGCCAGCGTCGTCTCTCTGCAGGAGGACCTCGGGCTCGATGTGCTGGTCCACGGGGAGCCCGAGCGCAACGACATGGTGCAGTACTTCGCCGAGAACCTCGATGGCTTCGCGGTGACCGAGCACGGCTGGGTCCAGTCGTACGGATCCCGGGCCACACGACCGTCGATCCTCTGGGGCGACGTCTCGCGACCGGCTCCGATCACCGTGGGATGGTCCGCCTACGCGCAGTCGTTGACGAGCAAGCACCTGAAGGGCATGCTCACGGGTCCCGTGACGATCCTCGCCTGGTCGTTCGTGCGTGACGACCAGCCGCTCGGTGAGACCGCGAACCAGGTCGCGCTGGCGCTGCGCGATGAGATCGCCGACCTGGAGGCTGCCGGCATCGCGATCATCCAGGTCGACGAGCCCGCGCTGCGTGAACTCCTGCCGCTGAAGAAGGCGGACCAGCCCGCGTACCTCCGCTGGTCCGTCGACTCATTCCGACTCGCGACCGGTGGTGCCGCTGCCGGTACCCAGGTGCACACGCACCTCTGTTACTCCGAGTTCGGTGTCGTGATCGATGCGATCCGGGCGCTCGATGCCGACGTGACCTCGATCGAGGCGGCGCGCAGTCGCATGGAGGTCGTCGCCGACATCGCCGAGGTCGGGTTCGACCACGGCATCGGTCCGGGCGTCTACGACATCCATTCGCCGCGCGTGCCGACGGTCGAGGAGGTCGAGTCGCTACTGCGTCGCGCGGTGGAGGAGATCCCGACACGTCAGCTCTGGGTGAACCCGGACTGCGGCCTGAAGACCCGCGGCTACGAGGAGACGACCGCCTCGCTGCGCAACATCGTCGAGGCGACGCGCCGGGTGCGTGAGGACGTGAGCGTCCGGGCATAGCTCACCCCGGGTCGACACCCCCGCGCCGGGTCGACACCCCCCCCGCAGCGTCGAGGCCCCCTCTCAGAAACGTATCTGGGAGGGGCCTCGACGGTCAGAAGGGGCCTCGACGGTCAGCGGAGCGCGTCAGACCGCCCGGAGCACGGCCACGACCTTGCCGAGCACGACGGCCTCATCACCGAGGATCGGCTCGAAAGACGAGTTGCGGGGCAGGAGCCAGGTGTGCCCGTCGCGACGGCGCAGGACCTTGACGGTGGCCTCCCCGTCGAGCATCGCGGCCACGATCTCGCCGTTCTCCGCATTGTTCTGGGAGCGGACGACCACCCAGTCGCCATCGCAGATCGCGGCGTCGATCATCGACTCGCCGGAGACCTTGAGCATGAACAGGTCGCCCTTGCCGACCAGCTGGCGTGGCAGGGGGAAGATCTCCTCCACCTGCTGGTCCGCCGTGATCGGCACACCCGCGGCGATGCGCCCGACCAGGGGTACGAGCGCGGCATCGCCCACGGGGGTCGCGACATCGGCAGGGTTCTCGCCGCTCGCACCGGGCAGATCGATCAGGACCTCCATCGCGCGCGTCTTCCCGGGGTCGCGGCGCAGGTAGCCGCTGAGCTCGAGCTGTCCGAGCTGGTGCGTCACGCTCGAGAGCGACTTGAGGCCGACGGCGTCACCGATCTCCCGCATGCTCGGCGGGTACCCGTGGTGGGCGATCGAATTCTGGATGACCTCGAGGATCGCCATCTGCTTCGGGCTCAGGCTCTTGCGACGGCGGGTCCGCGGTGCCTCCGACTCGGGGGCTGAGTACTCGCTCATGGTGCTCCTTAAGTGCGTGATCCGACGTCGCTCTTCGAATGTCGGAGGCCCGTGGTGTGGTGTTCTCATCGAAACCGTATCCGAGAAACAGTCCGATCTGGAAGATCTGTTCGAGCGTGTCGGGCGAATCGCGTTTCCGGTTTCGAAGAACACTTGACAGATGTTCGAACTCGAAGATATCTTCGGAACGTAGCTTCGCATTAACGGCTCCCGGCCGAGACGGGAATGCGAACGCTACGCCAACTTCCTCCGGGCCATCGCCCCGAGACAGGCTAAGGAGCACGACATGAGCAGCATCAGCGTCAGCACCGTAACGATCTTCCCGGCACCCGCACGCCCCCACACGCGACTGCGGCTGACGGCACGGGGTCGCGGTGTGCTGCTGGCTCTCGCCTCCGTGCCGCTGGCCATCGGAATCGCTTTCGCGGCGCTCAGCGGTGGCAGCGCCATCGCCTCCGGTGCCGATGCTCCCGCCGCGAGTGTCGAGACGCTGACGGTCCTGCCCGGGGACACCCTGTGGTCGATCGCCACCTCGGTCGCGCCGAACGCCGACCCGCGTGTCGTCATCGGAGAGATCAGCCGGATGAACGTGCTCCGTGGTGGCGAGCTCCAGATCGGTCAGGAGCTCGCGATCCCGGCGCAGTACGTGGACTGAGCCCTCACCGGGATGTGCGTCATCCGCCCGACCAGCGGCCTAGCATGGGAAGGGTGACGCTCTCCCTCCACGATCTGCCACTCCGTGACGACCTTCGCGGGCTGAAGCCGTACGGTGCCCCGCAGGCCCCTCTCCCGGTCGCTCTCAATGTCAACGAGAACACTCATCCGATCCCGGAGGCGGTCGCGAGTGACATCCTCGACGACATCGCGGTGGCGATCCGCGACGTGAACCGGTATCCGGACCGGGAGTTCACGACGCTTCGCGAGGCGTTCGCGGATTACCTCGGTCATGGGCTCACCGCCGACCAGATCTGGGCGGGCAACGGATCCAACGAGGTGCTGCAGCACATCCTGCAGGCGTTTGGAGGACCCGGGCGCACCGCCTTCGGGTTCGCGCCCACGTACTCGATGTATCCGCTCATCGCGCAGGGAACGGGGGCACGGTGGATTGCCGGCACCCGGGAGCCCGACTACTCGATCACGCCCGAGGATGCGGCCGCGCAGGTACGCGCCGCTGACCCCGATGTGGTCATCCTCTGCTCGCCGAACAATCCGACCGGGACGCCTCTCGGTCTCGATGTCGTCGAAGCCGTCTACGATGCTGCGCGCGGCGTCGTCATCGTCGACGAGGCGTACCAGGAGTTCGCTCCGCACGACGCGCTCTCCGCGCTCACGCTCCTCGAAGGGCGGCCTCGGCTCGCGATCTCCCGCACCATGAGCAAGGCATTCGCGTTCGCGGGCGCGCGGGTGGGCTATCTCGCGGCCGATCCTGCTTTCATCGACGCCCTCCGCCTGGTCCGACTGCCGTATCACCTCAGCGCGCTCACACAGGCCGCCGCCGTCGCTGCGCTGCGCAACGCCGATGTGATGCTCGGCATGGTCGAGGAGATCGTCGAGCAGCGCGACAGGATCACCGCGACCCTGGAGGCCCTCGGCTACACGCCGCACGAGACGTGGTCGAACTTCGTCCTGTTCGGAGGAGTCGCCGACCCGCGCGCGACCTGGCAGCAGCTTTACGACCGTGGTGTGCTGGTGCGTGACGTCGGCATCCCCGGGCACCTCCGGGTGAGCGCAGGAACCGAGTCCGAGACCACCGCATTCCTCGACGCCTTGGCCTCGATAGGATCGGCATCATGAGCAGCCCCGCACTGACCCCGCGCACCGCCAGCCGTGTGCGCAGCACGTCGGAGTCCACCGTCGAGCTCGAACTGAACCTCGACGGGACCGGTGCGAGCCGTATCGACACTTCGGTGCCGTTCTTCGACCACATGCTCACCGCCTTCGCGAAGCACTCGCTCACCGACCTGACGGTGCGGGCCTCGGGCGACACGGACATCGACGCGCACCACACCGTCGAAGACGTGTCGATCGTGCTCGGACAGGCGATCCTCGAAGCGCTCGGCGACAAGTCGGGCATCTCGCGGTACGGCGATGCGCTCGTGCCCCTCGATGAAGCCCTCGCGCAGGCGGTCGTCGACATCTCCGGGCGTCCGTACCTCGTGCACACCGGCGAGCCGGCCGGGTTCGAGCACCACCTGATCGGTGGACACTTCACCGGGTCTCTCGTGCGCCACTCATTCGAGGCCATCACCTTCAACGCCGCACTCACGGTGCACGTGCGCGTCCTCGGCGGGCGCGACCCGCACCACATCGCCGAGGCCGAGTACAAGGCCTTCGCACGCGCCTTCCGCCAGGCCAAGGCTCTTGACCCGCTGGTCGACGGCATCCCGTCGACCAAGGGTGCGCTGTGAGCAGCGCGCCCCGCGTCGCCGTCTTCGATTACGACTCCGGCAACGTCCACTCCGCGGTGAAGGCACTGGCCGAGGCCGGCGCGGATGCGGTGCTGACCCGCGACCGTCAGACGGCTCTCGAGGCCGACGGACTGCTCGTCCCCGGCGTCGGTGCGTTCCAGGCCGTCCGAGAGGCACTGCGCACCCACGGCGGCGACGAGATCATCGACCGGCGGTTGGCCGGGGGGCGGCCGGTGCTCGGGATCTGCGTCGGCATGCAGGTGCTGTTCGAGCACGGTGTCGAGCGCGGACACGACACCGCGGGGCTCGGCGAATGGCCGGGGGCGGTCACCGAACTGAACGCTCCCGTGCTCCCGCACATGGGGTGGAACACGGTCGAGCCCGGCGCGGACAGCGTCCTGTTCCGCGGACTCGAGAAGGAGCGGTTCTACTTCGTGCATTCCTACGCCGCACAGGCGTGGGAGCTCGATGTGATCCCGCCCTTCCCGCAGCCGGTCCTCACCTGGACGACGTACGGCGATCCGTTCCTCGCCGCCGTCGAGAACGGCCCGCTCTCGGCCACGCAGTTCCACCCGGAGAAGTCGGGCGAGGCGGGCATCCAACTGCTGCGCAATTGGATCGGCAGCCTCTGACTCCTCCTGTGGACGTCATCCGTTTTGTCACCCGCCCTCGGGCGGACTACCCTCGGTTCTCGTGCCCGCTCCGGGCCGCAGAGCTTCCCGAACCAAGGAATCCATGAACGACTTCGCGCAGTCTCCCTCGCTCACGCTCCTTCCCGCAGTCGATGTCGCCGGTGGCAAGGCCGTCCGGCTGACCCAGGGGGAGGCCGGGACCGAGACCAGCTACGGCGACCCGTTGGACGCGGCGGGTGAGTGGGCGGCGCAGGGCGCCAAGTGGATCCACCTCGTCGACCTCGATGCGGCGTTCGGTCGGGGGAGCAACGCGCCGATCCTGCGCAAGGTCATCAAGCAGTTCAAGGGTGTGGACATCGAGCTGTCCGGCGGCATCCGTGACGATGCGACCCTGGAAGCGGCTCTCGAGAGCGGGGCCGCCAGGATCAACCTGGGCACCGCCGCGCTCGAGAACCCCGAGTGGGCCGCCGACGTGATCGGCCGCTACGGCGAGGCGATCGCGGTCGGCCTCGACGTGCGCGGCACGACGCTCGCCGCCCGCGGATGGACCAAGGAGGGCGGAGACCTCTGGGAGGTCCTCGGTCGTCTCGAAGACGCCGGCTGCAGCCGCTACGTGGTCACGGACGTGACGAAGGACGGCACGCTTCGCGGTCCGAACCTCGAACTGCTGCGCGAGGTCACCGCCCGCACGCCGAAGCCGGTCGTCGCATCCGGAGGCATCTCGAACCTCGATGACATCGCCGCGCTCCGTGCGCTCGTGCCGCTGGGCGTCGAGGGTGCGATCGTCGGCAAGGCACTCTACGCCGGCGCCTTCACACTGGCTGAGGCCCTGGATGTCGCAGGAGACTGACGCGCACTCCTGCGGGCCCGAGTCGCACAACCACGGCGACTCCGCCGGTGTCCCCTGGGAGGGGCGCAGCTTCGAGTCGAACCCGCACGCGGCGGACGACGGCTCCGCGGACCCCGCTCTGCTGGCCGCTCTGCTCCGCTTCCGCGCGGGGGAGGGGAGTCAGGTCGAGGTCGTCGACGCATTCCGTTCCGCGCGCGTGCTGATCCCGCTCATCGCCGAGAAGGGGGAGGAAGGCGTCGCGCCCAACGGCCTGCCGGTCGACAAGACGCAGGAGCTCTCGATCGTCACGGTCGCCGCTCCCGACGGGCGTCGCGTGCAGCCGGTGTTCTCGTCCGTCGAGACGATGCAGGCGTGGGATGCCACGGCGCGACCGATCCCGGTCGAGGCGCTCCGTGCCGCCTTGGCGGCTTCCGCTGAAGACACCGATCTGATCGTGCTCGACCCGACCTCCGAGACCGAGTTCGTCATCCGACGCCCCGCCGTCTGGGCGATCGCTCAGGGGCACCCGTGGGTGCCGAGCTTCCTCTCGACCGAGGTGGTCTCCGCGCTGCAGGAGAGCGTCGCGCACGAGCTGGCGGTGATCGATGTGGCCGTCGCTGCCGGCGACCCCGACGCGCGCCTGCGTGGACCGGAGCTGGTCGTGATCCTCGAACTGGTCGATGGGCTGGAGCGCGAGGTGCTCGATGCTGTTCTCGCCCGCCTCGCCCAGCGCTGGGCGTCCGATGACCGCATCGCCGTGCTCGCCGACTCACTGACCGTGAAGCTCCGCCGCAGCGCCTGAGCGTCGCGTCTCGCTCGCGTTCCGGCTGTCAGTTGACCGGACCGGTCCACTTCTCGCCGGGTCCCTTGCCGATCGGGTCCGGGATGGAGGAGGCCTCGCGGAAGGCGAGCTGAAGCGAGCGGAGACCGTCGCGCAGCGAGCGTGCGTGCATGTCGCTGATCTCGGGGGCGCCGGCGGTGATGAGTCCGGCGAGGGCGTTGATGAGCTTGCGCGCCTCATCGAGGTCGAGCTGGGCTGCCGCGTCCGGGTCGTCGGCGAGGCCGAGTTTGACGGCAGCCGCGCTCATGAGGTGCACGGCCGCGGTGGTGATCACCTCGACAGCGGGGACGTCGGCGATGTCTCGGGTGGCCGACGACGCGGCCTCCTCCTGACGTGCCCAGCGCTCTTCGCGCTCGCGTGCAGCCTCGTCCGATGCCTGGTTCGTCACTTCGCCTTGCTTTCTGTTAGACTTTGGCGGGCTCCGGAGCGTCATGCTCCGGATCGAAAGAGGATTCACTTCCCACCCGCGCTTGCCGTTCAAGGCTACCGGGTCTTGCACTCCACCGGCTCCGTTCGCAAAGACGGACCCGGTAGACAGGGTGCGGAGCCGGCGTCTGAATGCCGGTGGGCGGGGACGATTCCGATTTCGCCCGTGATGCAGAGAGCGTCACGGTGGCCGAATCACATCGTCTAAGGAGTTCCGCATCAGCGATCCCCGTACCAATGAGCGCATCCGCGTCCCCGAGGTCCGCCTCGTCGGCCCCGCGGGTGAGCAGATCGGCGTCGTCCGTATCGAGGCCGCGCTGCGCCTCGCACAGGAAGCCGATCTCGACCTCGTCGAGGTCGCCCCGAACTCGAAGCCGCCCGTCGTCAAGATCATGGACTACGGCAAGTTCAAGTACGAGGCCGCCCAGAAGGAAAAGGAAGCTCGCCGCAACCAGGCGAACACGATCCTCAAGGAAGTCCGCTTCCGTCTGAAGATCGAGGCTCACGACTACACGACCAAGCTCAAGCGCGCCGAGGGCTTCCTCAAGGCGGGCGACAAGGTCAAGGCCATGATCCTGTTCCGCGGTCGCGAGCAGTCGCGTCCCGAGCAGGGTGTGCGTCTGCTGCGCAAGTTCGCCGAAGACGTGGCCGAGTTCGGCACCGTCGAGTCGAACCCGACCATCGACGGTCGCAACATGGTCATGGTCGTCGCGCCGCTCAAGAGCAAGTCGGAGGCCAAGCAGGAGCAGAACGCCGTCCGCGATGCTCAGCGCGCCGACAAGAAGCAGGCTGCTCGCGACGCGAAGGCCGACGCCCCGGCCGCAGCTCCGGCGGAGTAGCTCCCGCCCCCAGAACTCCCGCACCGCGGGTTGACACCGTCGCCTGAGAAGGCGCCATACGAAGGAAGAGAAGATGCCGAAGCAGAAGACCCACTCGGGTGCTAAGAAGCGCTTCAAGATCACCGGTAGCGGAAAGCTGAAGAAGCAGCAGGCCGGGATGCGCCACAACCTCGAGCACAAGTCGAGCCGTCGCACCCGTCGTCTGAACCAGGACCAGGTGCTGTCGAAGGCTGACACCAAGGTCGCGAAGAAGCTTCTCGGCCGCTGACGCGTCCGAACGCACGAATAGGAACACAGGAAAATGGCAAGAGTCAAGCGGGCAGTAAACGCCCACAAGAAGCGCCGGGTCATCCTCGAGCGCGCCTCCGGTTACCGCGGTCAGCGTTCGCGCCTCTACCGGAAGGCCAAGGAGCAGGTCATCCACTCCCTGGTCTACTCGTACCGGGACCGTCGCAAGCGCAAGGGCGACTTCCGTCGCCTGTGGATCCAGCGCATCAACGCTGCGGCTCGCCAGAACGGCATGACCTACAACCGCTTCATCCAGGGCCTCGGCCTCGCGGGTGTCACGGTTGACCGTCGTATGCTCGCCGACCTCGCGATCAACGACGCGGCGACGTTCACGACGCTCGTCGAGACGGCGAAGAAGGCTCTGCCCTCCGACGTCAACGCGCCGAAGTCGGCTGCATAAGCACCTCTTCACACAGGGCGCTCTCCTTCGGGAGGGCGCCCTGTGGCGTTTCTCGGGGGAGGGCGGCCCTTGCGTGGATGGTGCGGGAACCGGCTGTGCGTTCCCTAGACTGTGATCGTGCTGGAGAACCCGCGTTCGCCCCGAGTCCGTGCCGTCGCCAAGCTGACCAAGCGCAGCGCGCGCACCGAGACCGGCCTGTTCCTCCTCGAGGGGCCGCAGTCCGTTCGTGAGGCGCTCACCTACCGTCCGGAGGCGATCGTCGAGCTGTTCGCGACACCGAGCGGCTGGGAGAAGCACCCCGACATCCGCGGGAAGGCTGCCGACGCCGACATCGACGTCGAGTATGTGACCGAGTACGTGCTCAACGCGATGGCCGACACAGTGACTCCGCAGGGGCTGGTCGCGGTCGTCCACCAGACGCCGACATCGGTGCGTGACATCTTCGAGGCCTCTCCGCGACTCGTGGCGATCTGCGAAGAGGTCCGCGATCCCGGGAATCTGGGCACGATCATCCGCGCGGCCGACGCCGCGGGTGCCGATGCGGTCGTGCTGACGGGGCGAACCGTCGACCCGTACAACCCGAAGGTCGTCCGTGCCACGACCGGTTCGCTGTTCCACCTCCCCGTGTCGGTCGGGGGTGATCTCGCCGACGTGGTCCGCCGTGCGCACGCGGCAGGTCTCCGCATCCTCGCGGCAGACGTGAAGGGTGACGATCTGCTCGAAGCCCGAGCGGAGGGCACTCTCGCCGAGCCGACCGGCTGGCTCTTCGGCAACGAGGCCCGTGGTCTCGAAGACGACGCCCTCGCGCTCGCCGATCGGGTGCTGAAGCTGCCGATCTTCGGTCGCGCCGAGTCTCTCAACCTGGCGACCGCCGCCAGTGTGTGCCTCTACGAGAGCGCCTTCGCTCAGCGGGCGGACTCCGCCGGCTGAGCGAAGCACACGAAGGAAGCGGGAAGCCGAGTCGATGAGGATTCTGATCGTCGAAGACGACGACCGGGTCGCCGGCGCGCTCGAAGCGTTCCTCGCCCGCTCGGGCTACGCCACGGTTCGTGCCGCGGACGGCGCGGCAGCGCTGGAACTCCTCGGTGCGGACACCGAGGTCGTCCTCCTCGATCTGGGGCTTCCCGACGTCGACGGCATCGATCTGTGTCGCCGCATCCGCGGGCGGTCGGAGGTGCCGATCGTGATCGTGACGGCGCGCAATCAGGTCGCCGAGCGCATCAAGGGACTGCGTGCGGGCGCGGACGACTTCGTGGTGAAGCCGTATGACGTGCATGAGCTCCTCGCCCGGATCGAGGCCGTGACCCGACGATCGCGTCCGATACGCCCGGAGTCCGACGCGCGGGTCCTGCTGCACGGCGGTGAGCTGCAGATCGATCTCGTGGCACGTCAACTGTCGGTCGACGGGGTGCCGATCGACCTGACGCGCAAGGAGTTCGACATCATCGCCGTGCTCGCGCGGTATCCGGGCGTCGCCGTGCCGAAGGAGCGTCTGATCCGCGAGGTGTGGAACACGGACTGGCGGGGTTTCGGCCACTCGCTCGAAGTGCACGTCGGGGCGATCCGGAAGAAGAGCGGGGCCCGGGGTCTCATCGAGACGGTCCGCGGAGTCGGCTACCGGCTGGCGGGCTCCTGAGCCATGCGCCGGCGTCTGGTCATCGTCTTCCTCGTGCCCCTCGTGGCGATCCTGGTCGCGCTGGGAGGCGCCGCGGGCTGGAGCGCTGCGCGCAGCGTCCAGCAGGCCTTCTACACGCAGCAGCTCGGTGATCTCGGCTACTTCGTCACGAGCGCCCGGCAGGCCCTCCGCTCCGGCAGCGCCGCGGTGATCGAGGCGGAGGCGGCGAGGTTCCGGGAGGTCTACGGGATCGAGGTCACGGTGTTCGACCTGGGTGGGAGTATCTGGGCGGCGGGCGACGACAGCCCAGGGGTGCTCGCGGAGGAAGACGCGGAACGAGTCAGACTGGCGCTGTCCGGCCGGCGCGCGGAGCAGCCCGCGGCGGTGTACCCGTGGACGGTCGCCGATGCCGCCCTCGCCGAGCCGGTCTTCGACGACGGGGATGTGATCGGGGCGGTGCTTGTCGCCGGTGACGCCGACGCGCCGCGCGCGGCGATCCTGCAACAGCTTCTGCTCATCTCCGCCATCGCGCTGGTGCTGATCGCCCTTGGAGTGCTGTTGGTGTTCCGACTCGCCCGGTGGGTCCTCTCGCCGGTCGGGCGGCTCGACGAGGCGATGGCGGCGATCGAGCGCGGCGAGATGGATGCGCGTGTCGCGGAGGATGCCGGTCCACCGGAGCTGCGTCGCATGGCCAGGGTGTTCAACGGGATGGCTGACCAGATCGAGCGGGTGATGACCCGGCAGCAGGAGTTCGCGCTCAACGCCTCGCACGAACTGCGCAACCCCCTCAACGCTCTTCTCCTGCGCGTCGAGCACCTGGCGACCGGACTCGGACGCGAGTGGGACGACGACGTCGAGGAGACGCGGGAGGAGGGACGCCGGATGACGCGGATCCTGGAGACGCTGCTCGGCCTCGCTCGCGGCGGACGCACCGATTCGACCATCTCCGCGGTCGACCTCGCGACGCTGGCAGCCCGTCGTCTCGACGCCTGGCGGGACGTGGCAGGACAGCGGGGGATCTCGTTGCAGACGTCAGGGGAGTCGTCCGTCATGAGCGTCACCGACCGGACGATCGTGGAGAGCGCGTTGGATGCCGTCATCGACAACGCCGTGAAGTACTCGCCGGAAGGCTCAGGGATCGAGATCGGTGCGGAGCGCTCGGGTGACGTCTGCCGGGTCACGGTCCGCGATCACGGGCCCGGGCTGACGCCGGAGCAGGCGGCCGCGGCGACGGACCGGTTCTGGCGGAACGCCGACACTCAGGACACGCCCGGTTCCGGTCTCGGGCTCGCGATCGCAAGCGACCTGCTCGAGACCGTGGGCGGGGAACTGACGGTCTCGTCGGCCGAGAGCGGCGGTCTCCTCGTCTCGCTGCTGCTCCACGACAGGACGAGGCCATGACCGCGCCGGTGCTGCGGCGACTCACCGCCGGCCTCCTCTCGTTCCTCCTGGTGGGAGCGTTGGCCGCGTGCAGTCAGCGCGCGAACGAATGGACCGACGGGGAGTACGTGATCGCCGCCGGCGGGTCCACCGGCGTCTATTACGACTACGGCAGTCATCTCGCCGAGGAGCTGTCGGGCTCGCTGGACATCGCGATGTCGGCTGACGAGACGGCCGGATCCGTCGACAACCTGTTGCGCGTGAGCTCCGGAGAGGCCGTGATCGGGTTCGCCCAGGGCGACGCGGCCGCGGATGCCGTGGCGGGAACGGGCGCGTTCGATGACCCGCTCCCGGTGCGCGCTCTCGCGCGTCTGTACGACGAGTACGTGCAGATCGTCGTGCGCGGGGACTCGGAGATCGATGACATCGGCGACCTGGCGGGTCGGACGATCTCCCTCGGGGCGGAGAACTCCGGGGTGACGGTGATCGCCGGACGCGTGCTGGATGCGGCCGGCGTCGACATCGCCGCGATCCGGAACCCGCAACTCGATCTCAGCGAGTCCATCGACGCGATGGGGCGGGGAGAGATCGACGGCTTCTTCTGGGTCGGCGGATTGCCTACACCCGGCGTGGCGGAACTCGCTGAGACCTCCTCCGTCAGGTTGCTCGCGATCGAGCAGGAGTGGGTGAACGAGGTGAACGACCGATACTCGCACGCGTACCGACCCGCGGAAGTGCCGGCGGGGACTTACGGACTCGTCGCCTCCGCGCCGACCATGGCGGTGCCGAACTATCTCGTCACGGCGTCCGCCACCCCGGACGCCGTCGCGAGGGACATCCTCGCAGGGCTGTTCGAAGCACGCCTGCGTCTCGCAGCGGAGGTGCCCACGGCCGCGTTGCTGGACCGTCGCTCGGCGATCTTCACCGCCCCTGTCCCGCTGCATCCCGGCGCGATCGACTACTACCGGGACTTCCGCGGCTGACGGCTCAAGAAATCCTCAAGAAGTCTGACACCGGGCTCGACGCTCTGCCAAGGTGAGGTCGATCGCACACGATCGGATCCTGCTGCTCAGCTGTCGTTGGGGGGCGAGGCGGCAGGACCATCCCGCGGCCCGTGGGGGCGGGCCGTGGGGTACCCATGCAGAGCTGCATTGGTGCCGCGATCAGGTGATTACGAACGTGTAAATCTCACCGATGACCCTGGAACCCGGGGTACGACGTGGCTAGCTTGGAGAAATGATGACCTCTGATACCCCGCTCGTCGTGGTCGAGAACGTCCAGAAGCACTACGGCGAGTTCCAGGCGCTCACCGACATCGACCTGAGCGTGAACCCGGGAGAGGTCGTGGTCGTGATCGGCCCGTCCGGCTCCGGCAAGTCGACGCTGTGTCGCACGATCAACCGCCTCGAGACGATCACCAGCGGCAGCATCCGCATCGACGGCAAGGAGCTGCCCGCCGAGGGTAAGGGGCTCGCTCACCTGCGGGCGGACGTCGGCATGGTGTTCCAGTCGTTCAACCTCTTCGCCCACCTCACCATCCTCGAGAACGTGACCCTCGGTCCGATCAAGGTCCGTGGGCTCAAGAAGGCCGATGCCGAAGCCGAGGCGATGCTCCTGCTCAAGCGCGTGGGCGTGGAGCAGCAGGCGTCGAAGCTCCCGGCTCAGCTCTCGGGTGGTCAGCAGCAGCGCGTGGCGATCGCCCGTGCGCTGGCCATGCAGCCCAAGGTCATGCTGTTCGACGAGCCGACCAGCGCCCTCGACCCGGAGATGATCAACGAGGTCCTCGACGTCATGGTCGAGCTGGCCCAGGACGGCATGACGATGATCGTGGTCACCCACGAGATGGGCTTCGCTCGCAAGGCCGCCGATCGCGTCGTCTTCATGGCCGACGGACGGATCGTCGAGGAAGCCAAGCCCGAGGAGTTCTTCACGAACCCGAAGAGCGACCGCGCCAAGGACTTCCTCTCGAAGCTCCTCACGCACTGACGGCCCACACACCGACCACACAGACCCTGCACACACAGCACACGAAGGAGACGCACATGCGACGCACACGGACACTGGCGGGCATCGGAATCGCGGCGACAGCACTGCTCGCGCTCACGGCCTGCAACAGCGGCAGCCCGTCAACGCCCGGTGGCACCGATGGCGGTGACGCCGGAGAGGACAGCACCTGGTTCGAGGTCGCGACCGACGTCCAGCTCGAGGGCAGCCCCACGTTCGACAACATCAAGGACCGCGACCAGGTCGTCATCGGTGTCAAGGAAGACCAGCCCGGTCTCGGCTACCTCGACGTGACCACCGGTGAGCGCACCGGATTCGATGTCGACATCGCCCGCTGGATCGCCGCCTCGCTCGGCTACGACGAGGACAAGATCGAGTTCAAGCCGATCGCCTCCGCCAACCGCGAGCAGGCCATCGTGAACGGCGACATCGACTACTACGTGGGCACGTACTCGATCACCGACAAGCGCAAGGAGCAGATCGCCTTCGCCGGCCCGTACTTCATCACCGGGCAGGGACTGCTCGTCGCGGCCGACGACGACACCATCAAGAGCGAGGACGACCTGAACGCCGACACCACCGTGTGCTCGGCCACCGGCTCCACGCCCATCCAGAACATCCGCGAGAACTACCCGGATGTCCCCACCAAGGAGTTCGACCTGTACTCGGCCTGTGTCGAGGCGCTGCTCTCCGGCGAGGTCCAGGCGGTCACGACCGACCAGGCCATCCTCATCGGCTACGCGGCTCAGGACCCCGACAACCTGAAGGTGGTCGGTGAGCCCTTCACCGAGGAGCGCTACGGTGTCGGCCTGGCGAAGGACGACGCCGCGCTGCAGGAGTTCATCAACACGATGTTCACCGACGGCGGCGATATCTGGCAGGCGATCTTCGACAAGAACCTCGGATCGTCCGGCATCGAAGTCAGCCAGCCGGCCGTCGACTGATCGAACAGAGGGGGCGGCTCCAGGGCCGCCCCCTCTCCGAATCGTGAAGGGGAGGGTGGCGTGGACGTCATCTTCGGAAACCTCGACCTGTGGGGCGAAGCGCTCAAGAACACGCTGATCATCTTCTTCGGCGGTGGACTGCTCGCGCTCATCCTCGGGATCATCGTCGGGGCGGCCCGCGTCTCACCCGTGCCCATCGCGCGCGGTGTCGGCACGGTGTACGTGAACCTGATCCGCAACACCCCGCTGACCCTCGTCTTCTTCTTCTTCATCTTCGGCTACCCGCAGCTCGGGCTGCCGAAGCTCAGCACCACAGTGCTGGGCATCCTGGCCATCGGCATCTATACGGCCACGTACGTGGCGGAGGTGCTGCGCGCCGGTATCAACACCGTCCCCGTCGGCCAGGCGGAGGCGGCCAGGGCGATCGGCCTCCCGTTCGGACAGGTGATGACTCTGGTCGTCCTCCCGCAGGCGTTCCGCTCGGTCGTGCCACCGATGATGAGCGTCTTCATCGCGCTTCTGAAGAACACGACCGTCGCGGCGGGCTTCTCGATCCTCGAGCTCGGAGCCGTCCGCTCCTACCTCAGCGAACGCGGAGAGAATGCGCTTTCGGTGCTGCTCTGGGTGGCCGTCATCTTCGTCGCGCTCGTCCTGCTCCTCAGCTGGCTCCAACGGTATCTCGAGAACAAGTGGAGGATCGCGCGATGACTTCCGTCCTGTACGACGTCCCGGGCCCCAAGGCGATCCTGCGCAACCGTCTGATCGGTGTCGCCACCGTCGTCGTGGTGCTTGCCCTGCTCGGGTTCATCGGCTACCGCTTCTACGTGAGCGGACAGTTCGACGCGTCCCGGTGGTACGTCTTCACCTTCAGCGCCGTCTGGGAGCAGATCTTCGGTGCGCTCGGCCGAACTCTCGCGGCGTTCGGGCTCGCAGCGATCCTCGCCATCGCGCTGGGATTCGTGCTCGCCATCGGTCGGATGTCCGATCATGCCTGGGTGCGTGTCCCCGTCACGGCGATCACCGAGATCTTCCGAGCCGTGCCGGTCCTCGTCTTCATGATGCTGCTCTACTACGGTCTGCCCGTCGCCGGCGTCAAGATGGACCCGTACTGGGCCGTCGTCATCGCGCTCATGGCGTACAACGGATCCGTCCTCGCCGAGGTGCTCCGCGCCGGCGTCGAATCCCTGCCCCGAGGGCAGAAGGAGGCCGGCTACGCGATCGGTCTGCGCAAGAGCGGCGTGATGCGCCTGATCCTGCTGCCACAGGCGATCCGGGCGATGCTCCCCGTGATCGTGGCCCAGCTGGTCGTGACGATGAAGGACACCGCGCTCGGTTTCATCATCACGTACCCCGAACTCCTCTACTTCGCGAAGCAGCTCACGTCTCAGCAGGGACGCCCCGTGCTGCAGTCGGCGTTCGTCATCGGCGGCATCTACATCATCATGTGCCTGATCCTCTCCGGGATCGCCAAGTGGCTGGAGATCCGCACCCGACGCTCGCCGCGTGGGCACGACGGCGTTCCGGCCGGCGGCGTGGATCCGCGTCCGCACCAGGACGGCACCGATACCGAGCTGATCACGCTGCAGCGCGGTGGGGGCGGGTTCGGCGGACCACCGCCTCAGGGCATCTGATCCGGTTGCGCCGTCGGTCGGTGGGGCGACGCGCCGGTAGACTCGACTCTCGTGTCAGAGTCTCCTGAAATCACCCCGGAAGCGGTCGAAGCCGCGGTCGCCGATGCCCTCGCGGCCATCGCCGCAGCCGCCGACACCGCCGAGCTGAAGGCGGCCCGCGCCGCACACGTTGCCGACGGATCGCCGCTTGCCGTCCTGAACGCCTCCATGCGACAGGTCGCCCCCGAGAATAAGGCCGCGTTCGGCAAGCTCGTGGGGCAGGGGCGCGGGCAGGTGACGAAGGCGCTCGCCGCCAAGGAGGCCGAGCTCGCCGAGGCGGAGGTCGCTGCGCGACTCGAGGCCGAGCGCATCGACATCACGGCCGTGCCGTCTCGCACCCGCGTCGGTGCCCGGCACCCGCTCACGCTCCTCCAGGACCAGGTCTGCGACATCTTCGTCGGCATGGGCTGGGAGATCGCGGAGGGACCGGAGCTCGAGCACGAGTGGTTCAACTTCGACGCCCTGAACTTCGACGTCGATCACCCCGCGCGTCAGGAGCAGGACACGTTCTACGTGGACCCGACATCGCGCCATCTCGTGATGCGCACCCACACGAGTCCCGTGCAGGTGCGCTCGATGCTCGACCGCGAGGTGCCGATCTACGTGCTGTGCCCCGGGCGGGTGTACCGGACCGATGAGTTCGACGCCACGCACCTGCCGGTGTTCACCCAGTTCGAGGGCCTCGTGATCGACAAGGGCATCACGATGGCGCACCTCAAGGGCACGCTCGATCACTTCGCGAAGCTGCTCTTCGGCCCCGAGGCCAAGACGCGTTTCCGCACCAACTACTTCCCCTTCACCGAGCCATCCGCCGAGCTCGACCTGTGGCACCCGACCTTCAAGGGCGGCGCGCGCTGGATCGAGTGGGGCGGCTGCGGCATGGTCAACCCGAACGTGCTGCGCGCGGCCGGGATCGATCCGGAGGAGTACAGCGGCTTCGCGTTCGGCATGGGCATCGAGCGGGGCCTGATGTTCCGCAGTGACGTCCAGGACATGCGCGACATGGCCGAGGGTGATGTCCGATTCAGCGAGCAGTACGGGATGGTGGTGTGATGCGCGTCCCGCTTTCGTGGCTGCGTGAATACGTCGATCTGGCAGCGGATGCCACGCCCGAGGACGTCCTCGGCGCGCTGGTGACCGTCGGCTTCGAAGAGGAGGACGTGCACCGCTTCGACATCACGGGTCCCGTGGTGGTCGGACAGGTCGTGTCGCTTGAGGCCGAGCCGCAGTCCAACGGCAAGACCATCAACTGGTGCCAGGTGGATGTGGGCGAGGCGAACGGCGGCATCCGCGGCATCGTCTGTGGTGCGCACAACTTCGTGGCCGGTGACAAGGTCGTCGTGACGCTGCCCGGTGCCGTGCTGCCCGGCCCGTTCCCGATCGCCGCACGGAAGACCTACGGTCACGTTTCCGACGGCATGATCGCGTCCGCGCGGGAGCTGGGCCTCGGCGACGAGCACAACGGCATCGTCGTGCTGTCCGATCTCGGCATCGATGCTCCTGTCGGTACCGACGCGATCGCGCTGCTCGGTCTCGACGACGTGGCAGTGGAGATCAACGTCACGCCTGACCGCGGCTACGCGTTCTCGCTGCGCGGTGTGGCCCGCGAATACGCGCACGCCACCGGGGCGGACTTCCGCGATCCCGCCGAGCGTGACTTCGCCGAACTGCAGCCGGGCACCGGCCACACCACCGTGGTCGACGACACCGCGCCGGTCCGCGGCCGTGTCGGTGCGAGCGAGTTCGTGACCCGCGTCGTCCGGGGGGTCGACCCCTCGCGTCCGACTCCGCCGTGGATGGTCGCGCGGCTCAGCCTCGCGGGTATGCGTTCGCTGGGCGTGCTGATCGACATCACCAACTACGTGATGCTCGAACTCGGCCAGCCGCTGCACGGATACGACCTCGACAAGCTCACCGGCGGCATCACCGTGCGACGTGCGACCCCGGGCGAGAAGATGACCACGCTCGATGGCGTCGAGCGCGCGCTGCACGTGGAAGACCTGCTCATCACCGACGAGTCGGGTCCGATCGGCCTCGCCGGTGTCATGGGCGGCGGCACGACGGAGATGAGCGACACCACCAGGAACGTGCTCATCGAGGCCGCGACCTTCGACCCGACGACCATCGCCCGCTCGGCACGCCGTCACAAGCTGCCCAGCGAGGCGTCCAAGCGCTTCGAGCGCGGCGTGGACCCGCTCATCCCCTTCGCGGCCGCGCGCCGGGCGGCCGACCTGATGGTCGAGCTCGCCGGCGGCACGCTCACCGAGGAAGGCGGCGCACTGTTCGCCGAGGTCTTCGTCGGCGAGATCGAGCTCCCGGCCGGATTCGTGCAGGGTCTGATCGGCGTCGACTACACCGACGACGAGATCACCGGGGCGCTGACCACCATCGGCGCCGACGTCACCGCTTCCGAGACAGGGTCCGGCTGGATCGTGATCCCGCCGACCTGGCGTCCCGACCTGACCGACAAGTGGACGCTCGCCGAGGAGGTCGCCCGCATCCACGGGCTCGACCGCATCCCCTCGGTGCTGCCGACGCCGCCGTCCGGTCGCGGGCTCACCGCGCATCAGCAGGGTCGCCGTCGCGTGGCCGATGCCCTGGCCGCCGCGGGGCTCGTCGAGACACCGTCGTTCCCGTTCACCACCGAGGTGCAGAACGACCTGCACGGTTCCGCGTCGGGGGAGCACCTGCCGAGCATCCGCCTGGCGAATCCGCTCGATGGTCAGGCGCCCTCCCTGCGTCGATCGCTCATCCCCGGTCTGCTGCAGACCGCGCACCGCAACATCTCGCGCGGGCTCACCGACCTCGCGATCTTCGAGACCGGTGTCGTGTTCCTGCCCGAGCCCGGTGTGGAGTACGGCACGGAGGATGTGCCGCCCCTGGGGGAGCGCCCGTCGGAAGAGACGCTCGCCGCGCTGAACGCCTCGATCCCGCCGCAGCACCGGTTCGTCTCGGCGCTGCTCACCGGCCACGTGTCACCGCGCCAGCCCGGTCGCCCGGCCGAACCCGCCGGTCTGGTCGAGGCGCTGGACGCCGTCCGTGTGATCGCCGCCGCCGCCGGAGTCGAGATCGACGTCGTGCAGGCCGAGCGTGCCGCACTCCACCCCGGCCGCACCGGATCCCTCCGGATCGCCGGGGAAGAGGTCGGCTACGTCGGCGAGCTGCACCCCGCGGTGGCGGAGGGCGCCGACCTCCCCGGCCGTGCGACCGTGTTCGAGCTGGACCTCGACCGCGTCCTGTCGCTCGCGGGCGGCCGTGTCGTGGCCGCGTCGCTGTCGACGTTCCCTGCTGCCACGCAGGACGTCTCGTTGACGCTGTCGGCCGAGGTGCCCGCCGCGGATGTGCAGGCGGCTCTCGCCGAGGGCGCCGGTGCGATGCTCGAGTCCGTGCGTCTCGTCGACGACTATCGCGGGGAGGGGGTGCCGGAAGGCTCCAAGAGCCTGACGTTCGCCCTGCGGTTCCGCGCCGACGACCGCACCCTCACCGCTGCGGAGGCCACCGAGGCCAAGCTCGCGGGCGTCGCGGTGGCGGCCGAACGGTTCGGGGCGGCGCTGCGCGACTGAGCACGACCTCCGGCGCGATCTGCTCTGAGCGGAAGCTCTTTCGCGGGTGGTCGATTCCTGCTGACATGAAGCCATGTCGAATGTGCTGATCCTCGGCGGTACGGGCTGGCTCTCGGGGCGGATCGCGCGTCGATGGGTCGATGCCGGTGCGGCAGTGACCTGTCTCGCCCGCGGAACGCGACCGGCGCCCGAGGGTGCCGAGCTCGTGCCCGGAGACCGGGAGGCCGCCGAGGCCTACGACGCACTCGCGCAGCGCGACTGGGACCATGTGGTCGACATCTCCTCGCAGGCGTCGCACGTCGCTCGTGCCGTCGACGCTCTCGGTGCGCGCACGGCACGGTGGACCTATGTGTCCTCGATGTCGGTGTACGCCGATGATGAGACGGTCGGGGCCGACGAATCAGCTCCCCGTCATCCGCCCGCCCGTCCCGGAGACGCCTACGAGTACGGGGCGCAGAAGGCCGCGGCCGAAGACGCCGTCTCGGCGCTCGGAGCGCGGGCGTTCATCGTGCGCCCCGGGCTCATCGTCGGGGACGGAGATCCGAGCGACAGGTTCGGATACTGGGCGGCGGCGTTCACGCGCGCCGGCGCGGAGCCGGTGCTGCTGCCACCGCTCGAGGGGAGAGCTGCGCAGGTGATCGATGTCGACGACCTGGCCGAGTTCATCGTCACGGCGACTCGGAGCGGCGTGGTGAACGCGATCGGTGACAGGCATTCGCTCTCCGACGTGCTGGAGGCGGTACGTTCGGCAGCAGGGCACACCGGTGACACGGTCGTCGCTGACGAGGACTGGCTCGTCGCTCGGGAGGTCGAGCACTGGGCCGGACCGCGTTCGCTTCCGCTGTGGCTGCCGCCGGAGATGACGGGATTCATGACGCGGTCCAACGCAGCGTTCCGTGCGTCGGGAGGCTCGCTCCGCGCCCTCGCCGACACGATCGGGCGGGTCCTCGTCGACGAGCGCGCCCGCGGCGTCGATCGGCCGCGCCGTGCCGGACTCACCCGGGCGGAGGAACGCGCGCTCCTGACCGATCGCTAGACTGCGAGCAGTGACACGGGGTGCGGCATCCGCGGCTGAGAACAGACCCGTCGAACCTGATCTAGTTCGTACTAGCGAAGGGATGTCGCGATGAGCGATCTTCTGCGTCCTGAATCCACCACCGATCTCGTCGGCTCCGCCGCGGCGCTGTGGGAGGTGGTGCGTGAGGCTCCGCCCTTGACGCATTGCATCACCAACGCGGTCGTCACGGGGTTCACGGCCAACGTGCTGCTCGCCGCCGGTGCGGCACCCGCGATGGTCGACATCGTCGGCGAGGCCGAGCTGTTCGCCGGGGTCGCCTCCGGCCTGCTGATCAACCTCGGCACGCCCACGCCGGAGCAGCGGGCTGCGATCGTCGAAGCCGTCGCCGGCGCGACCGCGTCCGGGACACCGTGGGTGCTCGATCCGGTCGCGATCGGCACCCTGCCGATCCGCACGGCGCTGGCGCATGACCTGGCGAATCAGCGACCGACCGCGATCCGAGGCAACGCCTCCGAGATCCTCGCCCTCGCCGGCGTCAGCGCGGGTGGCCGAGGTGTCGACGCGACGGACAGCACGGATGCCGCTGCCGACGCGGCGGCTGCCCTGGCGACGAGGACGGGTGCCGTGGTCGCGGTCTCGGGTCCGGTCGATCTCCTCACCGACGGCGAGCGGATCCTGCGACTCGCGAACGGTCACGAGCTCCTGACCAGGGTCACCGGTGGCGGTTGTGCCCTCGGCGCAGTCATGGCCGCGCTCCTCGGCGCCGCCAGGGTGACGGGGCACGATGCGCTCACGGCGGTCGCCGCCGCGAGCCTCGGATACACGATCGCCGCCGAGCATGCCGCAACGACAGCGCGGGGTCCGGGCAGTTTCGCGGTCTCGTTGCTGGATGCACTCGCAGCGCTGCGCCCGGAAGACCTCGTCGCCGAGGCTCGCGTCGAGAGCGGTGCACGGTGACCGCCGATCTCTCGCTCTATCTCGTGACCGATCCCGAACTCTGCGGTGATCGTGGTGTCGTCGAGACCGTCCGTCAGGCTGTGGAGGGTGGTGTGCGCATCGTCCAGGTGCGGGACAAGACGGCGACGGAGGCCGAGATCGTCGAACAGCTGATCGCGGTGTCGCGGGCGATCGACGGACGGGCGCTCCTCGTCGTGAACGACCGGTTGGATGCTGCCGTCGCCGCCCGCGAACGGGGTGCGCGCGTCGACGGCGTGCATCTGGGGCAGGGCGATGCGTCCGTGCGGCGGGCGCGCGAGGTACTGGGACCCGATGCGCTGATCGGCCTCACGGCGAACAGTGCCGCGCACCTCGAGGCCGTTCTCGCCCTGCCGGTGGGGACGGTCGACTACCTGGGTGTCGGTGTGATCCGTCCCACCGCGACGAAACCGGATCACCCGGCGCCGCTCGGAGTCGACGGATTCCGTGACTTCGTCGCACGCAGTCCACTCCCGTGCGTCGCGATCGGCGGCGTGGGGCTCGACGATGCCGAGGCATTGCGGGATGCCGGTGCAGCCGGCATCGCCGTGGTCTCGGCGCTGTGCACGGCGGAAGACCCCGCGGCGACCGCCCGTGCTTTCCGGCGACGGTGGCTCGCAGGTTCCGTTCCGCGTGTGCTGAGCATCGCCGGGAGCGACCCGTCCGGCGGCGCAGGGATCCAGGCCGACATCAAGTCGATCGCGGCCAACGGCGGATACGGCATGGCCGTGCTCACCGCGCTGACCGCGCAGAACACCCAGGGCGTGCGCGGCGTGCACGTGCCGCCGGCAGAGTTCCTCCGCGCCCAACTCGACGCGGTGTCGGATGACATCGTGATCGACGCGGTGAAGATCGGGATGCTCGCCGACGCCGAGGTCATCCGGACGGTCGCTGCCTGGCTCGACCGAGCCCGTCCGCCGATCGTCGTCCTCGATCCGGTGATGGTGGCGACTTCGGGGGATCGGCTCCTGGAGCCGGATGCGGAGCGGGAACTGCGGGATCTGCTCCGTCGCGCCACGCTCGTGACCCCGAACCTGGCCGAGCTCGCCGTGCTCTCGGGGCGCGACGTCGGGGACTGGTCGGAGGCGATCGCCGCTGCGGAAGACCTGTCGACGGATGTCGGGGTCGCCGTGCTGGTCAAGGGCGGACATCTCGCGGGGAACGACGCCCCGGATGCGCTGATCGACGCTCGTCACGGGCGACGTCAGGAGTACAGCGGGACGCGTATCGTCACCTCGAGCACCCACGGCACCGGCTGCTCGCTCTCCTCTGCCCTCGCCACGCTGTTGGCACGGGGTCTGGAGCCGGAGCAGGCGGTCCGCGCGGCGCGGAGCTGGCTGCGTGAATCGCTCCGTGCGGGGGAAGCACTGCGGGTGGGTCGCGGGCACGGCCCCATCAACCACTTCGCCGGACTGTGGGCGCGGGCGGACACGACGAGCGGAGTCGCTGCGTCGGAGGTCGCTGTCTCGGAGGTCGCTGCGTCGGAGGTCGCTGCCGAGTGGTGGGAGCGCATCGCCGACGTCCGCGCACAGATCGACGAGCTGCCGTTCATCCGTGCCCTTGCAGACGGCTCGCTGGAGCGCGAGCCCTTCCTCGCGTACCTCGCGCAGGATGCCCTGTACCTGCGCGAGTACGCCCGGGTGCTGTCGGAGGCGGCGCGACGAGCCCCGACATCGGCTGAGCAGGCGTTCTGGGCGCACTCCGCCCACGGGTCCATCGTGGGCGAGCTCGAACTCCATGCGTCGTGGTTGACGCCGCAGCAGGGGGTGAGCGCTGCGACGTTCGCCGCGGAACCGTCGGCGGCGACCACGGCCTACCTCGATCACCTCAGGTCGGTCGCATTCGGTGGCGACTACGCCGAGATCGTCGCAGCCGTCCTTCCGTGCTTCTGGCTCTACACCGACCTCGGCCGGCGCCTGCATGCCGGCGAGTTCGGCGAGTACGCGCGGGATCCGCAGCATCCCTTCGCCTCCTGGCTCGCGACATACGCCGACCCTGCGTTCGAGGAGGCGACCGAGACGGCGATCCTCTACGCCTCCGGGGCGGCCGCACGGGCGGACGCCGCGACCCGCGCGAGGATGAGCCGCGTGTTCGAGGTCTCGAGCGCGCACGAGCTGGCCTTCTTCGCCGCACCGATGGAGTTCTCGCCCGCCGGATGACGGCCCGGATTTGCGGTGGCCGCCGGGGCCGCGCTACTGTCGCGACATGCCTTCGGCCGCCACCGCTTCTCCGACGCTCGCTCCGAGCGTCATCGCTGTGCGCCGACGCCGCGGCCGCCGACTGTAGGCGACCCCGCCCTCCTGCCTGCCCCCTTTCGGCGGTGAGTGCCGGTGTCGCCGCCTCCGGCCCCGCCCCTCGGTCCTCCTTTCGAGGAAGACCCGACCGTTAAGGTAGAAGCATGACGTATTCCGTCGCCGTCTCCGGCGCATCCGGCTACGCAGGCGGCGAGATCCTACGCCTCCTGGCAGACCATCCCGACATGGAGATCCGCACCGTCACGGCGCATTCGAACGCCGGGCAACCCCTCGTCGATCACCAGCCGCACCTGCGCTCCCTGGCGCACCTCACGCTGCAGGAGACCACACCGGACATCCTCTCCGGCCACGACATCGTCTTCCTGGCGCTCCCGCACGGACAGTCCGGTCAGTACACCGACGCGTTGGGTGACGCCCCGCTCGTGATCGACGCCGGAGCCGACCATCGGCTCACGTCGGCCGCGGCCTGGGACGCGTTCTACGGCGGTGCGTTCCATGAGGCGTGGACCTACGGCGTGCCGGAACTCCTGGTCGACGGCGTGAAGCAGCGCGAGCACCTCCGGGGTGCGACGCGCATCGCCGCTCCCGGCTGCAACGCCTCCACCGTGAGCCTCAGCCTCGCCCCGGGAGTGGCCGCCGGGGTCATCGACGCCTCCGACATCGTCTCGGTGCTGGCGGTCGGCCCGTCCGGTGCGGGGAAGAGCCTCAAGACGAATCTCCTGGCGAGCGAGATCCTCGGATCCGCGAACCCGTATGCCGTCGGTGGAACCCACCGGCACATTCCCGAGATCCGTCAGGCGCTCGCCGCAGCCTCGGGCGCAGACCCCGACGGCATCCGGATCTCCTTCACCCCGGTGCTGGTCCCGATGTCGCGCGGCATCCTCGCGACCTCGACGGCGCCGATCGCGTCCGGCGCGACCGATGCGCAGATCCGGGACGCCTGGCAGAGCGCGTACGGGGAGGAGACCTTCGTGCAGCTGCTCCCGGAAGGACGATTCCCGCGGACCGCCGACGTGATCGGCGCGAACACCGCACTGATCGGTCTCGCGATCGACCGTTCCGCCAACCGCGTCACCGTGGTCACCGCCGTCGACAACCTCGTCAAGGGCACCGCCGGCGCTGCCATCCAATCCATGAACATCGCGCTGGGACTGCCCGAGGCCCGCGCCCTCTCACTGAACGGAGTCGCGCCATGAGCGTCACCGCCCCCGCAGGATTCGAAGCGGCCGGTGTCGCCGCAGGACTCAAGTCGACAGGCAAGCCGGACGTGGCCGTCGTCGTCAACCGGGGACCGCGCAAGGTCGGCGCCGCCGTCTTCACCGGCAACCGTGCCAAGGCGAATCCGATCATCTGGTCGCAGCAGGCCGTGGCCGATCGCGTTGTCGAAGCCGTCGTGCTCAACTCCGGAGGGGCGAACTGCTTCACCGGCTCCTTCGGCTTCCAGACGACGCACCAGACCGCGGAGAAGGCAGCCGAACTCCTCGGGGTCAGCGCCGGCGACGTGCTGATCTGCTCCACGGGGCTCATCGGCACCGGAGACGAGACCTTCCGGGCGAGGGTGCTCGCCGGCACCGAGCAGGCGATCGCCGAGCTCAGCGCAGACGGCGGGGACGACGCCGCTCACGCGATCATGACCACGGACACGGTCGCGAAGACGGCGGTGATCAGCCGCGACGGCTGGACCATCGGCGGCATGGCCAAGGGGGCCGGGATGCTCGCGCCCGGACTCGCCACGATGCTCGTGGTGATCACGACCGATGCCGTCCTCGAACCGCTGCAGGCCGACGAGGCCCTGCGCCGAGCGACCGGGAAGACGTTCGACCGGCTCGATTCGGACGGGTGCATGTCGACCAACGATCAGGTCACGCTTCTCGCCAACGGTGCCTCGGAGGTCGCCCCGGACCTCGACGACTTCGCCGCCGCCCTCAGGGACCTGTGTCAGGAACTCGCGGTGAAACTGCAGGGTGACGCGGAAGGCGCGAGCCACGACATCACGATCGAGGTCCGGCAGGCGGTGTCCGAGCAGGACGCGGTCGAGGTCGGCCGGTCCGTGGCACGCAACAACCTCTTCAAGGCGGCGATCTTCGGCAACGACCCGAACTGGGGACGTGTGCTCGCCGCGATCGGCACCACGCACGCGCAGTTCGATCCCTATGACGTCGACGTCTGGATGAACGGCGTCCGCGTGTGCACCGAAGGCGGTCCCGACCGTCCGCGGGAAGAGGTCGACCTCACCCCGCGCGCCACCCACGTCGTGATCGATCTGAAGTCGGGCGAGG
This sequence comes from Microbacterium sp. PI-1, assembly GCF_004337555.1. Taxonomy (NCBI): domain Bacteria; kingdom Bacillati; phylum Actinomycetota; class Actinomycetes; order Micrococcales; family Microbacteriaceae; genus Microbacterium; species Microbacterium sp. PI-1. The sequence goes on along the minus strand of NZ_SJYZ01000012.1, from coordinate 12,035 downwards.
CCGCGGCCACGGTGCTCACCAACGACCTCACGCACGATTACGTGCACGAGAACAGCGCGTACGCCTCATGACCGACATCCAGGACACTCCGGCCGAGGTCGCCGCGCAGAAGGCCACGACCCTCATCGAGTCCCTCCCGTGGCTGAAGAAGTTCCGCGATCAGATCGTCGTCATCAAGTACGGCGGCAACGCGATGGTCTCGGAAGAGCTGCAGGACGCCTTCGCGCAGGACATCGCGTATCTCCGGTACGTCGGGGTGTTGCCGGTCGTCGTCCACGGCGGCGGTCCGCAGATCTCGAACATGCTGCAACGCCTCGAGATCCCGAGTGAGTTCAAGGGCGGCTACCGCGTCACCAACACCGAGGCGATCAGCGTCGTGCGCATGGTGCTCACCGGTCAGGTGAACCCGCAGCTCGTCTCCAAGATCAACTCCCACGGGCCGATCGCCACCGGGCTCAGCGGTGAGGACGCCGGTCTCTTCGGCGGACGCCGTCGCGGCGTCGTGATCGATGGAGAAGAGGTCGATCTCGGACGCGTCGGCGATGTCGTCGAAGTCGACCCGACCCCGGTGCACGACCACCTCGTGGCCGGGCGCATCCCCGTGGTCTCGAGCATCGCGCCCGACCTCGACCACCCCGGTCAGTCGCTGAACGTCAACGCGGATGCGGCGGCGGCGGCGCTGGCGGTTGCTCTGAACGCCCGCAAGCTCGTGATCCTCACCGACGTGCCCGGACTCTACGCCGATTGGCCGAACCGCGACTCGCTCGTCTCGCACCTCACATCGGAGGCCCTCATCGACATGCTTCCGACGCTCGAGTCGGGGATGATCCCGAAGATGCGCGCGTGTCTCGACGCGGTCGAGGGCGGCGTCGATGCCGCGGCGATCATCGACGGACGGGTGCCGCATTCGGTGCTCGTCGAACTCTTCACCAGCAAAGGAATCGGGACCGAAGTGGTCCTGGGAAGGAATGAGGTGACGGCATGACCGTCTGGCAGGACGATGCGGCACGCGATCTCGTGCTCAACGCGGGGGAGCGGCTCGCGCTGCTGGTCCGCGGCGAGGGTTCGTACCTGTGGGATGCCGACGGCCGACGCCACCTCGATTTCCTCGCGGGAATCGCGGTGACCTCCCTCGGGCATGCGCACCCGGCCTTCGTGGAGGCGGTGTCGGCCCAGGCGGCGACGCTCGCCCACGTGTCGAACTACTTCGCCACTCCGCCCCAGCTCGCCCTCGCCGCACGTCTCAAGCGCCTCGCTGGTGCCGGGATCGACGGACGCGTCTTCTTCTCGAACTCCGGTGCGGAAGCGAACGAAGCCGCGTTCAAGCTCGCCCGTCTGCACGGCGGCGTCGAACGGCCGCGCATCCTCGCGCTCGAGAACGGCTTCCACGGACGCACCATGGGCTCGCTCGCCCTGACGGCGAAGACCTCGATGCGCGCGCCCTTCGAGCCGATGCCGGGTGGTGTCGAGCACATTCCGGCCACGATCGAGGCGCTGCAGGCGGCGATGGATGATCGGGTGGCCGCCGTCATCGTCGAGCCCATCCAGGGCGAGGCCGGTGTGGTGGAGCTGCCAGAGGGCTACCTCGCCGCTGCACGCTCGCTGACCCTCGCGCACGGCGCGCTGCTGATCGTCGACGAGATCCAGACCGGTGCCGGCCGCACGGGTGCATGGTTCGGATTCAGTCATGAGGGCATCACGCCCGACGCGATCACCCTGGCCAAGGGCATCGGTGGTGGCTTCCCGATCGGTGCTCTGGTCACCTACGGTTCCGCCAGCGCGCTCTTCACGCCGGGGTCCCACGGCTCCACCTTCGGGGGGAACCCGCTCGCGACTGCGGTCGCCGACGCGGTGCTCGCCGAGATCGAGAGTGCCGGGCTGGTCGAGAACGCCGCCCGCCGGGGCGCCGAGCTGCGTGAGTTCCTGCTCGGCATGGACTCCCCGCTCGTCGACGGCGTGCGCGGACGCGGTCTGCTGATCGGCGTGGCGCTGTCCGCGCCGGTGGCCGGAGCCGTGGTCGCCGCCGCTCAGGAGCGCGGCCTCATCGTCAACGCCGCCAATCCGGAGACGGTCCGCATCGCGCCCGCCCTCACGATCGGTGACGCCGAGCTCGCAGAGTTCCGTGAGTTGTTCACCGCTGCCCTCGCCGACGTACAGGCTTCCCTCTCCGGAAAGGTATCCGCATGACCCGCCACCTGCTGCGTGACGACGACCTGACGCCCGCCGAGCAGGCCGAGATCCTCGACCTCGCCCTCGAACTGAAGAAGGACCGCTGGGCGGACAAGAGTCTTGCGGGGCCGCAGACCGTCGCGGTGATCTTCGACAAGTCCTCGACGCGCACCCGGGTGTCGTTCGCGGTGGGCATCGCCGACCTCGGTGGCTCGCCGCTCATCATCTCCACCGCCAGCAGTCAGCTCGGGGGCAAGGAGACACCGTCCGACACCGCACGCGTGCTGGAGCGCCAGGTCGCCGCGATCGTCTGGCGCACCTACGCGCAGTCCGGACTCGAGGAGATGGCCGCCGGAACGCGCGTGCCGGTGATCAATGCGCTCTCCGACGACTTCCACCCCTGCCAGTTGCTCGCTGATCTGCTGACGATTCGTGAGCACAAGGGCGAGTTGAAGGGTCTCACGCTCACGTTCTTCGGTGATGGGCAGAGCAACATGGCGCATTCCTACGCCCTCGCCGGCGTGACGGCGGGGATGCACGTGCGCATCGCGTCGCCCGAGGACTATGCGCCGCGCGCCGACGTCATCGAGGCAGCCGACCGCCGTGCGGCCGAGACCGGCGGATCGATCACGCTGTACACCGACGCGGTCGAGGCCGCCGCCGGGGCCGACGTGGTCGTGACCGACACCTGGGTCTCGATGGGCAAGGAGGAGGAGAAGATCGCGCGCATCCGTGACCTCGGCGGCTACAAGGTCACCCCCGAGACGATGACGCTCGCCGACCCGGAGGCGATCTTCATCCACTGCCTCCCGGCGGACCGCGGCTACGAGGTCGATTCCTCGGTCATCGACGGACCGCAGAGCGTCGTCTGGGATGAAGCAGAGAACCGGCTGCATGCGCAGAAGGCGCTTCTCGTGTGGCTGCTCGGCAAGAAGGACGCGTGATGACCGACTCGACGCATGAAGGCACCAACGAGGGGGCGCTCTGGGGTGCACGTTTCGCCACCGGGCCCTCGCCCGAGCTGGTCGAGCTCAGCCGTTCCACACATTTCGACTGGATCCTCGCTCCGTACGACATCGCCGGCTCGCATGCCCATGCGACCGCGCTCGAGGCCGCGGGATACCTCGAACCCGACGAGGCGCGACGGATGCACGAGGGGCTGGATGCCGTGGCTCGCCGTGTCGCAGACGGTTCCCTCCGCCCGGTGCCGACCGACGAGGATGTGCACGGTGCGCTCGAGCAGGCACTGATCGCCGAGCTGGGACCGGAGCTGGGCGGGCGTCTGCGCGCAGGTCGCAGCCGCAACGACCAGATCGCGACGCTCGTGCGCATGTATCTGATCGACCACGCCCGGGTCATCGCGCGAGACATCCTGCGCGTCGTCGACGCACTGGTCGCCCAGGCGGAGGCGCACCCGACGGCGATCCTCCCCGGGCGCACCCATCTGCAGCACGCACAGCCCGTCCTGCTCGCCCACCACCTGCAGGCGCACGGGTGGCCGCTGGTTCGGGAGCTGGAGCGGCTCGTGGATTGGCGTCGCCGCGCCGGTGTCTCGCCCTACGGCGGGGGAGCGCTGGCGGGTTCCACGCTCGGTCTCGATCCCGTGCTCGTGGCGACGGAGCTGGGCCTCGACCGTCCGGCCGAGAACTCGCTCGACGGCACTGCCGCTCGTGACGTCGTCGCCGAATTCGCCTTCATCACGGCGATGACCGGTGTCGATCTCTCGCGCCTCTCCGAGGAGATCATCCTCTGGAACACCCGCGAGTTCGGCTTCGTCACCCTCGATGACGGGTACTCGACCGGTTCCAGCATCATGCCGCAGAAGAAGAACCCCGACATCGCCGAGCTCGCCCGGGGCAAGTCCGGCCGTCTCATCGGCAACCTGTCGGGACTGCTGGCCACGTTGAAGGGCCTCCCGCTCGCGTACAACCGCGATCTGCAGGAGGACAAGGAGCCGGTCTTCGATTCGGTGCAGACGCTGGAGGTCGTGCTCCCCGCGTTCGCCGGCATGATCGCGACGCTCCGCTTCGATACCGCGCGGATGGCGGAACTCGCACCGCAGGGCTTCTCGCTCGCGACCGACGTCGCCGAGTGGCTCGTGAAGCGCCGGGTGCCCTTCCGCGACGCCCATGAGATCTCGGGTGCGCTCGTGCGCGCGTGCGAGGAGCAGGGGATCGGACTGGAGGACGCTTCCGATGAGCTGCTGCTCTCGGTGTCCCCGCATCTCGTGCCCGAGGTGCGTGAGGTCCTCACGATCGAGGGTTCGGTCGGGTCGCGGACCGGCGTCGGCGGCACCGCTCCGGAGCGGGTCGCCGAGCAGCGCGCCGAGCTCATCGCTCGCGCGCAGGCGGCCGCCCACGCCCTCGGCCTCTAGCCGACGGCGGGGCCGCCGGCCCGCAGCGGATCAGTGGAGGTCGGTGTCTGCCGACGACCGTTCCCACCGGGTGAACCGGACCGTGAGTCCGCTGCGCGTGGGCGCGGCGAGGAACGGTCCGGCGGATGCCGTCGCCGTGCCGTCGAACGGGGCGACCCGAACGAGACGCCACGGTCCGTCATCGGCGCGGGCGCGCACGATCACGGAGTCCGCCCAGCGGCTGACGCGTACCGTGATCTCGCTCTCGAGCCACTCATCGACGTGACCGACCGACCAGTCGGAGCCCCCGGCGGTGACCACGGCGCCGAGTCCGAGGTGGTCGTCGGCGTACTCCAGGCCGGTCTTGATCCAGTGCTCGTCGTCGATCCGCACGAAGACACCCGCCTGGTCGAACTGTCCGTCCCAGGGCGCGCGGAACGACACCTCCATCGCCTCGCCGACCGCGAGGGGTGCGAGCAGGGCGTGCTCGGTGTCGTGCACGAAGCCGTAGGCGGTGTGCCGCCAGGCGTCGCTGCCCTCCACGGCGGTGATGTCGAGGGGAGCCGAGCCGTCGGGGAGACCGGAGGGGGAGGCGGGGGCGGTGGTCCATGTTCCGTGGGACCAGGGGATGATGTGCGATTCAGGCATGTTCGCAGAATATAGCCAAATAGAGAATAAGTCGAGAGTTATGCGTGTTATGGTTATGCCATGGTCATCGCGGTACTCGCAGACATCGTGGGCTCTCGCCGGCTCGACGATCGCACCGCCGCGCAGCACGTCCTCGACGACACCATAGCCAGGGTCGAGGTCGACTTCCCGCTGGCCGCGCAGCCGCTCACGCCCACCGTAGGAGACGAGCAACAGGGTGTCTACCTCGATCTGAGCGACGCGATGGTGTCGGTCCTGATGATCCAGCTGCGGCTGCCGGACGGTATCGCCTTCCGGTTCGGGATCGGGGTGGGGGAGGTGCGTCCGGTCGAATCCGTCCATCGCGAGCTCGCGGACGGACCCGGCTGGTACGCGGCCCGCGCCGCGATCGAGACCGTGCATGAGCGCGAGGGTCGCGCCGTGCCGCGCACGCGGTCCTGGATTGTCGGAGCCCCGGGGCAGGATGAGGTCATGGAGAGCACGATCGCCGCATCGAACGCCTACCTCCTCGTCCGCGACGAGCTGGTTGGCGCGATGAGCGAGCGGGAACGGCGACTCGCCTACGGCCGTCTGCTCGGTCGATCGCAGCAGGAGCTCGCGGCCGAGGAAGGGATCACGCAGCCCAGCGTCTCGAAGTCGCTGCGCACCGCGGGCACGGCCGCGCTCATCGAGGGAGTGGCCGCGCTTCGAGGGGACCGCGCATGATCGTCGCCGGCTTCATCCTGCTGGCGGTCGGCGCCGCCGACCTGGTGCGTCAATTCGCCCCGCGCCGGTGGATCGGCTACCTCACCGTCACTGTGGTCCTGCTCCTGCTCGGCAGCGTCAGCGACGCGCTTCTCCCCATGGCGCTCGCGCTGGTGGTCGGAGCGCTCTGGGTGTGGAGCATGCCCACCGAGCGCCCCGCCCCTCTGAGGTTCTGGCCCGCCGTCCTGCTCGCGGTCGTGAGCGTCGGTGCCGTCGTCGGGCTCGGTGCTCGTCCAGACGCCGGCATGGTCGGCGTGGTCTGGCGCCTCCGGTCACCGTTCGGAGAAGTCCCCTTCGATCTTGCTCTGCTGGCACTGGGTGCCGGGGTGTTCCTCCTGGAATCCGCGAACCTCGTGGTCCGTGCGGCGCTCGACGGGGAGCACACCTGGCGCCCGGCAGACCCGGCCGCGACGCCGGTGACAGCGGTCGCCGACACCGCCGCCGCCGCAGAAGCCGCCGCCGCCAGTGAAACTGCCGCCGCCACGCAGACAGATGCTGAGGTGGCGTCAGCACCCCGCGATCCTCGCGGCGGATTCAAGGGCGGACGACTGATCGGACCGCTGGAGCGCATCCTCGTCCTGATCCTCACTCTCGCTGCGGCGTATCCGATCCTCGCCGCGATGCTCGCCGCGAAGGGCATCGTCCGATTCCCGGAGATCTCCCGAGACGGCGAAACCGGTGCTCGGGCGGAGTACTTCCTCGTCGGCAGCCTCGTCAGCTGGGTGATCGCCCTCGGCGCCGCTTTCCTGGTCTGGTGGGCGGCGCACAGCTGACGGAGTCAGTTCGACGACCGGTACCAGTCCAGCTTCTCCTGGAGACGCCGCTGCTGCGCGAGAACGTCGGCGAGTTGCTTCTCGACTGTCGCGGCGTGCTCTTCGAGAAGAGCTATCCGCTCCGGAACGGTGTCGTCGCGCTGGCAGAGCTGGCCGTAGCGACGCAGGCGTTCCACCGGCATACCGGTCTCCCGGAGGCACTTGAGGAATTCCAGGAGTCCGAGCTCGGTATCGGTGTACGCGCGATGGCCGCCGGCCGTGCGAGACACCGCGGGCAGGATGCCCTCGCGTTCGTAGTAGCGCAGTGTGTCGATGCTGAAACCGGAGCGTGCCGCAGCCTCCGCCGGCGTGTACGTGGTCATGGTCCGAGCATAGAGCTTGACCTGGAGCGCACTCCAGGTTGCAGAGTGAGGTCATGACCACTCGGAACACCCCTGTATCCCCGCTCGTCCTGGGAGCGATGTCCTTCGGCACACTCGTCGATGAGGAGACCTCGTTCGCTCTGCTCGACCGCTTCGTCGAGCGCGGAGGAGTCTGGATCGACACCGCCGACTGCTACAGCTTCTGGGTGAGCGACACGGGGCAGGGCGGAGCGTCCGAGGAGGTGCTCGGACGGTGGCTCGCGGCGCGACCACATGCACGGCAGCAGATCCGCATCTCGACCAAGGTCGGCGCCGAGCCCCTGTGGCCGGGGTCGTGGCCCGAGCACCGGGCCGGGCTCTCTCCGCGTGCGATCCGCGCTGCCGTCGAGGGGAGCCTCGAGCGTTTGGGCATCGACCGGATCGATCTGCTCTGGCTCCACCAGGAGGACCGGACGGTGGCGATCGAGGAGACCGTGGATGCTCTCGCGGCGCTCACCGCCGACGCCACCGTGAGCCGCGTCGGCGCCTCGAACCACCCGGCCTGGCGCATCGAGCGTGCCCGTGCGCACGCGAAGTCCCTCGGAAGCACCCCCATCGACGCGCTCCAGCTGAACAGCACGTACCTGCGCACGCGCCCGGGCACGCTTCCGCCCGGGGTGGCCCATCCCTTCGGCGTGCTGAGCGACGAGCAGCGGGACTTCGCGGTGGCGAACGGGATCGAGATCTGGGCCTACACCCCGCTGCTCTCCGGCGCCTACGACAACCCCGCGAAGCCCGTGCCCGAGGTGTATGAGCACCCGGGAACCGCACGTCGGCTCGCCGCGCTGGATGAGGTCTCCGACGCACGGGGTCTCGGACGGGGTCAGATCGTGCTGGCATGGCAGCTCGCGCGGGGCATCCGCCCGATCCTCGGTGGCAGCAAGCTCGACCAGCTGGAGGTCGCGATGGACGCCGCCGCGATCGCCCTGTCCGTCGACGAGATCGCTCTCCTCGACGGACCGCTGTGAGGCGATTCGCCCCTGCCCGCGCTGATAGCCTGGAGCGCGTGTCAACTGCTGATCTGACGACCGCACCCCAGGCGATCGACCCCACGTTCGAGAACGTGTGGGACGAGCTCGTGTGGCGTGGCCTGGTCCATGTGTCCACCGACCAGGAGGCGCTGCGCGCCCTTCTCGCGGGGGACCCGATCACGTATTACTGCGGTTTCGACCCGACGGCACCCAGCCTGCACCTCGGCAATCTCGTGCAGCTGCTGACGCTGCGTCGCATCCAGCTCGCCGGACACAAGCCGCTCGGGCTCGTCGGCGGATCGACCGGACTCATCGGCGACCCCCGCCCCACGGCGGAGCGCACCCTGAACACGCGGGAGACCGTCGAGGAGTGGGTCGGGCGCCTGCGGACGCAGGTCGAGCGCTACCTCAGCTTCGAGGGGGAAAACGCGGCTCGCATCGTCAACAACCTGGACTGGACCGCGCCGCTGAGTGCGATCGATTTCCTGCGCGAGATCGGCAAGTACTTCCGCGTCGGCACGATGTTGAAGAAGGATGCGGTCGCCGCGCGCCTCAACTCCGACGAAGGCATCAGCTACACCGAGTTCAGTTACCAGATCCTTCAGGGGATGGACTTCCTCGAGCTGTACCGCCAGTACGACTGCGTACTGCAGACGGGTGGATCCGACCAGTGGGGCAACCTCACCAGCGGCACCGACTTGATCCGGCGCGCCGAAGGTGTCTCCGTGCATGCGATCGGCACCCCGCTGATCACGAACAGCGATGGGACCAAGTTCGGCAAGAGCGAAGGGAACGCCATCTGGCTCGATGCCGCGATGTGCAGCCCGTACCGCATGTACCAGTTCTGGCTCAGCACGGCGGACAGTGACGTCATCGACAGGCTCAAGGTCTTCACGTTCCTCGGCAGGGCCGAGATCGAGGAGTACGCCGCGCTCGTCGAGACGGAGCCGTTCCGTCGCGCCGCTCAGAAGCGTCTCGCGCTCGAGGTGGTCGCGACCGTGCACGGCATCGATGCGACCGCAGCTGTGATCGCCGCATCCGAGGCACTGTTCGGGCAGGGGGACCTGACTGCGCTCGATGCCGGCACGCTCCGCACCGCGCTCGAGGAACTCCCGAATGCCACGGTCGCCGCGGATACCCCGGTGACTGAAGCGCTGGTGGCGACCGGACTCGTGGCGAGCCTTTCCGAGGCTCGGCGCGCGATCGGCCAGGGTGGCGTGACGCTGGACGGCGAACGCGTGGAAGATGAGGCCGCCACCGTCCGGGGGACGCTCCCCGGAGGCGTGTCGGTGCTGCGTCGCGGCAAGAAGACCCTCGCCGGCGTCTTCATCGGCTGATCCAGACGGATGCCGTTCACTCCCAGCCACGCGCTCGTCGCGCTGCCGTTCGTGCGGACGCCCCTGGTGCCCGCGGCGATCGCGATCGGTGCGATGACCCCGGATCTTCCGCTGTTCGTGCGGGGCGTCGGACTGAACTACACCTTCACCCACACGTTCGGGAACGTGCTGTGGACGGCGCTGCTCGCGTTCGTCCTGTTCCTGGTGTGGCGTGTGCTGCTGCGCCCCGCGGTACCCGAGCTCGCTCCGCTCTGGCTGGCCCGCCGACTTCCCCGTGAGTGGAGTGAGGGTGGGGCTGCCGCGGCGGGACGAGCCGTCGGGGTGGGGGAGAAGCGCTCGTATCCGGTCCTTCTCGCGGTGTCGTTCCTGATCGGTGTGCTCTCACACATCGTGTGGGACCTGTTCACGCATGAGGGCCGATGGGGTGTGCAGCAGATCCCCGCTCTCGATGAGATGTGGGGCCCGCTTCCTGGGTTCAAGTGGCTTCAGCACGGATCGAGCCTGATCGGTCTCGCGATCATCGGGATCTGGGCGCTGCTCTGGCTCCGTCGTCGTGTGCCGCGGCTGGACACCGCGCAATCGATCCCGCACGGGGTCCGCCTGGCGTGGTGGGTGTCGCTGCCGGTCATCCTGGTCGGAGCCTGGGCGGTGGGTCTCGCCGTGTTCGGTCCGCTCGATGCGGAGTTCACGGTTCAGCACCTCGCTTACCGTGTGCTGCCTCCGGCGTGTGCGCTCTGGGGCGTGATCACCGTGGTGCTCTGCGTCGTGCTCGCGGTGCGCGGGCGTCGTCACCAGCGGGCCTGATCCGACCCCCAGGGGTGGGGAGCGTCGAACTCGAATCCTGGCAGGGCCGGACGAGCGGTCGTGAGGCTCGTGTCTCCGAGGACGAAGCGGGCGACGTGAGGATCGACGGCGAAGCCGCGTGCCGCGTTCGGCTGCCGACGTCGAGGCATCTGGAGGAGTTCTGTGGCGACCCGGCGCAGCGATGTCCGAACGACCCACGAGCCATCCGGGCGTGGAGGACGCTGTCGAAGCAGCGTCGTCACCGCGGCCGCGAGGAGGTAGCCGGCGCTGTGATCGAGGGCCTGCACGGGGAGTGCTCCCGGGCGGTCGCCATCGGGTGATTCGATGAGCGCGATGCCGGACTCGGCTTGGACCAGGCTGTCGAATCCAGCCCGATCCGGATGCTCCGTGCCCCAGGCGCTGAGCTGGGCGACCACCAGCCCGGAGTGGCGGCGGGCGAGCTCCTCCGGATTCAGCCCGAGCCGATCGAGCGCGGCCGGACGGTATCCGAGGACGACGGCATCGGCCCGCTCGATCAGCTCCTCCAGTTGCAGGTCACGCGCATCCAGCACCGCGGACCGCTTGCCGTGTCCCGTGTCGAGATGCTGCCATTCCGGTTCGGGCAGCTGCGGTGGATCGATCCGCAGGACATCGGCACCGAGCAGCGCGAGTGTCCGCGTGCACACGGGGCCGGCGATCACCCTCGTCAGGTCGAGTATGCGCATTCCCTGGAGGGGACGGTGCTCTGAACGGGCATCGGCCGGTGTCGAGCGCGACAAGGGGGAGGGCGACACTGCCTCCACGCGGTTGATCTCGAGCAGCGGGCGCGCACCGAGGAGCCGGTCGGTCGCGGGGGCCTCCGCCATCACCCGAACGGCCAGGCCTCCTGCGGCCGTGATGGCGGCGACCGCCGGTGCGCTCTGTTGCTCCGCGAGCACGTCGCGAACCGCCTCGGCACCTGCCCCTTCTTGCAGGCCGAGACCTGCGCGCAGGCCGGCGGCGTGATGGGGGTAGTTCCCGTGGGTGCGGATCCAGCCGTCGGAGGTTCGCCAGAACCCGGAGTACGGCGACCACACCGGCGGAGCGGCGCCGTCGAGGGTGAGCACACGGTCGCTTCCGTACGCGACGGCGACCCGCGCGGGGTCGAGGTCCTCGGGTGAGCGACCGGCGGCGACCATCACGGCGCTGACACTGGCCCAGGCGAGAGCGGCCGTGTCCAGCCGTGAGGAGAGCGGGACGACAGGGCGCGCCGCAGACGACCGGTCAGTGACCGCGATCCCGAGCTCACCGAGCACACGCTCGAACAGCTCACCGCCGTCACGCGAGCCCCGACGATCGTCGTCATCCGCATGTGCGTGCGCCGTCTCGAGGAGCGGCTCATCCGGGGGCGTGGACATGGCGCGATCGTACTCCGCCGCACCTGACGCAGCCGAAACGTCCCCTGATCCGGTGGAAACCCGACGGGCGAGGCGTCGACACGCCCGGGCGGTGGCCCTCGATTTGCCAGAACCCGGGAACCCACGTAACTTATTACTTGTTCGCCCCACAGGGACGCGGAGGAGCCGAGAGCTTCACCCCCCTCAAGCGGAGAACGAATCCCTTCCACTCTCTCTTGAGAGATCTGGCGCTTGCGTCTAGGATAGGGAATCCACCCTTCTGCGGCTGTCAACAGCTGCGCTGCGGATCACTGATCTGCACGGCGCGCCGATTTGACAAGCGGGATGGGGTGGGTAAGATAGAGAAGTTGCCCTGCGGGCCTGGTTGTGATGACTGGGTCGTGGGAGCATCCGATCCTTGAGAACTCAACAGCGTGCACTTGTCAAATGCCAAATTATCCTCGTCTAGCTTCGGCTGGG